>DATDKW010000034.1:0-8511 GCA_036519715.1 Mycobacteriales bacterium
CAGCAGCCCCGGGAACCCGCCCACCCCGCGGGCGCCGACGACGACCATCGCCGCGTCCTCGGACAGCTTCAACAGCGCCGGCGTCGGCCGGCCGATGCCGATCTCCGCGGTCACGGTGAGGCCGGGGAACTCGCCCCGTACGAGGTCGAGGGCAGCCCCGACGACCCGCTCCGGCCCGACCCGGATGCCGGGAGGACGGTCGGCGGACCTGTACATCGGGCGCGGAGGCCGCTCGCCCTCCAGCCACTCGCAGATGTGGACCACCACCAGCCGCTTGCCCCGCCCGACCGCCTCCACGGCCGCCCAGCGCAGCATCCCCGGATCCGGGTCCTTCTCATCGATGGCCACGACCACCGCATCCTCGTACGTCATGGCGGCCACCTCCTCACCTCCATCCCACCGGCAGGCCGCGGTGTGGCCCAGGGTCGGAGGTCCCCTCCTCGGCGTCCTCCGCCCTCGGTCCTCCGCCTTCGCGATCCCGTCCATCCCTTGTCCTGGGATCGAGCTCAGGAGTAGGAAGGTGGGTGGCAGATCGACATCGATGCCAGTCGTGGAGGGCTCGATGACCACAGCCTGCCCTGGGTGCGCGCCCCCGGTGCCCGAGGTCCGGACTAGCTCCGATGCAGCCCTCTGAGGAAGGCCGCCGGGATGCGCCTGCGCTGGACCGGGACGGCGCAGCTAAACCGATTCCGCCGCTGACGTTCCCTGATGTGCCCCGGCTGGAGCTCGATGAGCTGCTGGGCCAGCTGGTGGAGCGCGCCCAGGAGGTCATGGGCACGCAGGGCCGGCTGCGGGGCCTGTTGCGTGCCAGCCAGATGGTGTCCAGCGACCTCGCTCTGCCGGTGGTTCTGCGGCGGATCGTCGACGCGGCCCGTGACCTGGTCGGAGCGCGCTACGCCGCGCTGGGCGTGATCTCCTCCCGGGGTGGCCTGGCAGAGTTCGTCCACAGCGGCATGCCACCGGATGTCGTACGGCGGATCGGCGACCTCCCCCAGGGCAAGGGACTGCTCGGGGCGCTCATCGACGACCCCGCGCCCATTCGTCTCGGTCGCATCGACGAGGACGACCGGTCGTCGGGCTTCCCTCCGGACCACCCGCCGATGGCCAGTTTCCTGGGGGTGCCCATCCGGGTCCGTGACGAGGTGTACGGCAACCTCTACCTGGCTGAGAGCCACCGGGGCGCCTTCACCGCCGAGGACGAGGAGTTGGCTCAGGCGCTGGCCGCCACGGCCGCGGCCGCGATCGGTAATGCCCGCCTGTACGAGTCCGCGCGCTTGCGGGGCGAGTGGCTCCAGGCGCAGGCGGCCATCACCCGGCAGGTCCTGTCGGGTGATCCGGACGAGGCGATCGGCTCACTCCGGTTGATCGCCGAGACGAGCCGACAGCTCGCCCGCGCGGATCTGGTCACGGTCGTCCTGCCGGCCGACGGCGACCTGCGTGTCGATGTCGCCGTCGGGGCGGATGCCGCCGAGCTGCTCGGAACCCGCCTATCGCTGTCCGATTCGCTGTCCGGCCGCGTCTTCACCAGCCTGGTGCCGCTGCGCTCGGACATCGGCGAGGAGAGCGCGGCCGGGTTCCTGGTCACCCCGCCGGTGGAGCTCGGGCCTGTCCTCGCGGTCCCGCTCCTCGGTGCCGGGGGTGCGCGCGGGGTGCTCTGGGCCGCCCGTCGCCGGGGTGGCGCACCGTTCGACGTCGAGGAGCTCGACCTGGCCGCCGGCTTCGCCAACCAGGCCGCGGTCGCGATCGAGCTCGCGGAAGCCCGGGCGGAGAAGCAGCGGGCCAGCATGTTCGAGGAACGGGAGCGGATCGCCGCGGACCTGCACGACCACGTCATCCAGCGGCTCTTCGCCGCCGGTCTGACCTTGCAGAGTGTCGCCGCGACCCTGGAGAAGGGCCGATCCGCCGACCGGATCCTGTCCACTGTGGATGATCTCGACAACACCATCAGGCAGATCCGGACCAGCATCTTCCAGCTGCACCTGCTGCCGCAGTCCGGCATGCCGGGGTTGCGCGCGCAGCTGCTGGACGTCGCGGCCGAACTCACCCCCGCCCTCGGCTTCGAGCCGTCCGTCCGGTTCTCCGGCCTGCTCGACGCGCTGCCGGACGACGTGGCCGAGGACGTCGTCGCCGTTCTCCGCGAGGCGCTCGCGAACGTGGCCCGGCACGCGCATGCCCGGAGGGTCGACGTCGACCTCACCAGGTCCGCGGTCCGGCTCCAGCTCGAGGTGCGTGACGACGGCGACGGGCTCGGCGCCAGCACCCGACGCAGCGGCCTGGACAACCTGCGCCACCGGGCCGAACGGCGCGGCGGCACCTTCCACGTCCGGCCGAACGAGCCGCGGGGAACGTGCCTGAGCTGGACGATCCCGCTGGGCACGTGATCAGAGCATGCGGCCGGTGACCTCGTCGGGTCGGACCACGACCCAGTTGGGCCGTGGGACCCGGCTGTTCCACGACTGCACTCCGGTGGCGTCGAGCCGGGCGAGCAGCCGGGGATCGGTGACCTCGTGGGCCCTGCCCTTGATGAGAACGCTCCAGCCCGTGCGGTCGAGCCGGTCGTACCGGTCCACCTCGAACGCGACGACGGAGTTCTGGATCGCGGCGCCCAGCTTGGCGCCGTCGCCGGTCCGGAAGGCGATGAGGCCGTCGACGACCTGGTGATTGACGGGCAGCACCCGGATCTCACCCGCTTCCGCGAAGGCCAGTCGCCCGACCGGCTCGGACGCCGCGAGCCGGAGGCACTCCTCGAACGTCAGCACGGCCAGGCCGTCGTGGTCGCACGGTGGTTGGGGACCAGGCACTGCCGCCACCCCCTTCGGGAGGGTCTCGCTGCCTCTAACGTAGAGAACACACGTGCCGGTGCGGGAGAGCCGAAGGTCCTTGCCGTGCTTGCTGATGCACGACGGCGACCGGACACGGGGCGTGCCGGACCACGGCCCAGTGCACGGGACGAATGGCCCTGGCCGTCCGCTGCCGTCGTGGCTGGACTGACGGTGAGCCTGAGGAGGCGGACATGACCGGCAGGATCGTCGTCGGGATCGATGGCAGTGCGCCGAGCCTGCTGGCCGTGCGGTGGGCGGCGATCGAGGCGGCCGACCGAGGTGCCGGACTCTGCCTGTGCTGCGTGGCGGTCGAGGACCTGCACGGGCAGCCGATGCTGTGGACCGGCCCCCAGGTGGTCCGCCGGGAGGCGACCGATGTCGCCGGCCAGGCCGAGGCCGAGGCCGAGATGACCCGGCCGGAGGTGGAGGTGTCCGTCCGGATCGTCGTCGGTGACGCCGCCACGGAGCTGGCGGCGGCCGGTGTCGGCGCTGACCTGCTCGTCGTCGGATCGCGCGGGCTCGGCGGGTTCGCCGGGTTGCTGCTCGGATCGGTCGGCGAGCGCGTGACCCGGCACCCGGCCACCGACGTCGTCGTCGTTCGTGGAGACCCGGCGGACTGGACCGGCCCGGTCCTCGTGGGCATCGACGACGCCCCGGAGACGTCAGCCGCGGTCGAGTTCGCAGTGGCCACGGCGGCGCGGCGGGCCGTGCCACTCGTCGTCCTCACCGCCGTGCCGGGGGTCTGGCCAGGACCACCGCCCGCCGCTGGGGTCGAGCAGTCCGTACATCCGGGAGGTCTGGCGGGGCTGGTGGCCGACATCCAGGACGACGCGCTGGAGCCGGCGCTGCGGAACCGTCCTTACGTCCAGGTCGAGCGCCGGATCGCCTCCCATGCCGCGGCCCGGGCGCTGATCGACGCCAGTCACGGCTGCGGTCTCGTCGTGGTCGGTGCCGGCAGAGGACCGCTCGGCTCGGTCGCCGGTCACGTGTCGCGGCACGCCACCTGCCCGGTCGCGATAGTGCCGGGTCCGGCCGACCACCGATGAGCCGCGCAGGTGCGTCGGATCGTCAGGCATCGCTCGGCTGGGGGCGCGTCAGCCGGAGATGCTCCGCAACACCTCGTTGAGGACCTCGGCAGTGCCGCTGAGCAGGGTGGCTCCGAGGACGAGCAGGGACGCGATGCCGTCGGCGGCGGCCTGCGGATCCTTGCTCACCATGACGATGGCCAGCGGAATTCCCAGCACGATCAGCAACAGCTTCATCGGATCTCCCCAGGACGGGAGTAGCAGCGCCGGTGCGTGGACTCGCTTCGGCACGACTACTGCTGTCTCCCACCGTCCCGCTGTGGGCCTGCTGGGGCCATCGCTGAACGTCCCGAACAGGAGGAGCCGATCGTCCCGCGTCGAGGCGGATCCTCGGTGGCAGTCGACAGGACTCAGCCGCGGCGGGTGCGGATCTCGCGCAGGATCGTGTCCTCGTTGCTGATCACGCCCAGGTTTCCCGTCCGGGCCAGCGGCGTGACGGCGTCGAGGGCCGCGAGGTCGTCGACAGGCCAGGTCAGCACGAGCTGGAGCCGCTGGTGCAGGCGGATCGCCGTCACCGGGGTGAGCAGTGACCGGTGCACGGACGCGCCGTACCCGGGCTGACCGGTCCGCCGGAGCCATCGCAGCAGCAGGCCGAGCTCGGCCCGGTTGCGGGCCGAGCGAACCGTGCCGACCCACGGCAGGCGCTCGAACGGCGCCAGTGCCGGCCAGTACCGCGAGCAGACCAGGACCCGCCGGCCGGGCGCGATCTCGTGCAGCATGCGCGCGACGGCCTCGCCTCCGGCGACATGCCGGCCCTTGAGGTCGAGCATGAAGGTGCTCCCGACGTCAGCGGCCGCGAGCAGCTCAGCCAGCCCCAGGCGCGGCGCGGTCGCCGACCGCAGCTCCCACCGGTCCCACAGCCAGGGCAGGGGACCCATCGTCTTCAGGTGCCGGACCTCCAGCCGCCCGCGGTGGAGATGCACGTCGGCCTCGATCACGTCGGCACCGGCGAGCGCCGCGCCGTGCAACCCGCTCAGCGAGTTCCCGGCCCGGTGGGCCACGGCGAGCACGCTGCCGCTCACCGTCGCCTCACCCTCCGGCCGGCGCGGCGCCGGTCGACCGGCGCCGGGCGAACAGCAGGCAGCTGCCGCCCAGCAGCAGAGCCGGCGCCCAGGCCAGCAACGCCTTGAGGCTGACCGCGCCGAGCGCCGCGGGCCAGGGGACGCCGAGCGCGAACAGCGCGACGACCAGAGCCGCGTCCCGCGGGCTCGCCCCGTTCGGCCCAGGGACGGCGCCCGCCAGCTGGCTGGCCCCGAACGCGCCCAGGACCGCCAGCGGCGGCACGGACTGGCCCGTCGCGGCGAGCGTGCCGACCAGCAGAGCGACGATCGAGGCCTGGTACCCGACGGACAGCAGCAGGCCGCGGACGAGCTGTCCCGGTGCCGGCAGCTTCCGCTGCGGCACCCAGGCCGGGCGGAACCGGCGCAGGAGCAGGAGGAGGACCACCGCGGCAGCGAGAAGACAGGCCGCGGAGACGGCCATGCGCATCGGCAGCGCCGTCGCCGCGAAGCCCACGAACAGGGCGAGGCCGACCGCGCCGACGAACCGGTCCAGCGCGACCTCGGCCACCGCGGACAGCCGGGGCATCCCGGCCCGGGCCAGCCGGCGGATCCGCCAGAGGTCCGCGCCCACGTGCCCGGGCGTGAGCAGCCCGAGGAGCTCGGACTCCGCGTATGCGGCGGCGTGCCAGGACCGGGGACGCCCGCTCTCGGACAGCGCGTGCCAGCGGAGCGGACACAGCACGTACTTGCCGATCGTCCACGGCAGCAGGCCCAGCAGTGCCGGCCAGGGCGTGAAGCTCGGCAGCGCCGGCAGCGTCACGGCGGCGATCGCGACCGTGGCGAGGATGGCGACGGCGATGCCGAAGCGTCCGGTGCCCGGATGGGCCAGCAGGCGGCGCCAGCGCGCGGTCGTGCCCGGTGTGGTCACCAGCGGGCTCCCGGTGTCCGGACGGCGGCCGGCCGCGACCGCAGCAGGGCCTGACGGCACAGTGGCCGCAGCCGCCCGCCCGGATCGCCGGTCGCGGCCCATACCGCGCTGGTGAGCACGGCGCCGGCCACCACGTCGAGCAGGTAGTGGTTGGCGGTGAGCAGCACGGCGCTCGCCATGGCCAGCGGCAGCGCGATCCCGAGGATCCGCTGCCAGCGGTGGCACGCCGCCGCGTACAAGGCCAGTCCGATGACGAGGTCCCAGCCCACATGCAGGCTCGGCATCGCGGCGTACTGGTTGGTGAAGGCCACCGGTTGCAGCACCCGGTACGCGTCGGACTGCTCGGTCACGGTGTCCACCAGGCCGGCCACCGACAGCCGCGGCGGCGCGACCGGGAAGACGGCGAACACCACCATGCCGATCAGCCCGGAGGCGAAGATCGTGTTTCGGGCGTGCCGGAACACCACGGGATGCCGGATCAGCAGCCAGCTCAGGACCACCGCGATGACCGGCCAATGGCCGAAGATGTAGACCCAGTTCGCCAGCCTGGTCGCGGCCGCGGAGCCGACCACCGACTGCTGCAGGAACCGTTCGTGGTCGAGGGACAGCGCGCGCTCCGCCGCCAGCACCAAGGCGGCGTTGTGGTGGGCCTTGGCCGGTCGGCCCTCGGTCAGCCCGCGCACACCGAAGTACAACGCGACGGAGGCGAGGAACAGGCAGACCTCCGCCACCCGGTACGCCGCCGTGGCCCGGCCGGAATCCCGGGCCAGCCGGGTCGCACCAGCGGACTGTGACCGGGGTGCGGGCGCGTAGGTCGTCATCGCAGGCCACCATCCGTCATGGGTGCAGCACGTCCGCCGGCGGGCGGCGGGCCGCCCGCCGGTCCACGTTCAGACGGACCGGTGCAGCAGGGTCCTGGACGGATCCGATCGCCGGCTGTGCGGTACGCACTGGACTCACCCGACCTCGAGAGATGGCGGACAGGCTGGTTCGGCGGAGGAGCGCACTCCAGGCCGACCTGCGCCCGCTGACCCGGCGTCGGGATCAGCCGGCACGCTCCCCGGCCTTGTCGGCACGGGTGTCCTCGGGCAGAACCGACTCGATCGCCGCGGCCCTCTCCGGTACCAGCCGGGCGAGCTCCTCCGCGACCGCACGTACCGTCTGAGCCGCGACGGGACCCGGGATCTCCAGCCGCTCGGCCACAGTCGTGACGAGGTCGCGTCCGTTCCCGGTCGGCCGGGATCCCCGCCGGGCGAAGGACCGTACGTCTGCGGGCAGGTGCACCCGCACACGGCGCCAGTCCTCGCCGGGCAGCCACGTCGCGATCCCGCTGAGCACCGCCGCGACCGCGGCGGCCCGTCGCGCGTGCTCGACCCCGCCGCGGTCCGCTGCCTCGAGCAGCCGCTCCAACGCCCGCGACGGCGCTGCGGATCGTCGACTCCAGGACGGCCGGGTATCACCGCGCAGCAGGCCGACATGCAGCGCGGAGCGGACGCCGAGCACTCCCGGCACCGCCGCGACCGCACGTCCGATGGTCCTGACGTCCGAAAGACTGCCGACATCACCGTGCAGCGTGACGATGTGCCGCTCGACCGTGACGTGCAGGCGCGGAAGGTCCAGCCGGTGCAGCACCGGACCCAGCGACGTCCGGACCCGGTCGGCCAGGATGTCGTCGGCGACCGTCTCGTCGGGATGCCGCCCGGCCGCCGCGTAGCGCAGCCCCTGCAGCCGTCCCCGTGAGTACGCCGCGGTTCGCCGGCCCTCGTGGATCATGCGCCGGGCGACCGCCCGGCCGCGGCCGTTTCCCGCATCCCCGATGCGGCGCACCACCACCTCGGCCACGTCGGCGGCCGAATCGATGATCTTCGTTGTCCGCATCATCACTCCTCAATGCTGTGTCTCGACAGCACCGGTGAGGGCCATGGACTTGCCCAGGTGCTCACCCCATCGCCGCGCCCGGTCGAGCTCGCCGGCGGCCAGCGGTCCGGACGTGGCGGTGACCCGGAACGACTCAGGGTCGAGGACGAGGACGGCGCCGAGCCGGCGCAGTTGCTGCGCGATGGCGCGGGCGGCCGATCCCGGCACCCACCTCTTGTTGATCTTGGTGTCGAACGCCGCCGCCCAGAGGATGCCGGTCGGTGCGGACTCCAGCCACTCGCGCACACCAGGCGGAACCGAGGCCGGATGGCCGGCCTGCTGGGCTGCCTCACGGCGCGTGGCGGGCTTGCTCATCCCCAAGGCGTGGGTGGGGCCGCCGACGACGAGCAGGTCGACGGCCTCGCCGACGTTCAGTGGCGCCACCTCCACCTCGCGGACGTCGACCGTCATGTACTGACCGAGCCCGTCCGCCACCGCCCTGGCCACCGCGAGCGTGTTACCGAAGGACGACTCGACCACGATCATCGCGTTCATCCAGCTCACCTCCGTTGCCATCGTCTCGCTCGCGGTCACCGCGGCACAGAGTCGAAGGACCTGACCCACGGTCCGGTCCACTGTGGACTGTGTTGATGTGGCGGACCGGGTCCGGAGGTTGTGCCGGCCCGGGATCAAGGCCCCGGGCCGGCGCGATCCGCGCCTCAGTCCGCGGAGATCAGGACCTTCAGCGCGCCGCTGGACGCCGGATCGCCGAAGGTGTCGTACGCGCCGAGGAAGTCGGACATCGCGAAGCGGTGCGT
>DATDKW010000035.1:0-2463 GCA_036519715.1 Mycobacteriales bacterium
GCAGCTCGGCGCCGAGGGCAATCCGCGGGCAGCGGTCGGCGACGGACTGCTCGCCCGCGAGCGCGGCGACCTGACCGCAGCGCGGGAGCGTTTTCACCTTTGCGCAGCAGCTGCTGGCCGGGCTGACCGAGCCGGAGTGGACCGCCGCCGCCCTGGTCGGCCTCGGCCACGTCGCCGAGGCCGACGGTGACCTCGACAGCGCGGAGTTCTTCCACCGCCGGGCGTGGCGGACCGTGCCGGGGCACGCCGCCGCGCTGGAGGCACTGGCGTGCGTGTCCGTGGCCCGCGGCGACAGCAGCGAGGCGGCACGCTTGCTCGGCGCGGCCCAGGCCTGGCGCCAGCGGCGGCACCGACCCGCCAACCGGCTGGATCGCGCCGACGCTGAGCGCGCCGAGCAAGCCGCCCGCGCCTTCCTGGGCGACAGCGAGTTCGACGAGGTGTACCGCGCGGGCGCGGCCCGGCCCGAAGCCGTCCTCGACGACGCAGACCAGGTGCCCGCACGCCGCTGATCGGCAGGCGGCGACCGGTCGAACGTGGCGGCGCTGTCGAACCGCTGATCACGGCAGACAGCCGCGGCCGAAGGCGACTCCCCGACGCTCACGTGGCGCGGCGCATGGCCGCGGCCTGGTCAGTCCGGCGGAATGCTGGTGCCGCTGCGGGCGGCCGACGGCGGTCGGTGCGGTGGTAATCATCGTGGGCCTCCGCGTCGGTGTGGGATGGACGGTTGGGGTTGAGCGTCGGCGGCGGCCCGCATCGGTCGATCCGGACATTCCGCCAGGTCTGCTCAGGCCACGGGGAGGAGACCGGCGGTGATGGCGCCGGCGAGCAGGGCGGCGGCGACCCAGTCGACGGTGGCACAGAACGGCGGCCACCACCGGGTGCCAGCCACGAAGCCGGTGCGGTGCTGCCACAGGTCCTTCAGGCCGTGGCCGGCCAGGCCGGCCACGATCAGCCACAGCGACCCGGTCACGGCCGCCGCGGCGACGATTACGAACAGCGACGCGACGGCCGTCTCGACGGCGAGGATGTGCCGGCGCCCGTCGGCGACGGCAAAGCCGAGGTAAACCGCTGCGATCAAGGGCAGGGAGAGGGCGTAGACGGTCACCGGTCGCAGCCAGGGAAAGGCCAGCGGCGCGCCGGCCTGGACGACGCCGACGACGACGCCCCAGGCCAGCGGGCCGCGCAGACTGCGGCGGGGAGAGGCGGCCGGGATGGGGAGGGCGGTCAACCCGGCCACGGCGTTGCCGCCGAACCGGGCCGGCGTCGGACTCGGGTGGGGCCGGTCGTGGGCGGTGCTGTACATGACGGCTCCTTCGCGGCGGGAGACCCGGCTCGGACGCTCGCTGAGCCGGGTTGTGCGACGCCGGGAACGCTGCTGGAGCCTGCTGTCGCGGCGCTGTCCGAGCGCTGACCACCGGAGACAGCCGCGGCCGGTAGCTGTGGGAGGAGCCCGCGGCTGCCGGCGGAAGGCGGGCTCCGGCGCAGGCGCGCGCGGCCTGTCAGTCCGGCGGAATGCTGGAGCCGCTGCGGGCGGCCTGGCGACATCGTCGATGAATCGCAGACCGATCAGGAATCGAGAAGCGTCGGTCAGTGATCGTAAATAGCGTGAGGTCACAAGGAAGCAGCGGTCAGAGCGATGTGATCGCCTACCCACCAGGAGATCAATATGAGTCCCACCATCCGCAGCCTAGTGATCCCGGTGTCCGACCTGGACGCCGCCAAGGCCGTGTACACCGCGCTGCTCGGCTCACCGCACACCGACGAGTCGTATTACGTCGGCTACAACATCAACGGCTTCGAGGTCGGCCTCAATCCAGCAGGTGCAGGCGGGGGGCCGGTGGCCTTCGCCGACGTCGAGGATCTCGACGCCACCCGCGAGACCCTGCTCGCGGCTGGTGCAACCGAGCGTGACGCCCCGCGTAAGGTCGCACCAGAGACGCGGATCTGCGTGCTCGCCGACGCGGACGGCAACCCGTTCGGCCTGCGCGGTAAGTAGCCGACAGCGACAGCATGGCCGGCTGGTCGGGGATACCCACTTGTGGCGTGCGAATCAGATCGAGGCCTACTCTTCAACGATCTCCAACTGCGGACGACGTGGGGTCACCGGAGCAGATCGCCGGCTGGCTGCGCCGACGGTTCCCGACCGGGACAGTGATGCACGTGTCGCACGAGACGATCTACCGCTCGCTATTCGTGCAGGCCCGCGGCGACCTGCGACACGAGCTGACCCAACATCTGCGCACCGGTCGGGCGATGCGCAGCCCGGCAGGCCGGCGGCTCCCGGACGGCCGCGGGGGCCGCCCGAACATCCTCAACATCTCGCCATCGGCGGCGGCGGGTTGGTCGGTTTCGACACCCACGACGTGGCCGTCATCATCTTCACGGCCGAAGGGTGCACGGTTCCGACCGGTCGCGTCGGCACCTACAGCTGCGGTCCCATCCCGGCCGCGGCGACGCTGGGCC
>DATDKW010000036.1:0-20010 GCA_036519715.1 Mycobacteriales bacterium
CGGGAGCGGTTCGAGCTGATCGCCGGCACCGCCGGCTGGCCGTACCAGCGGGCGCTGGAGATCGGCTCCGGCACCGGCTTCTTCCTGCTCAACCTCATGCAGGCCGGGGTGGCCAAGACCGGCTCGGTGACCGACATCAGCCCGGGCATGGTCGCCGTCGCGCTGCGGAACGCGTCCGGTCTGGGGCTGGACGTGGACGGGCGGGTCGCCGACGCGGAGACGATCCCGTACCCGGACGACAGCGTGGACCTGGTCGTCGGGCACGCCGTGCTGCACCACATCCCGGACGTGGAGCGGGCCCTGCGGGAGGTGCTGCGGGTGCTCAAGCCGGGCGGGCGGTTCGTGTTCGCCGGCGAGCCCACCCGGTACGGCGACGTCGTGGCCCGCCGGCTGTCCCGGCTGACCTGGTGGGCGACCACCCGGGTGACCCGGCTGCCGGGGCTGGGCCGCTGGCGGCGGCCGCAGCGGGAGCTGGACGAGTCGTCCCGGGCCGCGGCCCTGGAGTGGGTGGTGGACCTGCACACGTTCGCCCCGGCGGCCCTGCGCCGGCTGGCGATCGCCGCCGGCGCGGCCGACGTCGAGGTGCGGACCGAGGAGCTGACCGCGGCCTGGTTCGGCTGGCCGGTGCGGACGTTCGAGGCCGCGGTGCCGCCGGGCCGGCTCGGCTGGAACTGGGCCATGTTCGCGTATCACGGCTGGTTGCGGCTGTCCGCGCTGGACCGGCGGCTGTCCCGGGTGGTGCCGGCCGGGCTGTTCTACAACGCGCTGGTGACCGGTGTGAAGCCCGGCGGCTAAGCCTCCACATGGGCTGTTCTGGGTGTTACCGTGCAGGCCCGTTCGGAAGTAAGAGGAGTGGCACGTGGCACAGGGCACCGTGAAGTGGTTCAACGCCGAAAAGGGCTACGGCTTCATCGCTGTCGAAGGTGGAGGTGCCGACGTCTTCGTGCACTACTCCGCGATCGCAACGACCGGCTACCGGAGCCTCGACGAGGGTCAGAAGGTCGAGTTCGACGTCACCCAGGGTCAGAAGGGTCCGCAGGCGGAAAACGTCCGCCCGATGTAGTCCGGCATCCCGCATCGAAGGCCCCGGCTGGTTCGCCCGCCGGGGCCTTCGGCGTACTGTGCTCCAGTGGCCCGGAGCGCACGTTTCCTCACTCTGGCCAGCCTGCGCTGGGTGATCCGGCACCGGGCCTGGACCCCGTGGTATCTCTCCCGCTACTGGCGCTTCCTGGTGTTCAAGCTGCGCAACCCGCACATCGTCACCGAGGGCTTCGTCTTCCTCGGCCGCGGCGTGACGCTGGAGGCCCGGCGCGGCTTCGGCCGGATGATCCTCGGCCGCTGGGTGCACATCGGCAGCGGCAACACCATCCGCTGCCACGAGGGCACCCTGCGCATCGGGGACAAGTGCGTGTTCGGCAAGGACAACACGGTCAACGCGTACCTCGACATCGAGTTCGGCGCGGCCACGATCGTCGCCGACTGGGTGTACGTCTGCGACTTCGACCACGTCTTCGACGACGTCACCGTGCCGATCAAGGACCAGGGCATCGCGAAGTCGCCGGTCCGGGTCGGGCCGGACGTGTGGCTCGGCACCAAGGTGACCGTGCTGCGCGGGGTGACCGTGGGGGAGGGCAGCGTGGTCGCGGCCAACGCGGTCGTCAACCGCGACCTCCCGCCGTACTCGGTCGCGGTCGGGGTGCCGGCCCGGGTCGTGCGGGACCGGGTCGCCGACCACGAGGCCGCGGCGGCCAAGCGGGCCGCGCTGGCCGACATCGCCCGCAAGACCCGCGCCGCCGCCGATCCCGGCTGACCGCCACGCGGGGTCGATCAGCTTCACCAACCCGGTGACCACCGGCCGCCGGGGCCGGGCCCGGCCGGTGATCACAGCCTTGGTGGACATGATCGCGCCGGCCGGCTACCGGTCGGTAGGGTCCGGTCATGGAGACCATCGAGGGTCACGGCGGCGACGTGGCGCTGGCCGCGCTGCGAGCCGCCGGCGTCGAGGAGATGTTCACCCTGTCCGGCGGGCACGTGTTCCCGATGTACGACGCAGCCGTACGGCAGAAGGTGCGGATCGTCGACGTCCGGCACGAGCAGACCGCGACGTTCGCGGCCGAGGGCACCGCGAAGCTGACCCGGCGGCCCGGCCTGGCCGTGGTCACCGCCGGGCCCGGGGTGACCAACTCGGTGTCCGCCGTGACCTCGGCCTACTTCACCGGCGTGCCGCTGGTCGTGCTCGGCGGGCGGGCGCCCACGGTCAACTGGGGGCGGGGCGGGCTGCAGGAGCTCGATCACGTGCCGATCCTGGCCCCGGTGACGAAGCTGTCCCGGACGGCGTCGACCGGGGAGGAGATCGGCCCGGTCCTGCTGGAGGCGGCGACCACGGCGCTGTCGCCGCACCGGGGGCCGGTGTTCGTGGACGTGCCGATGGACACGATCTTCTCGCCGGCCTCGGCGTCGATCTCCTTCTCGCCGCCGGCCCCGGTGGAGCCGGACCCTTCGGCCGTGGCGGCGGTGGCGGGGCTGATCGCGTCGGCATCGCGGCCGGCGTTCGTCGTGGGCGGGGACGTGTGGTTCGGGCGGGCCGAGCAGGCGCTGGCCCGGGCCGCGGCCGCGCTGGACGTGCCGGTGTTCATGAACGGGATGGGCCGCGGGGTGCTGCCGGCCGACGACCCGCGGGCGTTCTCCCGGGTGCGGTCGCTGCTGCGCAAGGAGGCCGACCTGGTCGTGGTGATCGGGACGCCGCTGGACTTCCGGCTGGCGTTCGGCGACTTCGGCTCGGCCGCGGTGGTGCACCTGGCCGACTCGGCCGCGGGCGTCGCGACCCACCGCCCGCTGGCGGCGTCCGCGAGCGGGGACCTGGCCCTGATCCTGGACGGGCTCGCGGCCACCGGCGCCGCGCACGCGCCGTGGGTCTCGCGGTTGCGGGAGGCCGAGGATGCGGCCCGGTCCCGGGACGACTCGGTGCTGGCCGGCGCCGGCGGCTCCGTGATCACGCCGGCGTCGGTGTACGGCGCGCTGCGGTCCCGGCTGGCGCGGGACGCGGTCGTCATCGGCGACGGCGGCGACTTCGTGTCGTACGCGGGGAAGTACGTGGACTCCTACCAGCCCGGCTGCTGGCTCGACCCCGGTCCGTACGGGTGCCTGGGGACCGGGCTGGGCTACGCGATGGCGGCGCGGCTGGCCCGGCCGTCGTCGCAGGTGGTGCTGCTGCTCGGCGACGGGGCGGCCGGGTTCTCGCTGATGGACACCGACACGCTGGTCCGGCACGACCTGCCGGTGGTGATGGTGGTCGGCAACAACGGCGCGTGGGGGCTGGAGAAGCACCCGATGCGCCAGATCTACGGCTACGACGTGGCGGCGGAGCTGCGGCCGGAGACCCGGTACGACGAGGTGGTGCGGGCGCTGGGCGGGGCCGGGGAGACGGTGCGGTCCCCGGCCGACCTCGGGGCGGCGCTGGACCGGGCGTTCGCGTCCGGGGTGCCGTACCTGGTCAACGTGCTGACCGACCCGGACGACGCCTACCCGCGGTCGTCGGTGCTGGCCTGAAACCGGTCCCGGTCGACGATCGCCCGGGTGATCCGGGCGGTGGCCACGGTGCGGTCACCCTGGGTGACTCTCACGTCGAAGGTGAGCCTTCGGCCGCTGCGGTCGACCAGGGTGGCCTCGGCCTCGACCGTGGTGCCGACCCCGGCCGGGGCCAGGTGGTCCAGCTCGACGCGGCTGCCGACTGACGTCTGCCCTGGTGAGAGGCTCGCCGCGGCCGCCCGCACGGTCGCGGCCTCGGCCAGCGCGAGCACCCGCGGGGTGCCCAGCACGTCGACGTCACCGGAGCCGAGCGCCCGCGCGGTGTCGCTCTCGGTCACTACCGTGGCGATCGTTGCGGAAACGGTGGGTTCGGCCACGCGCGCACGCTAGCGCAGACCCGTAGGCTGCCCGGGCAGACGAGCTGGGCGGGTCTCTGCGACCCGAGAGGGAGGATGGATCGTGCGCACCGCTTTGCGTCGGGCCCGGCGTCTGGGGGCGTTCGTATTGGTCACGCTGGCGGCGGGGTGGGTCGTCCTGCGCCGACGGTCGCCGGTGCGGTGGATCGAGCCCGACGCCGGGTCCGCGGGATCCGCGGCTGCTTCGGCGGCCGGGCCGGGGCGCGAGATCGGCGGGCCGGGTGAGGTGCCGGAGGACGTGCTGGCGACCGACGCCGGGCTGACCGAGCTGCCCGGGTCGGACACCCGGCCGGGGCCGTCCGGGACCGTGGTGCCCGACGAAGTGCTGGTGGGGGACGTGCTGGCCGACGCGCCGGCCGGCACGGAGGTGGACGAGGCCGCCTTCGAGCAGGCCCTCGCTGACGCCACGCCGGCCCCGACCGAGACGGAACCGGCCGACGCGGCGCCGGCCGTGCCGGGGGACGAGGAGCTGGTCGGCACCGACCCGGCCACCGACACCCTGGCCGCGCCCGACCCGCTCACGCCCGCGCCGTTCACCCCGGAGCCGGTCATCGCCGAGTCGGGCCCGGCCGACGCGGCCGCCACCGATGCCCTGCCCGAGCCGGTCGTCATGGAGCCGGCCGGCTCCGACCCGCTCATCCCGGAGCCGTTCGAGCCGGAGCCGGTCATCCCCGAGACGCCGTCCTCCGCTCCGGCCGCCGGCACCCCGACCGCCGGCACCCCGACCGCCGACACTCCGATCGCTGCCGAGTCTCCGGTGGCCGGGGACGCGGATGCGGCGACGGCGGTGGCCGAGGTCGTGGCGGCGGAGCCGGTCGAGGCGGTCGTGGCCGAGGAGCCCGGCGCCGGCGCCCAGGGCGACGCCCCGACCGACACCGAGCTGACCGCGCCGGAGCTGGGCCTGGACGAGCCGACGATGAGCATCGCCCGGGACGCGATCGCCGCCGAGAACGAGGAGACCGGGACCCGGATCCCGATGCCGACGTCCAGCGAGGCGCCGACCATGGAGATTCCGGCCGTCACCGACGACCTGCGCGCGGTCCGCGGGATCGGCCCGTCCATGGAGCGCATGCTGCACGGCCTCGGCATCATCAGCTTCCGCCAGCTGGCGATGCTCGACGGCGTCGAGCTGGAGCGGGTCCGGGCCGAGCTGAGCGACTTCCGCACCCGGATCGAGCGTGAGGACTGGGTCGGCCAGGCCCGCGAACTGCACAAGAAGAAGTACGGCCGCGACCCGTCCTAGCTGGAGCCGTCCCCGGTGAGCAGGTTGCCGTCCCGGACGACCAGCCGGGGCGCGGCCCGCCCGGCCGCGTGCAGCGCCCGCTCCTGCCGGGCTGCCAGCTCGTAGGTCGCCACGGTCCGGGCCGCCACCCCGGCCCAGGTGTGCTCGGCCGCCAGCGCGGCCCGCGCGGCCCGGACCAGCCGCCGGGCCAGCACCTGGTCGGCCAGCACCCGGTCCACGGCGGCCGCCAGCGCGGCCGGGTCACCGGGCCGGAACCGCACCCCGGTCCGGCCGTCGGCCACGATCTCGGCCAGCCCGCCCACGTCCGCGGCCGCGACCGGCGTCCCCGCCGCCGCGGCCTCCAGCGCCACCAGCCCGAACGGCTCGTACCGGCTGGGCACCACCGCGCAGTCGGCCGCGGCGACCAGCGCGGCCAGGTCCGCGTCCGGGACGAACCCGGCGAACGCCACCGCCCGCCCCAGCCGCAGGGCCCGGGCCTGCTCCCGCAGCGCGGCGGCGTCCGGACCGGTTCCGGCCACCACCAGCCGTAGTCCCGGGTGCCGCCGGACCAGCCGCGGCAGCGCCGCCAGCAGGTCCTGCACCCCCTTCTCGTGCACCAGCCGCCCCCCGTACGCGAGCAGCGGCCCGTCCCCGGCCCACCGCCGCCGGGCCGCCGCGACCTGGTCCGGCGGGACCTGCCAGCGGGCCGCGTCGACCCCGTTGGGCAGCACGTCCACCTTCTCCGGCGGCAGCTCGAACAGCCGCGTCACCTCCCACCGCATGTACGCGGAGCAGGCGATCACCCGCCGGGCCTCGTACGTCAGCCACCACTCGATGGAGTGGATGCCGCGGTTGAGCGGGCCGGGCAGCCAGCCCTGGTGGCGGCCTGCCTCGGTCGCGTGCAGGGTGGCGACCAGCGGGACGCCGAGATGGTGCTTGAGCGTGGTGGCGGCGTGCGCGACCAGCCAGTCGTGCGCGTGTACCACGTCCGGCGGCGCCTGGGCGCAGACCGCCAGCCCGGCCCGGGTCAGGGCGTGGTTGAGCGCCATGGTCCAGGCCAGCAGGTCGTCGGTGAAGCTGAGCAGCGACGGGTCCTCCGGCACCCGGACGACCCGCACCCCACCGCTGACCTCGTCGTACGGAACCTCGGGGTCGCCCGGGTGCCGGCTCAGCACCGTGACCTCGTGCCCGGACCGGGCCATCGCCTCGGCCAGCGCGTGCACGTGCCGGCCGAGCCCGCCCACCAGGACCGGCGGGTACTCCCAGGACAGCATCAGCACGCGCACGCGCGGGATGGTCTCATCCCAGGAGCGGGAGCAGGCCCTCCGGCAGGAGCTGGGCCTCGTTGCGGCGGAACATGTCCACCGGGGCCCAGATCGCGGTCAGGTCGCCGCGCCGGCTGCGCAGCCGGGCCTGGGCCCAGACCTGCGGGTCGGCCGTGGCCACCTCGTAGACCAGCACCAGCTCGTGCGCGTCCCGGCCGGCGAACCGGTGGATGCTCTCCAGCGTCGCCATCGGCCGGACCTCGGACAGCTGGATGCCGAAGTCGTCCCGAAGCGACCGCCGGACCGCTTCGTGGCCGCGCTCGCCGAAGGCGATCTCGCCGCCCGGCGGCCGGTAGACGGTCCGGCCGCTGACCGGGTCGGGCAGCTCGGTGACCAGCATCCGGCCCCGGTCGGCCAGCAGCGCGACCGTGACCGCGCGCACGGCCGGGCCGGCGGGCGGGGCGACCGCGATCGGCGCCCCGCCGAGCCCGACCATCCCCGGCGGCCCGTAGCCGCCCGGGCCGTTGACCGGCCCGGCCATCTCCTGCTGCCCCTCGGCGCTGGCCCGCCAGCGCAGTTCGGCCTCGACCAGGTCGAGGAACGCGTCGACCTCGTCCTCGTCGTACCCGCGGCTGCCGATCCGCGGCTTGCGGAAGGCGACCTGGTGCACTTCCTCAGGGTCGAGCGGCGGCACCCCGCGGGTCTGCGCGAGGGCGTCGGTGACCTTCCGGAGGAAGTCGTCCACCTCGATCTCGTCGTAGCCGCGGCGGCCGAACGGCGGCTTGCCGAACTGCACGGAGCGGACGTCCGACGCCTTGATCCGCTGCTCCGGTCGGCGCGCGACAGCCTGACCCGCATATCCGTAGGTCATGGCGACGGACACTACCGTGGCCCGGCCGGGCTCGTCAGCCGGCGACCGCGTGCGACAGCAGCCCGAGCGGCGGCGCGCCCAGATCGAGCATGGCGGCGTGGAACCGCGGCAGGTCGAACTCCGCGCCCCACTGCTGCCGGGCTCGCTCCCGCAGCGCCAGGATCTCCAGCTTTCCCCAGGTGTAGCGTCCGTACGTCGGGTCGAACGTGCCCCGGCGGGCCTCGGACATCGCCCCCGGCCCGGCCAGGAACGCGTCCTGCTCGAACCGGCGCGCCGCTTCGGTGACCGTCATCCCGCCCGCGTGCAGCCCGATCGCGCAGGCCAGCCGGGTCACCCGCAGAAGCGCCTCGATCGCGACGCCGATCACGTAACGCGGGTCGTCGGCGTGGAAGCCCTCCTCGATCGCCACCTCCTCCACGTAGTGGGCCCAGCCCTCGATGAACGCGTTGCTCCCGAACAACCGGCGCGGCTCGGTCGGCGCGTGCCGCAGGGCGATCCCGTGCGAGAAGTGACCGGGGGCGACCTCGTGCACGGTGATGGCGGGCAGCGTGGTGCGGCTGAAGATCTGCAGCCACTCCTCCTGGTCCTGCTCCGGCCACTCCGGCCGCGGCGGCGTCACCCAATACCAGGACGGCGTGTCGGGCTCGCCCGGCGCGGCCCAGGCCATCATCGCCATCGCCCACTGCCGCGACTCCGGCGCCGGCCCGACCACGCAGGTGCCGTCGGTGTAGGGCACCAGGCGGCGCTCGTTGGTCCAGGCGATGACCTCGTCGGTGAGCGCCTGGGCCTCGGCCAGCACGCCGGCGGCGTCGGGGTGGTCGCGCTGCAGCTCGGCCACCAGCTCCGGCACCGGCCGTCCCGGCGCCAGCCGGCCGCAGGCCTCGGTCAGCATGGCCGACAGCCGGTCGCGCTCGGCGTCGGCGCGGGCGGTCATCGCGGCCAGGTCGACCGGCATCGCCTCGGCCGAGCCCAGCAGCAGGGTCAGCCCGTCGGCGCCGAGCGCGGCCGCCCCGAGGGCGCCGTCGCCGCTGTCGCCGGTGCCGGCCGCGGACTCCAGGTGGGCCACCAGCCGGGCCTGCGCCGCCAGCGCCGCCGCCTCGACCGGCTCGGCCGGGTCGAGCCCGGCGGCCAGCCCGCGGGCGCCGCCCAGGGTGGCGGTGGCGACCGCCGGCACGACCTCGTCCAGCGCCGAGATGGACGCGTCCACGGCGTCGGGCCAGGCGGCCAGGTGGCGGGCGCGGGCCGCGGCCCGCTCCTCGGCCGGCGCGTACTCCCGGTCGTAACCGCCGACGTCGAGGTTCTCCAGGTGCGGCATCGGGTTGCGCCGGTGCAGCCGCAGCTCGCCGAAGAAGGCCCGGGCTTCGGCCTCCTTCGCCGCCACCAGGGCCTCGTCGTACGGGTCGGGGAGGGCCGGGCCGCCGAGCGCGGCCAGCCCGCTCCGGACCCCGGCCGGGGACAGGTCCTGGACCTGGCCGTCGTACTCGTGCCGGCCGGCGCCTTCTCGCGCTTGGGCGATCTGGAGATCGCACAGCGCCCGCAGTCTGGGCTCCATGGCGGCGACCCTAGGCGATGCCTCCGACGCTCCTCCGGCGGTATGACCCCACCCGTACGCTGGGAGCGACCTCGCGGAGGTGCGGCATGCTGATCATCTCGCTCGGCGTCCTGGCAGTGCTGTTCGTCGTGGGCGGAGTCATGGATGTCAAGGCCCGCCGCCGCCGGGCCCGGTACCGCGTGGACGGTCAGGCTGTGCACGACCGGCGCTACAGCGCGGACACCGCCGAGGCGCAGATGCGCGGCCGGATCGGCAACGAGGGCGGCGGCGCCGGCCTGGGCGGACTGTTCTAGAACGACCGCGCGTCGAGGTGGCCGAAGGGGCCGTCGACGGCGCGCAGCCGGCCGGCCAGGGCCGCGGCGCCGGCCCGGTCGCCGGCATCGAGCAGGTCGGCCAGCGCGTGCAGCCGGCCCGCGTGCGCGGCGGCCCGGTCCCGGGCGTAGCCGGCCGCGCTGTCGTGGCTGACCATGAACGCCCAGTCGCTGGACAGCGCCAGCAGGGCCTCCCGCGCGAGCTGGTCCAGCACCGGGTCGCGGACCGGCCCGCGGTGCGCGTCCAAGGTGGACAGCAGCCGCTCCTGCACGCCCTTGGCCGTCAGCGTCAGGTCCTGCACGGCCGGCCCCTCCCAGACCCGCCAATCCTTGCCGCTGCCCCAGGACGAGCGGCCCAGCTCCACCGGCGGCCCGACGTGGCCGGCCTCGACCGCGCCCCGCAGCGTGGTCACCCGGACCCCGGCCGCCGGCAGCGCGGTCAGCACGGCGGCCAGCCAGTCCGGCCCCTCGTGCCACCAGTGTCCGAACAGCTCGGTGTCGAAGGCGGCCACCACCAGCGCCGGGCGGCCGTGCCGGTCGGCCAGGTCCCGCAGCCGGGTCCGGACCGTGTCGACGAAGTCGGCCGCGTCCCGCCGTACGGCCGCCGCGGCCAGGTCCGGCTCCCACGGCCGCTTCGTCTCCGGCGGCACGTGCTTGCCGGTCACCCGGGCCGGCCGGAAGCCGGACGCGTGGTCGAAGGTGTGGAAGTCGCGGTAGTCGGGGGCGCCCGGGTAGCCGGCCCGCGGTGACCAGACCCGGTAGCTGACCTCCAGGTCGCGGCCGAAGCACAGAACGCCGCTGCCGCCGACCGGCCGGGCCGCGGCGGTGTCGCCGTGCAGCGCGGGGGAGTCGACCAGGAACCGCCCGACCCCGGCCGCGGCGTACAGGGCCTCCTGGCCGGGGGCGTGGCCGCACTCCGGCACCCAGATGCCGGCCGGCCGGGCGCCCAGCCGCAGGGTCGCGTCGTCCAGCCCGACGGCGAGCGCGCCGGCCGCGACCCGGGGCTGCAGCAGCGGCAGGAACGGGTGGGTGGCGGGGCCGCCGAGCAGCTCGACCACGCCCGCGTCGGCGAGCGGCCGCAGCGCGCCGGACAGCCCCCCGGTCAGCCAGCGGTCCTCCAGGTCGGCCAGGCACTCGGTGGCGGCGCGGAACTCGTACGCGGCCAGGGCCGGCAGCCGGGGCGCCGCCTCCTGGGCCCGCAGCTGCCAGTTGCCGGCCCAGGTGTGCAGCTCGCGCAGGCAGTACGGGTCGTCCAGCATCGCCGCCAGCACCGGGGTCACGCCCAGGGTGAGCACGTCGCGGGCGCCGGCGCCGGCCAGACGGTCCAGCAGCGCCAGCACCCGCCGCCAGGACCCGGTGAAGGCCTGGTGCAGCCACTCCTCGCCGACCGGCCAGATCCCGGCGTGCGCGACCCACGGCAGGTGGGTGTGCAGCACGAGCGAGAACGTGCCGATCGGCTTCACGGCCGCTTGACCGCCACCGCCACCAGGTCCAGGCAGCTGTCCAGGTCGTCCGGCGCCAGCACGAAGTCGGCGGTCCGGATCCCCGCGACGGCCCGGCGCAGCTCGACGTGCCAGGTCGCGGGCGGTCCGGCCAGCTGCGCGTCCACCAGCGAGCCGTACCGCCGGTCGAGCCGGCGCAGCCGCGGCCCGTGCCGCAGGCCCAGCAGCCGGGTCACCTCGAACCCGCCCTCGGCCAGCAGCGCGGCGAACTCGGCCGGGTCCAGCTCGCGGTGGTGGAACGGGTTCAGCGGCCGGTTCGGCGGCGAGAACGTCAGCCGGTTGGGCGTGGTCAGCAGCAGCGTCCCGGCCGGCCGCAGCACCCGGGCGCACTCGGCCAGGAACCCGGGCTGATCCCACAGGTGCTCGATCACCTGCAGGCTGGCGACCACGTCGACGCGGCCGGCCCGGACGGGGAGCCCGGCCAGGTTGCCGCGCACCGCCCGCACCCGCGGGTACGCCGCGGCCACGTGCCCGACCGCGGCCCGGTCGTAGTCCAGCCCGATCACGGTGCCGGCGACGGCGGCGATCCGGTCCGCGCCGTACCCCTCGCCGCAGCCGGCCTCCAGCACGACCGCACCCGCGCAGAACGGGACCAGCGCGTCGTACGCGGCCTCGTGTCGGCGGAACCAGTAGTTCTCCGCCGGGATCCCGGGCAGCGTGCGCTCCCCGGTCAGCTCGAGCGTCGGATGCACGCCGAAAGACTCGCACGGTGGGGCAAGTCGTACGACCGGGCCGATCGGCGCCGCCGTCCCGGGTGAAATAGCCTGGGGGGCCACGGCGGTGGCGGTGAGCAGGGTCACCCGCCACGGCTGGCTACTCTTCAGTAACATCGGCGCACCTCAGGGTGGAGGAGGACCGAGGACGTGAACATCGTCGTACTGGTCAAGCAGGTGCCCGACACGTGGGCCGAACGGCGGCTGGCGGAGTCGGACAAGACTCTCGACCGCGAGTCGGTCGACGCCGTGATGAACGAGATCGACGAGTACGCGGTGGAGGAGGCGCTCCGGCTCAAGGAGGCCCACGGCGGTGAGGTCACCGTCCTCACCATGGGCCCGGAGCGGGCGACCGAGACGATCCGCAAGGCCCTGTCGATGGGCGCGGACAAGGCGCTGCACGTCAGCGACCCCGCCCTGCACGGGTCGTGCGCGGTCCAGACCGCGGAGACGCTGGCCGCCGCCCTCGGCACCATCCCGTACGACCTGGTCGTGCTGGGCTCGGAGTCGACCGACGCCCGGCTGTCGGTGATGGCGGCGATGCTGAGCGAGGCGCTGGGGCTGCCGCAGCTGTCCGGGGCCCGCAAGGTCACCGTCGACGGCGGCACGGTCACCATCGAGCGGCAGACCGAGACCGGCTTCGACCGGGTCCAGGGGGCGACGCCGGCGGTGGTGAGCGTGGTGGAGAAGATCAACGAGCCGCGGTATCCGTCCTTCAAGGGGATCATGGCGGCGAAGAAGAAGCCGGTCACCACGGTCACGGTCGCCGAGCTCGGGCTCGACGCCGGGTCGGTGGGTCTGGCCAACGCGACCAGCGAGGTGGTCGAGATGACCCCGCGGCCGCCGCGGCAGGCCGGTCAGATCGTCAAGGACGAGGGCGACGGCGGCGTGAAGATCGCCGAGTTCCTCGCCGCCCAGAAGCTGCTCTAGGAGACAGGTCATGGCATCGGTTCTGGTTCTGGTCGAGCACGCCGAGGGCAGCGTCAAGAAGGTCACCCTGGAGCTGCTGACCGCGGCCCGGGCGCTGGGCGAGCCGGTCGCGGTCGTCGTCGGGGCCCCGGGCAGCGCGGCGCCGCTGACCGACAAGCTGGCCGAGTACGGCGCGACCGCTGTGGTGGCCGCCGAGTCCGACGAGGTCGCCCAGCACCTGGTGACCCCACAGGTAGCGGTGCTGGCCGACCTGGTGCGGTCGGAGTCGCCGGCGGCGGTGCTGATCGCGTCCTCGGCCGAGGGCAAGGAGATCGCGGCCCGGCTGGCGATCCGGACCCGGTCCGGGATCCTCACCGACGCCGTCGGCGTCGATGCCGACGGCACGGCCACCCAGAGCATCTTCGGTGGCGCGGTCGTGGTGAAGTCCCGGGTCCGGACCGGCACCCCGATCATCACCGTCCGGCCCAACTCGGTCACCGCCGAGCCGGCCCCGGCGCAGGCGTCGACCCGGTCGGTCGAGGTCACCCTGGACGACACCGGTCGCGCGGCCACGGTCCTGGAGCGGGTGGTGGAGGCCAAGGGCGACCGCCCGGCGCTGACGGACGCCTCGATCGTCGTCTCCGGCGGCCGCGGGCTCGGCAACGGCGACAACTTCCGCCTGGTCGAGGCCTTGGCCGACTCCCTGGGCGGGGCCGTGGGCGCGTCCCGGGCCGCCACCGACGCCGGCTGGTATCCGCACCAGAACCAGGTCGGGCAGACCGGCGTCACCGTCTCCCCCCAGCTCTACCTGGCCGTCGGGATCTCCGGCGCCATCCAGCACCGGGCCGGCATGCAGACCTCCAAGACGATCATCGCGATCAACAAGGACCCGGAGGCGCCGATCTTCGAGCTGGTCGACTTCGGCGTCGTCGGCGACCTGTTCAGCGTCGTGCCGCAGCTCACCGAGGAGATCGGCAAGCGCAAGAACTGACGTACCCCCGGGTTAGGTTCGGGGGGTGACCGACGGGATCCTGGCGCGGCCGTTCCGGGCCTCGACCCTCGGCATCGTCGGGCTGATCAGCCTCATCGCGTTCGAGGCGATCGCGGTCGCGACCGCGCTGCCGACCGCGGTCCGGGCCCTGCACGGCCTGGCCTGGTACGGCTGGTCCTTCACGGCCCTGCTGGGCACGTCGATCGTGGCCATGGTGGTGGCGGGCGAGCTCAGCGACCGGGTCGGCGGCCGGCCCCCGCTGCTGATCGGGGTCGGCGCGTTCCTGGCCGGGCTGCTCACCGCCGGGCTGGCCCCGGACATGGCCGTGTTCCTGGTCGGCCGGGCGCTGCAGGGCGTCGGCGTCGGCCTGCTCATCGTCGTGATGTACGTCATCGTCGGCGACCGGTATCCGGAGGCGCTGCGGCCCACGGTCTTCGGCGCGATCTCGGCCGCCTGGGTGGTGCCCTCGCTGGTCGGCCCGGTGGTGGCGGGCGCGCTGGCCCAGGGGCCGGGGTGGCGCTGGGTCTTCCTCGGGCTGGTGCCGCTGGTCGTGCTGGCGGTGCTGGCGCTGCTGCCGACCCTGCGCCGGCTGCGGCCGCCGGCCGAGCCGGCGGCCAAGACCCCGGGCCGCCGGGTCGCCGCGGTCGGCGCCGCCGCCGGGGTCGCGGCCGTGCAGTGGTCGCTGCAGGACGTGTCCTGGCTCCGGGCGCCGGCGCTGGCGGCCGGGCTGGTCCTGGTGGTGCTGTCGCTGCGGGTGCTGCTGCCGCGCGGGACCGCCCGCGCCCGCCGCGGGGTGCCGGCCGTGATCGCCTTCCGCGGGCTGATGGCCGGGGTGTTCACCTCGGTCGAGTCGCTGGTGCCGCTGACCCTCACGCTGGTGCACGGCTACTCGCCGACCGCGTCCGGGTTCCCGCTGACGCTCGGCGCCCTGGGCTGGTCCGCGGCCTCGTTCTGGCAGGCGCGGCACGCCGGCGCGCCCCGCCACCAGCTCATCCGGGCCTGCTTCGTGCTCATCGCGGTGGCCGCGGCCGGCATGGCCGTGGTCGCCCAGCCCTGGTCGCCGGCCTGGGTGATCTACCCGATCTGGGTGGCCGGCGGTCTCGGGATGGGGCTGGGCATGTCCAGTGTGTCCGTGCTGCTGCTGCAGCTGAGCCCGCCGGCCGAGCGCGGGGTCAACTCCTCGGCGCTGCAGCTGGCCGACTCCACCGGCAGCGCGCTGTGCATCGGCCTGGGCGGGGCGCTGGTGGCCGCGGCCGCCCGCGACGTGCTCCCGCTGGGCCGGGCCGCCGGCGGGCTGGACCTGCTGATGTGCGCGGCCGCGCTGGGCGGGGCGGTGCTGGCCGGGCGGGCCCGGCCGGCCCCGGTCGTCGCCTGGCGCGCCGGGACCGAAGCCGTACGCTGATCGGGATGCATTACCTCGACCATGCCGCGACCACCCCGATGCTGCCGGAGGCGGTCGACGCCGTCGCCGCCGCGCTGCGCGAGACCGGCAACCCGTCCTCCCTGCACGCGGCCGGCCGCCGCGCCCGCCGGGTGGTCGAGGAGTCGCGGGAACGGCTGGCCGCCGCGGTCGGGGCCAAGCCGTACGAGGTGGTCTTCACCGGCGGCGGCACCGAGGCCGACAACCTCGCGGTCAAGGGCATCTTCTGGGCCCGCCGGGACGCCGACCCGCGCCGCCGGCTTGTGCTGGCCGGCGCGGTCGAGCACCACGCCGTGGTCGACTCGGTCCAGTGGCTGCAGCGGCACGAGGGTGCCGAGGTGCGCTGGCTGCCCGTCGACGCGTACGGGCGGGTCCGGCCGGAGACCCTGGCCGCCGCGCTGGCCGACGCCGAGGGCACGGCCGCGCTGGTCTCGGTGATGTGGGCCAACAACGAGGTCGGCACGGTGCAGCCGATCGCCGAGCTGGCCGCGATCGCGGCCGGCCACCGGGTGCCGTTCCACACCGACGCCGTGCAGGCCGTCGGTGCGCTGCCGGTCGACTTCGGCCGGTCCGGGGCGGACGCGCTGACCCTGACCGGGCACAAGCTGGGCGGGCCGGTCGGGGCCGGCGCGCTGGTGCTGGGTCGCGACGTCGCCTGCGCCCCGCTGCTGCACGGCGGCGGCCAGGAGCGCGAGGTCCGGTCCGGCACCCTCAACACCGCCGCGATCGCCGGGCTGGCGGTCGCGACCGAGGCCGCGGTGGCGGCCCGGTCGGTGACCGCGGCCCGGGTCTCGGGGCTGCGCGACGAGCTGGTCGCCGGCGTGCTGGCCCGGGTGCCCGACGCGGTGCTGTCCGGCGACCCGGCCGACCGGCTGCCCGGCAACGCCCACTTCGCCTTCCCCGGCTGCGAGGGCGACTCGCTGCTCATGCTGCTGGACGCGCGCGGCGTCCAGTGCTCGACCGGCTCGGCCTGCTCGGCCGGGGTGGCGCAGCCCAGCCACGTACTGACCGCGATGGGGGTGGAGCCGTCGCTGGCCCGCGGCTCGCTGCGGTTCTCGCTCGGGCACAGCTCGACCGGGGCCGACGTGGACGCGTTGCTGGCGGCGCTGCCGGGCGCGGTCGAGCGGTCCCGGCGGGCCGTGCTGGCCTCCGCGAGCTCGCGGTGAGGGTCCTGGCCGCCGTCTCCGGGGGCGTCGACTCGGCCGTGGCCCTGGCCCGGGCCGTCGACGCCGGCCATGACGTGACCGCGGTGCACCTGGCCCTGGCCCGCAACCCGGCCTCGACCCGCACCGGCGCCCGCGGCTGCTGCACGCTGGAGGACGCCCGGGACGCGCGGCGGGCCGCCGACGTGGTCGGCGTCCCGTTCTACGTCTGGGACCTGGCCGAGCGGTTCCACGCCGACGTGATCGACGACTTCGTGGCCGAGTACGCGGCCGGCCGCACGCCCAACCCCTGCCTGCGCTGCAACGAGAAGATCAAGTTCGCCGCGGTCCTGGACCGGGCGGTCGCGCTCGGCTTCGACGCGGTCGTCACCGGGCACCACGCCCGGCTGTCCGGCGGGGTGCTGCGCCGGTCCGTCGACGCGGCCAAGGACCAGTCGTACGTGCTGGCGGTGCTGTCGGCGGACCAGCTGGCCCACGCGATGTTCCCGCTGGGGGACTCGACCAAGGATGCGGTGCGGGCCGAGGCGGCCGCCCGCGGCCTCGCGGTCGCCGACAAGCCCGACTCCCACGACATCTGCTTCATCGCCGACGGCGACACCCGGGGGTTCCTGCGCCGGGCCCTGGGCGACCGCCCCGGCGCCGTGGTCGACGCCGAGACCGGTGACGTGGTCGGCCGGCACGAGGGCGCGTACGGGTTCACGGTCGGGCAGCGGCGCGGGCTGGGGCTGTCCCGCCCCGGCGGCGATCCCCGCTACGTGCTCTCGATCGAGCCGGTCGGCGGCACCGTGACGGTGGGCCCGGGGTCGATGCTGGACGTCGGCCTGGTGACCGGCTCCCGGCCGGTGTGGACGTCGGGCTCCGCGCCCGGGCCGGCCTTCGACTGCCTGGCCCAGCTGCGCGCGCACAGCGCGCCGGTGCCGGCCTCGGTCACCGTGGGCTCTGCCGGCCACGGCACCGTGGGCGTCCGGCTGGCCGAGCCGGTCCGCGGGATCGCCACCGGCCAGGCCGTCGTGCTCTACGACGGCGACACCGTCCTCGGCTCGGCCACCATCACCGCCACCGCGGGTGTCGAGACGGCGGGAGCGGGAATCCCGGCCCGGTGAGCCGCACTGCCCTCATCGTCATCGACATGATCAACCCGTACGAGCACGACGACGCCGACCGGCTGGTCGACTCGGTCCGGGGCTCGCTGCCGCACATGGTCGACCTGGTGCAGCGGGCCGCGGCCGAGGACGTCCCGGTGATCTGGGTCAACGACAACTTCGGGTCGTGGCGGTCCAACCGCGACGACCTGATCGCCTCGGCCCGGCGGGGCGCGCACGCCGACCTGGTCGACCCGATCGCCCCCGGTCCGGACTCGCTGTTCGTGGTCAAGGTCCGGCACTCGATCTTCTTCCAGACGCCGCTGGAATACCTGCTGTCGCAGGAGGGGATCGACCGGCTGGTGCTGATCGGCCAGGTCACCGAGCAGTGCGTGCTCTACTCGGCGCTGGACGCGCACATCCGGCACCTGCAGGTCTGCGTGCCGGCCGACGCGGTCGCGCACATCCACCCCGACCTGGCCGAGGCCGCGCTGCGAATGATGGAGATCAACCTCGGCGCCGACGTCTGCCGGGCCGAGAAGGTGGCGCTCAGCTGAGCAGCGCGGCCGGGGTCGCGGCGGCCAGCGCCCGGCAGTCGCGGCTCAGGTGGGCCTGGTCGGCGTAGCCGGCGGCGACCGCCAGCCCGGCCAGCCCGGCGGCCGGGTCGGCCCGGCCCAGGGCCAGGAACCGCTGCAGCCGCAGCACCCGGTCCAGCGTCTTGGCGCCGTAGCCGAAGGCGGCCAGGCAGCGCCGGTGCAGTTGCCGCTCCGACAGCCCGGCCCGCCCGGCCAGCGCGCCGATCCCGCCCGAGTGCCGCCGCAGCCGACCGGCCACGGCCAGCGCGACCGGGTCCGGCGGCGGGGCATCGGCCAGCCGCCGCCGGACCGCCGCCTCCAGCACCGCGACCCGGTCGTCCGCCGCCCCGGCGTCGTCCTCCAGCCGGGTCGCGTCCGGCCACAGCTCGGCCAGCGGCACCCGCTGGTCGCGCAGCTCCGACGCGGGCAGGCCCAGCACCGCCGGAGCCGCCCCGGGCCGGAACCGCACCGCCGCCACCTCCAGCCCGGGCCGCAGCCGGCTGGGCGCGGCCGCGGTGTCCGGCCCGGCCACGACCAGCGTGCCGTCGATCCACATCAGGTCCAGGCAGCCGTCGGGCAGAACCACCCCGCCGGACCTGGTCACCGTCGTCCACGAGCAGCGCAGGTGGGACCGCAGGTCCGGCGCCGCCGCGCGCTCCGCGTACCTGCCCATGCCGTGCATCCTGCCCGTACCCACCGACAGTTTCTGGGTCGTCCGCCGGCTGGCGGCAGGGTCATTTCACCGGGGACTAGGGTCCGCGTCGTGACCGATGTGGAGTGGGCCGGCCGCGCGACCGGGGTCGGGTCGATGCCCGGCACCGACCCGGCCGAGGCGGTCCGGATCGTCCTGGGCGAGCTGCCCGGCCTGCCGCACGTGCCGGAGCTGCCCGACCGCGGGGTCGGCGCCGACATGGTCGGGCGCGGGGCCGCGTTCCTGGTCGACCTGCCGGTGGACCTGCAGCCCTCGGGCTGGCGGCTGGTGGACCACCCCGGCCGCGACCAGCGCCGCGCCGCCGACCTGCTGGCCCGCGACCTCGACACCCTCGAGGACCTGGCCCAGGACCACGTCGGACCGCTGAAGCTCCAGGTCACCGGGCTGTGGACGCTGGCCGCGACGGTCGAGCTGCATTACGGCAACAAGGCCGTGTCCGACCCCGGCGCGGTCCGGGACCTGACCCAGTCGCTGGCCGAGGGCGTCCGCCGGCACGTCGCCGACATCGGCCGCCGGCTGCCGAACGCCGCCATCGTCCTGCAGCTGGACGAGCCGTCGGTGCCGGCCGTGCTGGCGGCGCAGGTGCCGACGGCGAGCGGCTTCGGCACTCTGCGGGCGGTCTCCGAGCAGGTCGTCCGGGACGGGCTGGGCGAGATCCTCATCGCCGCCGCCGACGCCGGCGCGGTCCGTACGGTGGTGCACTGCTGCGCCGACCGGCCGCCGGTGCAGCTGTTCCGGGAGGCCGGCGCGGGGGCGGTGTCGGTGGACGCGTCCCGGCTCGGGCCGGCCGACGACGAAGTCCTCGGTACGGCGGTCGAGGGCGGCACCGCGCTCTGGCTCGGGGTGGTGCCCGGCACCGACGCCGAGCTGGGCGACCTCGGCGACACCGTACGGACGGTGCGCGGGTTCTGGAGCCGGCTCGGCTTCGCCCCCGCGCTGCTCCCGGCGGCCGTGCTGCTCACGCCGGCCTGCGGGCTGGCCGGCGCGTCCCCGTCGTACGCGCGGGCGGCGCTGGCCCGGGTCCGGGAGACCGCCCATGCGATCGCCGAGGACCCCGAGGGCTGACCCCGTGGGTTGATCGGGAAAGTGTCGGACCCGGCGGCTACCGTGCCGGTGTGAGTGAGATCGGGGAGGACCTGCCGGCCGTGCCGGTCGCCGACGCGCCGACGCCCGCCCCACCGGCGGCGCGCGAGCGGGCCGCGGAGCTGGCGCAGAGGATCGACGACGCCCAATACCGCTACTACGTCCTCGACCAGCCCACCCTCGACGACGCCGAGTACGACCGGCTCATGCGCGAGCTGCAGGCGCTCGAGGACGAGTTCCCCGAGCTCCGCACGCCCAACTCGCCTACCCAGCGGGTCGGCGGGACGTACTCGACGCTGTTCACCCCGGTCGAGCACGTCGAACGGATGCTCAGCCTGGACAACGCGTTCACCGGCGAGGAGCTGGCCGCCTGGGCCCAGCGGGTCGAGCGCGACGCCGGCACCGCCGCCGACTACCTGTGCGAGCTGAAGGTCGACGGGCTGGCCGTCGACCTGGTCTACGAGCACGGCCGGCTGGTCCGCGGCGCCACCCGCGGCGACGGGCGCACCGGCGAGGACGTCACGCCCAACCTGCGTACCCTCGACGACGTGCCCGAGCGGCTGACCGGCGCCGACATCCCCGAGCTGCTCGAGGTCCGGGGCGAGGTCTACTTCCCGGTCGCCGGGTTCGAGGCCCTCAACGAGTCGCTGGTCGAGGCGGGCAAGGCCGCCTTCGCCAACCCGCGCAACGCCGCC
>DATDKW010000037.1:0-18949 GCA_036519715.1 Mycobacteriales bacterium
AACTTCCGGCTGATGCGCGCGGCCCTGGACGAGGTCTCGGCCGAGGTCGGCCGCTACGTGCGGCTGACCAACTACGCCTCCGGCCTGTGCATGCCCGAGATCGCCGCGCTGGCCGGGCTGGAGCGGCTGGACATGATGCTCAACGACTGCATGTACGGGATCATCTTCCGGGACATCAACCCGCAGCGGACGTTCATCGACCAGCGGTTCTCCCGGATGGTGCACGCCCGGGCCGGCATCGTGATCAACACCGGCGAGGACAATTACCTCACCACCGCCGACGCCGTCGACGCGGCCCACACCGTGGTCGTCTCCCAGCTGCTCAACGAGCGCTTCGCGCACGAGGCCGGCCTGGTCGACGGGCAGCTCGGGCTGGGGCACGCGTTCGAGATCAACCCGGCCCTGCCCAACTCGCTGCGGCTGGAGCTGGCCCACGCCCAGCTGGTGCGGGAGCTGTTCCCGGCCGCGCCGCTGAAGTACATGCCGCCGACGAAGCACATGACCGGCAACGTGTTCGGCGGCTACCTGCTGGACGGGTTCTTCAACCTCGTCGGCGCGATGACCGGCCAGGGCATCCTGCTGGTCGGGATGATGACCGAGGGCATCGTCACCCCGTTCCTGTCCGACCGGGACCTGGCCCTGGAGAACGTGCGATACGTGCTGGGCGCGGCCGGCGACCTGGCCGAGGACTTCCGCCCGGCCCCGGACGGCTTCGTCGCCACCCGCGGCCGGCAGGTCCTGTCGGAGGCCGTGGAGCTGTTGGGCCGGATCGCCGACGACGGGCTGCTGCCGGCGATCGCCGACGGCACGTTCGGCATCACCAGGCGGCCGGCCACCGGCGGCAAGGGCCTGGACGGCGTCGTGCCGCACGCCGACGGCTACCTCAACCCGGCCGTCGACCTGCTGGAGGAGGGGATGGCGCGATGACCGCCGTCGAGGAACGGCCCGCCGCGGCCGCGGAGAAGCGGCTCGTCCGCCCGTACGGGGACACCACCGGGGACGGGATGGTGCAGCTGTCGTTCACGCTGCCGATCCCGCACGACGCCCGGGCCGAGGGGGCCGCGCTGCAGCTGGCCGCCAAGATGGGTCTGGAGCCGGCCATGGTCGTGCACGCCAAAGGGATGGGCCCGGCCTTCACCTTCTTCGTCGTGTACGGGCGGGTCAACCACCTGGTCGACCTGTCCGCGGTGGAGGTGATCGAGCGGGAGTACCCGCTGCTGGCGGCCAAGGAGGTCAACCTGGCCATCCGGGAGACGCTGCGGCGCAAGCTGGTCGTGCTGGGCGCCTGCATCGGCACCGACGCCCACACCGTCGGCATCGACGCGATCCTCAACGTCAAGGGCTTCGCCGGTGAGAAGGGCCTGGAGTACTACCGCGAGGTCAAGGTGGTCAACCTCGGCGCCCAGGTCCTGGTGCCGGAGCTGGTGGCCCGGGCCCGGGCCGAGAAGGCCGACGCGATCCTGGTGTCCCAGGTGGTCACCCAGAAGGACGCCCACCTGCACAACACCCGGGAGCTGGCCGCGGCCGTGCACGCGGCGTCCTGGCCCCGTCCCGGGCGTCCCCTGGTCGTGGTGGGCGGGCCGCGGTTCGACCCGGGCGCGGCCGGGGCGCTGGGGGTGGACCGGGTGTTCGGCAAGGGCACCACGCCGGGCGAGGTCGCCTCCTACCTGGCCCACAAGATCCGGGAAGGCTGGGACCGGTGACGGCCGCCGTGGGGACGACCGTCACCCACCGCCGCTACGTGCCGTACTCGCACGCCCACTACGGCGGGTCCCTGGTCGACGGCGCGTACGTGCTCGGGATGTTCGGGGACGTCGCGACCGAGCTGTGCATCCGTACGGACTCCGACGAGGGGCTGTTCGCCGGGTACGCCTCGGTGGAGTTCACCGCCCCGGTCCGGGCCGGGGACGTGCTGGAGGCGACGGCGACCCTGGTCCGGGTCGGGCGGCGCAGCCGGGAGGTCGAGTTCGAGGCCCGGGTGGTGTGCCGGGCCGCCCCGGAGCGGTCGGCGTCCGCGGCCGCCGCGCTGCCCGAACCGGTGGTCGCGGTCCGGGCCCGGGGGACCGTCGTAGTCCCCTGACCGGGTGAAAATACTTTCTGCGGCGTGTCCGCGTTTGACACGCCGCCGGCCGTGTTAAGGCCCTCTGCGGGGTCGCCGCCGCTACCTGCAAAGTCGAGGAAAACGGCAGGTCAGCGGCGTATTGACAGTGCCCGAACCGGGGCCGATATCGTTCGCCGGTCACACGTCGGGGAGCGACCGGCCTACGCATCCAGCGTCGGTGCTCGCGACCGCGGCGGGCCATCCGGGTCACCCCGGGACACCAGGTCCGAGCGCGGTGGCGAACGCGGGGGTGCGCCGGCCCGGTCGCTGGGGCCCGGTGGTGGGCGTCGCCACCGAGGAGCGTGGGGAGGAGCACGGGGGCCAGTAGACAACGGTGCAGGTGTTCGCAGCCCGCGGGTCACCGGCCGGTCCGAAGGTCCTCTTGTCCCGTTCCCGCTCCGGCCCGCACCTCGCTGTGGTGTGGACGGTGAGGGCACGGGAACCCGCGGGATCGCGGGTTCCCGGCCCTCGCAGGGACGTCCACGCTCCTCGCGGGCGGCGCGGGGCTCGGCGGAAATGTCGGTGGCGGGTGGCAGGGTGCCGGCGTGGAGATCAGTGAGCATCTGGCCGCGCTGACGGCCGAGGGCGAGTTGCTGGCCCGGGCGGCGGAGCGGGCCGACCACGAGGCCGCGGTGCCCGGCTGCCCGGCCTGGCGGGTCGGGGACGTCGTCCGGCACACCGGGCAGGTGCACCGGTGGGCCGCCGCGGCCGTCCGCACCGGCAGCAGCAACGCCGCGGTCTACCCCGACGACGACGGCGCCGGGCTGACCGGCGCCGACCTGGTCGACTGGTTCCGGGCCGGACACGCCGCGCTGGTCGCCACGCTGGCCGCGGCGGACCCGGGGGTGAAGGCGTTCACGTTCCTGCCGGCGCCGTCGCCGCTGGCGTTCTGGGCCCGGCGGCAGACCCACGAGACCGGCATCCACCGGGCCGACGTGGAGTCCGGCAGCGGCCCGATCACCCCGTTCGGGGTGGCCGAGGCCGTGGACGGGGTGGATGAGCTGCTGGGCGGGTTCGCGGCCCGGCCGTCGAAGAAGCCGGCCGGCGGGCCGGGGCGGACGCTGGGGGTCCTGCCGACCGACGCCGACGCCGGCTGGCTGGTCCGGCTGGGCACGCCGCCGGAGCGGGACCCGGCCGCGGCGGCCGGCGCCGACTGCGTGCTCCGCGGCACCGCGTCGGACCTGCACCTGCTGCTGTGGAACCGGCCGGCCGGCCCGGTCGACGCCAGCGGCGACCCGGCCGTGCTGGCGGACTGGCGGAAGCAGGTCCGGGTCCGCTGGAGCGGCCCCGGCCCCCGGCGCGGCCGCTAGTCGGTGGTGGGGGCGCTAGTCGGTGGTGGGGGCGCGCAGCGACCAGGCCAGGACGAACACGGCGACGGCGGCGCGCACCGTGAACGGCGCGCCGGCCAGGGCCAGGCCGGCCAGCACGAGCGCGATGTCGGCGCCCCGCACCAGCTGCGCGATCAACCCGACCGGGGCCGCGCCGAACCCGACGTCGGGGCTGACCGCGGCGTCGTAGTTCACCGGCGGCCGGGTCGCGGCCCGGGTCGCCGCGGCGACCGCGCCGATGGCCGCGGCCACGCTCGCCCCCACGGCCGGTTCACCGGCCGCCCCGCCCGGGACCGAGCCGGCCACCGCGGCCAGCGCCGGCGCCGTGACCGCCGCCCACAGGAACGCCCCGGCCGCGGGCAGCAGCGCGTGCAGCGACAGCAGCTGCCGGTCCTCCAGGCCGAGGGCCCGGCGCAGCCCGGGCTGGTCGGCCACCGCCCGCAGCCCCGGCGTGAGCAGGCTCACCGCCAGTGCACCGGCCAGCACCTGGCCGGCCGCGACCCAGACCGGCGCCGCCACCGCCGCGACCACGTACGGGACGACGGCCAGCGCGGCCCAGCCGATAAGCCGGCCGGGCCGGCGCGCGAGCCGGCGCAGGTCGGCCCGCACCAGCACGGCCGGGCCGGTGCCGGTCAGCCGCCGGGACCGTACGGTGGCCCGGGTCCGCCAGCGCCGCTCGTCGGCGACCCCGCGCAGCAGGCCGGCGTCCAACCAGGTGACCGACGTGGCCACCCCGGCCACCAGCGCCCCGCCGGCGGCCAGCGTCCCGCGTTCCAGCCGCCCCAGCCCGGCCCGGGCCCGGACCAGGCCGGCCACCGCCGCCACCACGGCCAGGACCGCGACCGCGGCCAGCACGGCCGTGGCCGGCACCGCCGGCAGCGACCGCCCGGCCAGGCCCAGCACGGCCACCACCAGCCCGCCGGCCGCGGCCGCGACCAGCAGCGCGGTGCCGACCGCGGACCAGCGGATCCCGGGCCGGGCCTGTCCGGCCGCCACCGCCCCGTACGCGGCCAGCGCCAGCAGCCCGCCGGCGGCCGCTCCGGCCACGACCGTCCCGGGCGGCCCCGCGGCCGGCAGCGGCAGCACCGCGCCCACCACTGCGCCGGCGACCAGCGACCCGGCCGCGGACAGCCAGAACCGCGGCAGCAGCAGCCCGGCCCGGTCGACCGGAGCCGAGAGCATCCAGGTCAGCGCGGCCGGCTGGGCCGACAGCGGGCCGGCCGCGACCAGCCCGCGCAGGGCCGCGCCGAGCAGGGCCACCGCGACTGCGGCCAGCAGCCAGGCCGCCGTGCCGGCCGCGGCCGGGTCCCGGTGGGCCGGGAACCCGCCGACCAGCCGCCGCCCGGCCTGCACGCCGATCCCGCCGAGGACCGCGGCCGCGACGAGCACGTCCCAGGTCGCGCCGAGCGCGGACCGCAGCGCCGAGCGGCCGCGCGCGCGCAGCACCCGCCGCCGGTACGCCCGCACCGCCGCCGGCGCCGGAACGACCACCGCGGGTCGCGTCACGACGCCACCACCCCGGCCCGGCCGCCCGACCCGACACCGGTGCCCGGCGCGGCGCCGGCGGGGGTGGCCGGCGGGGTGGGGTTGGTCACGCCAGGTCCAGGAGCCAGTCGGCGACGGCGTCGGCGAGGGCCGGGTCGTGGCAGGACAGCAGCACCGCGACGCCGGACTCCTTCTCCGCCACCAGCTTGCGGGCCAGCCAGGCCCGGCCGGGTGCGTCCAGGCGCTGCTCCGGCTCGTCCAGCACCAGCAGCTCCCGCGGCCGGACGAAGCAGGAGCCGAGCAGCAGCCGCTGCCGCTGGCCGGAGGACAGCGTGGCCGGCAGCTGGTCGGCCGCCCCGGCCAGTCCGACCTCGGCCAGCACCTCGTCCACGGCCGCGCCCGGCTCGGCCAGCCCGTGCACCCGGGCCAGCAGGTCCAGGTGCTCGGCCACCGACATCTCCGGGAACAGCCCGGCGTCGTCCAGCAGCACCGCCATCGCGGCCCGTACGGCCGGGTCGGACTCCCGGACCGGCCGCCCGTCCCAGCGCACCTGACCGGCGTCGGGCTTGTCGGTGCCGGCCACGCAGCGCAGCAGCGTCGACTTGCCGGCCCCGTTGGGTCCGGTCACGACGACCGCCTCGCCCGGCCTGAGCACCAGCGACACCTCGTCGAAGACGGTGTGCGCGCCGAACCGCCGGGTGAGCTCCGCTACCTCCAGCACCGGGTGATCTCAGCACGCCGGCTTCACGGGCCCGCATGGCAGCATGGACGAATGCACTCGACCGCCGACCCGCGACCGGTCGGGACGGTGGATCCGCGCCCGGAGCCGCCCCCGGTCCGGGACCGCCGGTGGGGGGTCTGGGCCCGGCTGGTCACCGCGGCCGTGGCCGGCGCCGCTCTCGTGCTCGCCTTCCCGCCGTACGGGATCTGGCCGCTGGCGGTCCTGTCCGTGGCCGCGTTGGCGCTGGCCACCCGGGGCGTACGGGCCCGGCGGGGGGCGTGGCTGGGGCTGGTCTACGGGGCCGCGTTCCTCATCCCGCTGCTGAGCTGGACCGGCATCTACGTGGGGCCGGCGCCGTGGCTGATCCTGGCCCTGGCCGAGGCGGCGTTCCTGGCTGCGCTGGGGGCCGGGCTGGCCGCGACCTCGACGCTGCCCGGGTGGCCGCTGTGGGGCGCGGCGCTGTGGGTGGCGCAGGAGGCGGCCCGCGACCGCGGCCCGTTCGGCGGGTTCCCGTGGGGGCGGCTGGCGTTCGCGCAGGAGGGGTCGCCGTTCGCCTGGCTGGCCGCGTACGGCGGGGCGCCGCTGGTCACCTTCGCCGTGGCCCTCGCCGGCGGCCTCCTGGCGGCCCTCCTCCTGCCGCTGACGCGCCGCCTCGCGCCGCCCGGCCCGCGCGCCTGGGCCCGCGGCCGGATCCGGGCCGCGGTCCCGGCGGCCACCGGTCTGGCCGTGCTGGCCGGGATCACGGCCGGCGCGACGCTGGCGGGGGACTGGCAGACCACGCCGACCCGGGCGTACACGGTCGCGGTCGTGCAGGGCAACGTGCCGAGACTGGGCCTGGACTTCAACGCCCAGCGCGAGGCCGTCCTGCGCAACCACGTCAACGCCACCCTGCGGCTGGCCGCCGACGCCGCCGCCGGCCGGGTCGCCCGCCCCGACCTGGTGCTGTGGCCGGAGAACGCCTCCGACATCGACCCGATCCTCAACCCGGACGCCCGCGCCCTCATCGACGGCGCGGCCCGGGCCGTGGGCGTGCCGATCCTGGTCGGCACCCTCGCCGACGGCCCGACCCCGGACACCATCCGCAACATCGCCTACGTCTGGGACCCGCGCACCGGCCCGGGGGAGTCCTACGTCAAGCGCCACCCGGTGCCGTTCGCCGAGTACATCCCGATGCGAAAGATCGCGCGGATGGTCAGCAAGGACGTCGACCTGGTCAAGCGCGACTTCGTCCAGGGGGACCGCCCCGGGGTCCTGCGGGTGGGCCCGGCCACGGTCGGGGACGTGATCTGCTTCGAGGTCGCGTACGACGGGCTGATCCGGGACGTGGCCCAGCGGTCGGAGCTGATCGTGGTGCAGACCAACAACGCCACGTTCGGCCGCAGCAACGAGACCTGGCAGCAGCTGGCCATGGGCCGGCTGCGGGCGATCGAGCACGGGCGGCCGGTCCTGGTCGCCGCGACCAGCGGCGTCAGTGCCGTGATCGACCCGGACGGGCATCTTTCCGCCCGCTCGGACGTCTTCACTGCAGACGTGCTGGTCCGGTCCGTCGAGGGACGGCAGGGGTCTACCCTCGCGGGACGCGTGGGCGCCGGCCCCGAGTGGGTCGTGGTCGCGATCGCGTTCCTCGGGCTGGCGCTGGCGGTCCGACGGGGCCGCGGGACACGCGACCGAGCGGTGCCGGTGCCGGAGAAGGAGATGGGATGAGCGTGGCGGACCTCGGACGGGTCCTGGTGGTGATCCCGACCTACAACGAGGCCGAGAACCTCGAGTCGCTGGTCGGCCGGCTGCGCGCCGCCGTGCCCGAGGCCGACGTGCTGGTCGTGGACGACGGCAGCCCGGACGGCACCGGCGCGATCGCCGACCGGCTGGCCGGCGCCGACCCGTCCGTGCACGTGCTGCACCGCACGGCCAAGGCCGGGCTGGGCGCCGCGTACATCGCCGGGTTCCGGCAGGCGCTGGGCGAGGGCTACGACGCGGTGGTCGAGATGGACGCCGACGGGTCGCACGCGCCGGAGGAGCTGCCCCGGCTGCTGACCGCGCTGCGCGACGCCGACCTGGTCATCGGCTCGCGCTGGGTGCCCGGCGGGCAGATCCGCAACTGGCCGCTCTACCGGCAGGTCATCTCCATCGGCGGCAGCACGTACGCGCGGCTGCTGCTGCGCTTCCCGGTCCGCGACGCGACCTCCGGCTACCGCGCCTACCGGCGGCAGGTGCTGGAGGAGCTGAAGCTGGACGAGATCGCCTCCCAGGGTTACTGCTTCCAGATCGACCTGGCCTGGAAGACCTGGCGGGCCGGGTTCCGGGTGCACGAGGTGCCGATCACGTTCACCGAGCGTGAGGTCGGGCGGTCGAAGATGAGCCGGGCCATCGTGGTCGAGGCGCTGTGGCGGGTGGCGCTGTGGGGGCTGACCAACCGCAGCCGCAGCGTCCGGGCCAAGGCCCTGGCGGCCAGGCACTAGGCCGGGCCGGTCATGCCCGTCCTGCTGGGCCTCGTGCTGTACGTGGTGATCGAGGTGGCCGCCGCGGTCGCGGTCGCCTCCTGGATCGGGATCGGCTGGACGCTGCTGGCCCTGCTCGGGCTGTCGCTGCTGGGCGCGTTCCTGCTGCGGCGGGAGGGTGTGCGGGCGTGGCGGACGTTCAGCGCCGCGGTCGCCGAGGGCCGGCCGCCGGGCCGCGAGGTTGTCAGCGGGATGCTGGTCCTGCTCGGGGCGCTGCTGATCATCGTGCCCGGGTTCGTCACCGACCTGCTGGCGCTGCTGTGCCTGCTGCCGTTCAGCCGGAGGCTCATCGGCCGGGTGCTGGTCGGGTGGGCGCTGAGTCGGGGCCGGGCCACGGTGGTCCGGGTCCGGTCCTCCCGCGGCCCGGCCGGGACGATGCCGCCGACCCCGCCGCGGACCCCGCCGCCCGGCGGTCGCGTCATCGAGGGCGAGATCGAACCGCCCCGGGAGTGACGGAAATCACAGCACGAAGCCCGCGATCCGAACAGGATCGCGGGCTTCGTTGCGTACGGGGGACGGGTCAGGAGGCGCGGGTGCGGCGGCCCCGGAGGACCTCCAGCCGCTCGGCCAGGACCTCTTCCAGGTCCGCGACCGTCCGGCGCTCCATCAGCATGTCCCAGTGCGTACGGGCCGGCTTCGTCTTCTTCGACTCCGGCTCCTCGCCGTCGATGAGCCGGGCGACGGAACCATCGAACTTGCACTCCCAGACCAGGGGAATCTCGGCGTCGTCGGCGAACGGGACACCGAAGACGTGTCCCTTCGGGCACTGGTATTCGGCGGGCTTGCGCGGGGCGAGCTCGGCGTTGCGATCGGTTTCGTAGCTCACGGCCCCGAGCCGGCTGCCGCGCAGGGTGCGCTCGGCCATGGGAATCCCTCCTCGGGGTAGAGTTGCCTGTCCGTTGAGGCGTTCGCGTTCAGAACCTCGTTCGGTTCTCTAACGATCGGCCGACCCGGAGGATTCCCCGTGCCCGCCTCGGTGTACGTTCCCGGGCTTCGCTGACCGCACACCTGTCCTGCATGACGGACGGCGGGCCGAAGTGGTTGCCGTTCTCAGCGTTCTCTTAAGAAGTCAGGACTCGGCCAGGGTCAGCTGGCCCGGCGCCGGGCTGCCCGGGCCGAGGTCGCCGCTGCGGTGGTGGGCCCGGCACAGCACCTGATAGTGCGTCTCGGCGTCGCCGCCGGTGTCGGCGACCAGCACGGTGTCGCCGTCCCGTACGACCCGGCCGCCGACCACGCGGGCGTTGAGCCGCCCGGGCCGGCCGCACCAGCACAGCACCTCGACCTGCAGCTGCTCGACCGAGTCGGCCAGCTCCAGCAGCCGCTGCGAGCCCGGGAACAGCCGGCCGCGGAAGTCGGTGGAGATGCCGAAGGCGTACACGTCGACGCGGGAGCCGTCGACCAGGTCGGCCAGCTGCTCGACCTGCTCCGGGTCCAGGAACTGGGCCTCGTCGACGACCAGGTAGTCGACGACGGTGCCGGCGGCGAGCCGGTCGGCGACCAGGTCGCGCAGGTCCATGCCGTCGGTGACCTCGACCGCGGGCCGGGACAGCCCGAGCCGGCTGGAGATCCGGGCCGGGCCGGAGCGGTCGTGCCGGACCAGCAGCAGGCCGCGTCGGCCCTGGCGGCCCTGGTTGTGGTCGATCTGCAGCGCCAGCGTGGACTTCCCGCAGTCCATCGGCCCGTGGAAGAAGGACAGACTCATAGGAGCACCGGCTGTTCGCCGCGGGCCTCGGACACGGCCCGCCGTACGTCCACGCGGGTCAGCAGCAGGAAGCCGGCCACGAAGAACACCACCAGCGAGATGATGGCGACCCGGTACGAGTCGGTGAACTGCAGCGCCAGCCCGAACGCGAGCGTGCCCAGCCAGCTGGTGCCCTTGTCGCTGATCTCGTAGAGCCCGTAGTACTCGGCCTCCTGGCCGACCGGCGTCATCTGCCCGAACAGCGACCGGGTCAGGGCCTGCGTGCCGCCCAGCACCACCCCGATGGCCGCGCCGAGCACGTAGAACTGGACCGCGCTGCCCTTCTGCACGCCGAATGCCAGGCACAGCACCGCGACCCAGACTCCCAGGCTGCCGAGGACGGTGCGCTTGGCCCCGGCCACCGCCGCGATCCGGCCCAGCAGCAGCGCCCCGCCGAACGCCACGAACTGCACCAGCAGGATGGTGGAGATCAGCACGGTCTGGGACAGCTCCAGCTCCTTGTCGCCGTACTGGGCGGCCAGCCCGATGACGGACTGGATCCCGTCGTTGAACAGCAGATAGGCGGCCAGGAACAGCAGCGTCTGCGGGTACGCCCGCAGGCCGCGCAGGGTCTGGCCCAGCTGCCGGAACGCTCCGGACGCGGTCGCCACCTCCGCCCCGGGAGGCGCCGGCCGGTCCCGCAGCCGCCGCAGCGGGATGACCGTGAACACCGCCCACCACGCCGCCACGGACAGGAAGCAGATCCGGACCGCGTCCCCCTCGGACAGCCCCAAGCCGTCCGCGTTGAGGAAGAGCGCCAGGTTCAGCGCCAGCAGCAGCCCGCCGCCGAGGTAACCCCAGGCCCAGCCGCGGGAGGACACCGCGTCCCGCTCGTCCGGGCCGGCGATCTCGGGCAACCACGAGTGGTAGACCACGATCGACGCGCCGAAGCAGGTGTTGGCGACCAGGAACAGCACCACCCCGAGGCCGTAGTTCCCTCCGGCGACGAAGAACAGCGCCGCGGTGGCCAGCGACCCGGCGTACGCGAACAGGGCCAGCAGCTCCCGCTTGCGCCGGGTCCGGTCGGCCAGCGCGCCCACCAGCGGCAGCACGAACACCTGCAGCAGCGCCGCCACCGACAGCAGGTACGGGAAGACGGAGCCGGGGGAGACCGGGATGCCCAGCGGGTGCAGGGTGCCGTCCTCGCCGCCGGCCGCCCGCTCGGCCACGTCGGTCAGGTACGGGCCGAGGAAGACGGTGGTGACGCTGGTGGTGAAGACGGAGTTGGCCCAGTCGTACCAGTACCAGCCGCGCTGCTCCGGGGTGCTGGTCACGGCGCCCAGGCCCGGCGGGCGCGCAGGATGTCGCGCAGCCCGATCGCGTCGTCGGTCATGATCCCGTCCACGCCCAGGTCGAGCAGCCGCTCCATCTCGGCCCGGTCGTTGATCGTCCAGGCGTGCACGGGCAGCCCGCGCCGGTGCGCCGCGGCCAGGAACCGGGGGTCGATGATCCGGATCAGCCCCAGCCCCCGCGGCACCTGGACGCAGCCCGCGGGCGTCTCCCGCAGCGTGCCCAGGCGCAGGGCCAGGACCCCGCGCGGGCCCAGCGAGGTGCACAGGCGCGGCCCCAGCCGCATCCGGACCGCCGGCAGCAGCCGGTCGTGGAAGGACCCGACGCAGACCCGGTCGATCGCGCCGGTCCGGCGGACCGCCTCCACCAGCGGCCCGACCGCCGCCGGCGCCTTCACGTCCAGGTTGACCCGCAGGTCCGGGTACGAGCCGAGCAGCTCGTCCAGCCGCGGCACCGGCTCGGTCCCGCCGACCCGGGCCTTGGCAACCTCCGCGTACGGCAGGTCCGCGATCGCACCACCGCGGTCGGTGGTCCGGCCCAGGTGGGCGTCATGCATGAGCACGGCCACGCCGTCCCGGGTGGCGCGGACGTCGGTCTCCAGGTAGCCGTAGCCCAGCTCGATGACCCGGTCGATGGCGGCGAAGGTGTTCTCCAGGCCGTCGGGCGAGGAGCCGCGGTGCGCGAACGCGATCGGCCCGCCGGCGTCCAGGAACGGGAAGCGGGTCGGCACGGCGACCAGCATGCCGGACCGGCCCGGGTCCGCCACTCAGCGGGGCTGGCCGGCCGGCTGAGCCGGACCGGGCCGGGCGGGCTCAGCCGGGCCGGTCGCCGGCCTGGCCGCGTGGCCGGCTCAGCCGGGCAGGTCGTCGGCGGGGGACAGCCGGCCGGTGGGGGAGGGCAGGGTCTCGGGCTGGATCAGCGCGCTGCCGGTGTTGAGGACGACCACCCGCTCCCGGGGGCGCACCCAGCCCCGCTCGCGCAGCCGCCGGACCGCGTGCAGGGCGACCGCGCCCTCGGGCGAGAGCAGCACCCCGTCGGCGACGGCCACGGCGGCCCGGGTCGCCAGCGCGTCGGCGTCGGTCACCGCCACCGCCGTCCCGCCCGACCCGCGCAGGATCCGCAGCAGCTGCGGCCCGCCCAGCGGCGCCGCCACCGTGATCCCGTACGCGACCGTCTGCGGCGACGGCCACGGCGCCGTCGCGTCCGCCCCGGCCTCGAACGCCGCCACCACCGGCTGGCACCCGGCCGACTGGGCCGCCACGAACCGGGTCGGCGGCCCGGTCAGCCAGCCGAGCTCCCGCGCCTCCGCGAACGCCTTGGCGATCCCGATCAGCCCGACCCCGCCGCCGGTCGGGTAGACCACCACCTCCGGCGCCCGCCAGCCCAGCTGCTCGGCGATCTCCAGCCCCATCGTCTTCTTGCCCTCGACCCGGTACGGCTCCTTGAGCGTGGACACGTCGAACCAGCCCGCGCGGGCCCGCACCGCTCGCCCCACCATCGCGCCCGCGTCCCCGATCAGGCCGTCCACGACCGCGACCGACGCCCCGGTGGCCAGCGCCTCGGACCGGGTCACCGCGGGAGCGTCCGCCGGCACCGCGACGGTCACGGTCAGCCCGGCTCTCCGCCCGTACGCCGACCAGGCCGCGCCGGTGTTGCCGTTGGTCGGCAGCGCGACGTACCGGGCGCCGAGCTCCCGGGCCCGGGCCGCGCCGACCGCGGCCCCGCGGGCCGTGAAGCTGCCGGTCGGGTTCAGCCCCTCGTCCTTGACCAGGATCCCGTCGCCCAGCGGGAGCAGGGGAGTGTCGCCCTCGCCCAGGGTGACCCGGTGGGCCGGGTCCCGGACCGGCAGCAGTTCCGCCCACCGCCACAGCCCGCGGGGCCGGGCGGCGATGTCGTCCGGGGTGACGGGAACCGCGGCCAGGTCGTACCGGGCCAGCAGCGGGTGGCCGCAGCGGCAGAGGTTCTGCAGCCGGTCGGCGTCGTGCCGGGTGCCGCAGGCCGAGCACTCCAGGTGGGTCAGCGCACTCACAACGACGTCAGGTGCTCGACCACCAGCTCCGCGACCGTGCCGGGGGCCTCCCGGGGCACGAAGTGGCCCGCGCCCGGGACCACCACCCGCCGGTAGTCGCCGGTGAAGTGGGCGGCCTTGTCCTCGGTCGCCCCCGGGAGGACGCAGGTGTCGGACCCGCCGTGGATCAGCAGCGTCGGCACGCCGATCTGCCGCACCGCCGCCACCCGCTGCTCCAGCCCGTCGTACGCCGGGTCCCGCGGGGAGGCACCCCAGCGGACCCGGTAGCCGTGCAGGGTGATCGGGACGAAGTCGGGATGGTCGAACGCCTCCGCGGTCGCCCGGAACTCGGCCTCCTCGTACCAGCAGGACGGGCTCCAGGTGTCCCACTGCAACCGGGCGAAGCCGATCGGGTCGGCCCGGACGGCATCGGCGCCGGCGTCGAGGGTCTGGAACCACTGGTACCACCACAGCCGGGCCTGCTCGAAGCCCGGCAGCGCGACCGCGCCGCCGGGCTCGTACCCGACCGACATCGCCACCAGCGCGGTCAGCCGGTCCGGGACCAGCGCGGCCAGCGCGTAGCCGGCCCGGGCGCCCCAGTCGTGCCCGACCACCGCGACCCGGCCGAGGCCGAGCCCGTCCAGCAGGTCCAGCGCGTCCTGGGCCAACGCCACCGTCTGCGCCGTCCGGGGCGTGCCCGGGTCCCGGAACCGGGTCGGCGCGAACCCGCGCAGCGCCGGCACGATCGTCCGGAACCCGCCCTCGTTGAGCAGCTCGGCCACGTCCCGCCAGGTCCGCGGGCTGTCCGGCCAGCCGTGCAGCAACAGCACCGGCGGACCGTCCTCCGGACCGCTGTCGGCGTACGCGATCTCCAGCAGGTCGGTGGTGAGCGTCGGCACGAGGGAGGTTCTGCCCGGCCGGCCCCGGAGGTACGCCCGGCCGGATGCGGCCCGCGGTTAAACCCGTTGAGCGGGCCGGGGCTGGCGGCGCACGCTGTGGGTTCACCCCGAGGACCCCGAGGAGACCCGGCATGGGCCTGCTCCGTGACCTGCTGGCCACGGCGCCGCGTCGGACCGCGGCCGTGGCCGTCCTCGTCGTGCTCGTCGGCGGCGGGCAGGCCGCGGCGGCCGCGCTGGCCGGACCGGTGCTGGTGCACCGCTCCGGCACCCTGTTCGCGCTCCTGGCGGTGGCGCTGGTCCTGGCCGTGGTCGGTGACCTGGCCGTCGGCCTGCTGGCGGCCGGCATCACCGCCGACTGGGCCGCCGACCTGCGCCGCCGGCTGTGCCGGGTCGCGGTCGGGCAGCCGCTGCCGACCCTGGAGGCGACGCCGGTCGGCGAGCTGCTGGACCGCATCGACGGCGACGTGCAGCAGGTCGCGTCCGAGCTGCGCGGCAGCGGGGTCCGGATCGTGCTGGAGCTGACCACCGGGCTGCTGTCCGCGCTGACCGCCCTGGTCATCTGGTGGCCGGCCGGGGTCGGGATGCTGGCGCTGGCCGGGCTGCTGGCCGTGACGCTGGCCGGGCCGGCCCGGCGCATCGGCCCGGCCCGGATGGGCGAGGAGGAGGCCTGGTCCGACCTGGCCGCGGTGATGGAGGAGTCCGTCCACGGCCAGGACGACGTCCGGACCAGCCTGGCCCGGCCGTACGTGCTCCGGCTCTTCGCGCAGCGGGCCAGCCGGGTGCTGGCCCGCGGCCGGGTGGTCTGGACGATGTCGGCCCGGCTGACCGCGATCGCCTCGGCCGCCATCCGGGCCGGGATCGCCGCGATCGTGGTCGGCGGGGCCTGGAGCCTGGCCACCGGCGGGATCGACGCCGGCCGGCTCACCGCCGTGTGGTTGCTCGCGCTCGCCTTCGGCGGCACCGTGGAGCACATCAGCCGGATGGTGTCCGAGCTCCAGTACGCGCTGGGGGCCTGGGGCCGGGTGCAACTGCTGGCCGCGTCGGCCCAGGAGCCGGCCGGGGGAGCAGCACCGGCCGGCGGCGACCTCACCGTGCGCGGTCTCACCTTCCGGTACGGGCCGGGCGGCCGGGCTCCCGCGCTGCGGGACGTCACCCTGACCTTCACGCCCGGCCGGTCCTACGCCGTGGTCGGGCGCACCGGGTCGGGCAAGTCGACGCTGGCCAAGGTGCTCACCCGGGCCGTGGACGTGCCCCGCGGCACGGTGTTCCTGGGCGGCACCGACGTACTGGACCTGGACCTGGACGGCCTGCGGCGGTGGATCGCGATCGTGCCGCAGCGGACGGAGATCCTGGCCGGCACGGTGGCCGAGAACATCGCGTTGTTCGACCCGCAGCTGCTGGGGCCGGCGGAGCGGGCCGTGCAGGAGCTCGGCCTGACGGAATGGGTGGCCGACCTGCCGGACGGGATGCGGACCCGGATCGGCGACGGCGGCCACGTGCTCTCGGCCGGGCAGCAGCAGCTGGTCGCGTTCGCCCGGATCCTGGTCCGGGACCCGCACGTGGTGATCCTGGACGAGGCCACCGCCCGCCTCGACCCGGTCACCGAGGCCCGGGTGCAGCGGGCCACCGAGCGGCTGCTGGCCGACCGGATCGGCATCGTGATCGCGCACCGGCTGTCCTCGGTCCGGCGCTGCGACGAGGTCGTCGTGCTCGCCGACGGCGAGGTGGTCGAGGCCGGGCCGCGGCAGGACTCCGAGCGTTTCGCCCGGCTGCTGGCAACGGGCGCCGGGCTCCCGCCGGCCGGGACCGGAGCGTCCCAGCCCGCGGCGGCGCGCTCGTCGGCACTGGCCGCGCCGGCCGGCGGGCTGGCACTGGCCGAGCTGGACCAGGACGCCCCGGCGCCCGTAACGGACGGCGCCGGCGCGGGCGCAGCTCCGCCGGCCGGGGTCCGGTCGAAGGCCGACCCGCCGCCGGTCCCGGCGCCGCCCCGGGCCCGCAGCCTGCGGGAGATCGTCCGGCTGGTGACCAACGACCCCCGGTACGGGCTGGGCGCGGTCGGCGTCTTCCTGGTGATGGTCCTGCTCGGCCTGGACGGCGCCGTGCTGCCGTGGCTGTGGGCCGGCCTGGTCGGCGGCGGCAGCGTGTTCTGGCCCGCGGCCGGGATCGTCACCGCGCTGCTGGTCACCGCACCGCTGCCGTACTTCGCCAGCCGGTGGTTCCCGGAGTGGTGGGTGCGGCAGATGCTGCGGATCAGCCTGCGGCTGGTGCACGGGCAGACCGGGCCCCGCCGGGTCAGCGCGCACACGCCGGCCGAGGTCGTCGCCCAGGGCGGGGACACCGAGCGGGTGGTGATCCTGGCCGACCACGTGATCGACCAGTTCATCAGCGTCGGCGTGGTGATCGCGATGACGCTGGTGGCGGGCACGGTCGTGCCGGCCCTGTTCTTCCTCGGGACGATGGCGGCGGCCGGGGCGACGGCGACGCTGTTCGGGTCGCGGCTGGCCCGGGCCGCTCGCCGTACCGTCGCCGCCCGCGCCGCCTTCGCCACCGCGCTGGTGTCGTCGCTGTCGGCCGCGCGGACGGTGAAGCTGGCCGGCGCCGCCCCGGCGGTGCTGGCCCACCTGGCCCGGCTGGACGGGGTCCGCAGCGACCGGCAGCGGCGCGAGATCTCGGCCCAGGTGTGGGCCCGGTCCGCGCCGGCGATGACCGCCGGCCTGCTGCCGATCGCGGTGTGGGCACTGTTCCTGTCCGGCCGGCTGGGGGCGGCGGCGACCCTGGTCGCGGTGTCCACCCTGGGCGCGGCCCGCTGGTTCGCCTGGACCACCGCCTCGCTGGTCTCCCAGCTGCCCTCGGCCCGGGTGTGGACGGCGCGGACCGCGGCCATGGCCGGGATCGCGGCCTACTCGGCCCCGCTGCCGGGCGTCGACCTCTCGGCCGGCACCGCGCCGGTCCCGCCGACGGCGCCGCGGCACCCGCTGCACCGGCTGGTGCTCTCCGGCTTCGGCGCCGTGCACGAGGACGGGACCGTCGGCGTCCGGGACGTCGACCTCACGGTCGAGCGCGGCCAGCTCGTGCTGGTCGTCGGCCCGGTCGGGTCGGGGAAGTCGTCGCTGCTGCGGGCGCTGGCCGGCATCGTGCACCACAGCGGGACGCTGCGCTGGAACGGGGAGCCGGTCACGGAGCCGGAGCTGTTCCTGCGGCCCAACCAGGTCGGATACGTCGGCCAGCTGCCCCGGGTGCTGTCCGGCACCGTCGCCGACAACGTCCGCCTCGGCCACGAGGTCGACGCGGCCGGCGCGGTGTCCACCGCGCAGCTGGAGCACGACCTGGCCGCCGCCGGCGGCGGGCTCGGGCTGCTCATCGGCCACAAGGGGACGCTGCTGTCCGGCGGCCAGCTGCAGCGGCTGGCGCTGGCCCGGGCGCTGGCGCCGCGGACCGAGCTGCTGCTGGCCGACGACGTGTCCTCGGCGCTGGACGTGACGACGGAGCTGGACCTGTGGCAGGCGCTGCGCGAGCACGGCGTCACGGTCGTCGGGTCGACGTCCAAGCGGGCGGCACTGACCCGGGCCGACCAGGTCGTCGTCCTGGACGAGGGCAGGGCGGTGGCCACCGGCACCTGGCGCGAGCTGGAGCCCCGCTGGGGCCACCTGGCCGGCTGACCGGGCGCCGGCCCGGGGTCAGGGGCGGCGGGCGAGCAGGTAGCAGCGCTCGGCCGACTCGGCCGGCTCCGGTTCCCGGACGACGCGGGCGCGGACCTGTAGGCCGGCTGCGTCCAGCAGGTCCGCGACGGTGTCCGGACGGCGGCGGTGGTGGTCCAGGTCGACCCGGTGGCCATGCCAGTCGACCTGGTGCATCCGCTCGTCGTCCCCGACCTGGAAGGCCACCAGCACCTGCCCGCCGGGCGCGAGCACCCGGTCGAACTCCGCGAACGCCACCGGCAGCAGCTCGTCGGGCAGGTGGATGATCGAGTAGAAGGCGACGATCCCGCCCAGGCTCCCGGTCTCGATGTCGAGCCGGGTCATGTCGCCCACGGCGAAGGACAGGCCCGGGTGGCTCTCGCGCGCCGTCGCGATCATCGCCGGGGACAGGTCGATCCCGGTCACCTCCAGGCCCAGCCGGCCCAGGTGCGCGGTGACGTGGCCGGGCCCGCAGCCGAGGTCGGCCACGGGCCCGGACACGGTCTCCGCGAACGCCGCCAGCAACGCCCGGTCCAGTGGCTTGCCGTCCAGCTCGTCGCCGAACTTCGCCGCGTACGTCGCCGCGACGGTGTCGTAGGAGTCCCGGATCCCGTCCATCCGGCGAGGCTAGCGGGGGCGCGCTCAGATCGGGTTGAGGTGGGGGAGCGGGGTCAGGCCGGCGCCGGGGACCTGCACGCCGATGACCGCGCCCAGCAGGCTCAGGGTGAAGCCGCTGCCGGCGCGCAGGCCGCTGGCGGACACGCCGTACAGGCCGATGACGCGGCCCGGTCGGCGGCCGGCGCGCGCAGCTGCACACCGTCTGCCCGATCGACATCGAGTCCAGGTTGTCGGCCCCCGACCCCGACCCGTACGTTATGTCAAGTCGTCGAGTACGTTCCTGGTGGAGTCACCGGCCGGGCTGGCGTACCGGGCCCTGGTCGGAGACGCCCAGCACGACCCCGGCGGTGCGGGCCCTGGTGCCTGAGCGACGCCCAGCTCGAGGCCCACGTCGCCGTCCTGCTCACCGGCTGGCGCTGACCCACCCCTTCCTCCACGCCTCCCACCTCGTGCCGATAATCGACACTATGTAAACCTGCGTTAGCTCTGCCGTCCCCTCCGGTCAGGGCTCACGGTTCAGGTAGGCCTTGGCCAGGACAGTAGCTCCGGCCGGTCGCAGAACATGGCGATACTCGCCGGTGGA
>DATDKW010000038.1:0-10718 GCA_036519715.1 Mycobacteriales bacterium
CCGGGGTCGATCCCCCAGGAGCCGGCCGTCCGGACGACGTGCCGGACCACGGCCGCGACCTCCTCGACCGCGGCCGGGAAGGGCCGGTCAGGGGCGAGCGAGTAGTCCACCGCCAGCACCACGCAGTGGGCCCGCAGCGCCCGGTGCCGGCAGATCGCGTCGTTGACCAGCTCGTCGACCGAGCCCAGCCACCAGCCGCCGCCGTGCAGGAAGACGTGCGCCGGCAGCGGTCCGGTCGCGTGCGGCGGCCGGTAGGCCCGGACCCGGACCAGCCCCGACCCGGTCGGCACCAGGTGGTCGCGGACCTCGGCCCCGGCCTCCGGGCGCAGCCCGTACCGCAGGTAGTTGAGGTCGCTGAGGTGGCGCATGAACACCCGCTGCTCGGCCAGGGTGAGGAAGTCGAGCGGTTCGCGGGGCTGGGCGGCGAGGAACGCCTGGACCGGCCCGGGTGCCGTCACCGCTGTCCCGCCAGGGCGGCGGCGCGGGCCTCGCGCCGGCCGCGCTGCACCACCGGGTCGGGCACCGGGGCGGCGGCCAGCAGCGCCTGCGTGTACGGGTGCTCGGGCCGGTCGCAGACCCGATCCACCGGGCCGGTCTCCACCACCGCGCCCCGGTGCAGCACCGCGACCCGGGCGGCCACGTGCCGGATGAGGGCCAGGTCGTGGGTGACGAACAGGTAGCTCAGGCCGAGCTCGCGCTGCAGGGTCGTGAGCAGGTTGAGCACCTGGGCCTGTACGGACAGGTCGAGCGCGCTGGTGGGCTCGTCGCAGACGATCAGCCGCGGCCGCAGCATCAGCGCCCGGGCCACCGCGATGCGCTGCCGCTGCCCGCCGGAGAACTCGCCCGGGTAGCGGTCGGCGGCGTCCGGGTCCAGGCCGACGCTGTGCAGGGCTGCCTCCACCTGGCTGCGCGCCGAGGCCGGCTCGGCTGGTTCCTTGGTCGTTCCGCCGGTTGGTCCGCCCAGCCGGCGGTGCGCGATCAACGGCTCGACGAGGGTCTGCCGGATCGTACGCATGGAGTTCAGCGATCCGTACGGATCCTGGAAGACGGCCTGGATCTCGGCGGTCAGCTCGCGCCGGCGCCGGGCCGGGGCCCGGCCGATGTCCTCACCGTCGAACCGGACCGTGCCGGCGCTGATCGGGACCAGCCCGAGCACCGCGTTGCCGATCGTGGACTTGCCCGAGCCGCTCTCGCCGACCAGGGCCAGCGTCTCCCCCGGCCCGACGTCGAGGTCGACCCCGTCGACGGCGGTGGTCCGGCGGCGGCCCCGGCCGTAGTCCACCCGCAGGCCGCGCACCTCCAGCAGCGGGCGCTCCACCCGCTCCTCGCTCATCGCCCCGCCACCTCCTCGTGCCGGATGCAGCGGGCGGCCCGCCCGGCCCCGACCGGCAGCAACGGTATGGGCCCGGCGGCGCAGGCGTCCTCGGCGTACGCGCAGCGGGGCCGGAACCGGCAGCCGGTCTCCCATGTGGACGGTGACGGCACGCTGCCCGGGATGGTCGGCAGCAGATCCGACACCGGGGCCAGGTGCGGGTTGGCGGCCAGCAGCCGCTGCGTGTAAGGGTGCCGCGGGCTGCGGTAGAGGTCGGTCACGGTGGCCTCCTCGACGACCTCGCCCGCGTACATGACCACGGCGCGGTCGCAGATGTCGGCCAGCACGCCCCAGTCGTGGGTGACGAAGACGATCGCCATGTCCAGCCGGGACCGCAGGTCCCGCAGCAGGGCCAGGATCTCGGCCTGCACGGTCACGTCCAGCGCGGTGGTCGGCTCGTCCGCGATGAGCAGGGCCGGCTCGCCGGCCAGGGCCAGCGCGATCGACACCCGCTGGGCCATCCCGCCGGACAGCTCCTGCGGGTAGCGGCGGGCCACCGCGGCCGGCTCCGGGATCCGTACGGTCTCCAGCAGCTCGACCGCCCGCCGGCGGGCCTCGCGCCGGGAGACCTTGTGGTGGCGCCGGACCACCTCGGCCAGCTGGCTGCCGACCCGGAAGACCGGGTCCAGGCCGCTGAGCGGCTCCTGCGACACCAGCGCGATCCGGGAGCCGCGGACCCGGCCCAGCTCGGCCTCGGACAGCGCGGTCAGGTCGGTGCCCTCGAACACGGCCGAGCCCGAGAGCACCTGCCCGGTCGGCGGGAGCAGCCCGAGCAGGCTGCGGGCGGTGACCGTCTTGCCCGACCCGGACTCGCCGACGATGCCGACGATCTCCCCGGCGGCCACGTCGAAGCTGACGTCCCGGACGGCGATCGCCTGCCCGCCGAACCCGACGGTGAGGTTCCGGACCGCCAGCAGGGACGCCGATTCCGCCGGTGCCGGCGCGCGCTTCGGAGCCCGCCGGACCGTGAACGCAGGCTGGAACCGATCGGCCCGGGCGTCCCGGAGCGCGTCGCCGAGCAGCCCGAGCGCGAGCACGGTGAGGATGAGGATCCCGCCGGTCGGCACCGCCAGCCAGGGCGCGTCGCTGGTGACCTGGGCCGCCGCGGCGACCATGTTGCCCCAGCTCGGCCCCTCCGTCTCGGGCACGCTGAGCCCCAGGAACGACAGCGCGGCCTGGACCAGCACCGCGGTCGCCGCGAACAGCGACACCTGCACGATGATCGGCCCGGTCAGCCGGGGCAGCACATGCCGCCGCATGACCTGCACCGGGGTCAGCCCGGACAGCCGGGCCGCCTGCACGTACGGCTCGCCGCGGACGGCGCGGGTCACCCCGCGGGTCACCCGCAGCAGCAGCGGGCTGCTGATCACGCCGAGCACGACCATCGTCGCGGCCCCGTTGCCGGGGAAGACCGACAGCACCATGAGCAGCACGATGATCCCGGGCAGGGCCAGCAGCAGGTCGGCCAGCCAGCCGATGGCCCGGTCGACCCAGCCGCCGGCGTACCCGGCGACGACGCCGAGGGTGATCCCGAGCACCGCGAAGACGGCGACCGCCTCCAGCACGCTGACGATCGAGACCTGGCCGCCGAACAGCAGCCGGCTCAGCACGTCGCGGCCGAGCCGGTCGGTGCCCAGCCAGTGGGCGCCGCTCGGGCCGGCCAGCGGGTGGGCCAGGTCCTGGAACTCCGGGTCGGCCGGGGCCCACCAGGACGCGCCCGCGCAGGCCACGGTGAGCAGGACCAGGTACGCCCCGGCGACCGTCCCGAGTGGACGCCGGCGCCAGGCCCTTCCCGGCGACGGCGCCGGATCCGGCGCCGCCAGCGGGGCCGGGGTCACGATCGGCTCGGCGACCGCCTCCGCGGGGAGGATCGTCATCGGGTCCCCACCTTCGGGTTGAGCCAGCGGTAGGACAGGTCCACCAGCAGGTTGGCGATCACGACCACGACCGTGAAGCAGAACGCCACCCCGGTGATCACCGGCAGGTTGTGGCTGCCGCTGGCCTCCACCGCCTGCTGCCCGAGGCCCGGGATGGAGAAGAAGCTCTCGATCACCACGGCCCCGCTGAGCAGGCTGATCAGCAGCAGCCCGAGCAGCGTGACCACCGGGATGGCCGCGTTGCGCAGCGCGTGCCGGTAGACGATGGAGCGGGTCGACAGCCCCCGGGCCCGCAGCATCGTCACGTATTCCGCCGACAGGGCCTCGGACATCGAGTCCCGGGTCTGTTTGGCCACGAACGCCACCCCGGCCGCGGACAGCGTGGCCACCGGCAGCACCAGGCTGCGCAGCCAGCCGCCCGGATCGGCCAGGAACGGCACGTAGCTGCCGGTCGGCAGCAGCGTCAGCTTGACCGCCAGCAGCTCCACCAGCAGCACGGCCAGCCAGAAGTTGGGGATGGCCAGGCCCAGCAGCGAGACCACGTCGACGAAGCGGCCGGCGATGCCGCCGCGGCGGGCGCTGACGATGCCGAGCCAGGTCCCGAGCAGTCCCGACACCAGCACGGTCCCGAGGATCACCGACAGGCTGGGCTCGATCCGGTCCTTCAGCGAGTCGGCCACGCTTTGCCCGCTGAACAGGTCGTTGCCGAGGCTGCCGTGCAACAGGCCGTTCAGCCACCGGCCGTACTGGACCGGCAGCGGCTGGTCGATGCCCAGCGTGTGGCGCATCGCCTCGTACTGCTCGGGCGTGTACGTGCTGCTCTGGCTGGACAGGATGGCCCGGGCGGCGTCGCCGGGCGCGAACGAGACCAGCACGAAGGTCAGCGCGGTGACGACGAACAGCAGCGCGACCGAGGACAGCAACCAGCGCAGGGTGGATCGGATCATGGTCGACCTGCCTTCCCAGCCGGGGGCACGGGCTCAGCGGGAGGGCCCTCAGCCGGCCGCGGTGATCTCGGTCAGCTCCAGCAGGGGCGCCTTGGGCGACGTGCTCACCCCGGCCACCGTCTTGCGGGCGTAGTACGGCAGGGAGGTGGCGACCACCGGGACGAACCACGCCTGGTCGGTCACGTACTTGAGCACCTGCTTGTCCAGCGCGTCCTTCTCGGCCCCGGTCGCCCTGGACGAGCGGTCGTAGAGGCTCTGCAGCTGCGGGTCGGCGTGGTGGAAGGGGTTGAACGCGGCCGACGGCAGGAACAGCGACGGCCCCTCCATCCACACGGGCAGCTGGCCGAAGGCGGTCATGAAGGCCGGGAACTTGGCCCCGAACGCGTCCGACACGTACTGGTTGGCGTTGGCCCGGTCGGTGATCTGCAGGTCCACCCCGGCCTGCTTCCACTGCTGCTTCAGCGCCTGGGCGATGAGGTTGAGCTGCTGGTATTCCGGGGTGACGATCTTCAGCTGCATCCCGCCGGCCAGACCGGCCTCGGCCAGCAGAGACTTGGCCTTCGCCACGTCGTACGGGTAGGCGTTGTCGAGGGCGGGGTCGTAGGCGTAGCCGCCGGGCACGGTGATCTGGCTCGTCGGCTCGCCGATCCCGTTGAACAGGGCCTTGGCGATGGTGGCCCGGTCGGTGGCGTAGTTGAGCGCCTGCCGGACCTTCAGGTTCTTCAGCGGCGCGGCCATCGTGCCGCCCCGGTCGGCCAGCACCACGCCGCTCCACAGCAGCGGGGCGGCCGCGACGGTCAGCCCGGCCTTCCGCGCGGCCTCCACAGTGGACGGATCGCCGACCGACACGTCGGCCTGCCCGGTCTTCACGGCGTTGAGCGCGGACTGCGGGTTGGTGATGACCCGGATGACGATCTTCTTCCAGTGCACCGCGCTCTTGTCGTAGTAGTGCGGGTTGGGCACGTAGGTGTAGTGGTCACCCGTGACGGTCTGGCCCTTGTCGATCTGGTACGGCCCGGCGCCGAGGGTGGCGCCGCCGAGCGAGGCCGGCGCCTTGAGCCCGGCCGGGCTGATCACCCCGCCGATGATGTAGTCCTGGGTGAGGATCTCGGGGAAGTTGGGATTGGGAGTCTTCGCGGTGATGGTCACCGTCATCGGATCGGTCGCGGTGTACGTGTTGCCGGTCAGGAACGAGGCCATCTGACCGCCGGCTTTCGCCACGTACGTGAAGTGGTCGACGACATTCTGCGCGGTGAGCGCGGTGCCGTCGGAGAACTGCACGCCGTCGCGCAGTTTCATCGTGAACTTCGTGTTGTCCGAGCCCTCGTACTTCCAGGACGCGGCCAGCCCCGGGGCCAGGGAGCCGTCGGACTTCCGCACCACCAGCGGCTCGTACGCCAGTTGCTCCAGCCAGGCGTTGTTCTGCACGGTCTTGGCCGGGTCGAGCGTCTGCGGGGTGACCACGGTGACGACGGTGAGCGTCTCCCCGACCCCGCCGGAGGACCGGGCCGGTTCCGCCGTCGGCGAGGAACAGGCGGTGAGCGCGGCCAGGGCGGCCAATGCCACCCCGGCGACCATTGTGCTCGACTGAGAACGCACGATTCCTCCTCGTGGCCGGACAGGAACAGGTGGATTCGTCTCGCGTATTCCCCGGACATTTCACGGCCTGGTGAGACGCAGGGAACACCACTTGATCGATCACTGTCAAGCTCTTCACGCGAAGCACTTCGCAGGTTAGGGTCGGGGCTCCGCCGCGCCGGCCCCCGTGGCGGGACCAGTTGCGGGGCCCTGAGCCGCTCCGGCACACCGCAGCCGCCCGGCCGGGTCGGACGGCGCCATCCCGGGAGCAGCCATGCCGAGGCGATTCGCCGTCGACCACCAGCGGGACGTCCGGATACCGACGGGCCTGCCCGGCGTGACGCTGTCCGCCGACGTCTACCGGCCGGTGACCGACCGGCCGGGTCCGGTGCTGGTGACCCTGCTGCCGTACCGGAAGGACTTCGTGGCCGGCGACGGCTACGCCGGCCCGGCGCGCTGGTTCGCCGCCCACGGGTACGCCGGGCTGGTCGTCGACCTGCTCGGCACCGGCGCCTCCGACGGCGTCCGGCGGCCCGAGTTCGACCCCGGCGACGCCGACGACGCCCTGGCCGCGCTGGACTGGGCCGTCGAGCAGCCCTGGTGCGACGGCGCGGCCGGGATGTGGGGCCTGTCGTACGCGGCCAATGTCACCCTGCGCACTGCCGCCCGGCACCCGGACCGGCTGCGGGCGATCATCGCCGTCGCCCACGGGCTCGACCCGGCCCGGGACAGCGTCCACCCCGACGGCGCCCGCGGCGACCTCCACGCCCTGGTCAACCGCGGCGCGTCGATGCTGGTGCAGCAGCTGCTGCCGCCGCTGGCCGACGACACCGCGCCGGTCAACCGGCGGCGCTGGCAGCACCGGCTGCGGGCCGGCGAGCCGGTCTTCATGGACTACGCCCGGCACGGGCCGCACCACCCGGTCTGGCGGGAGCGGGCCGTCGACGGCGCCGCCATCACCGTCCCGGCGCTGTGCGTGGGCGGCTGGCGGGACGCCTTCCCGGACGGGCTGATCGACGCGTACGAGCAGATCCGGGGGCCGAAGAAGCTGCTGATGGGTCCGTGGGGACACATGCTGCCGCACCAGTCCGCGCACGAGCCGGTCGACTTCCTGGCCCTCGCCCTGCGCTGGTGGGACCACTGGCTCGGCGGCGTCCCGACCGGGGTCATGGACGAGCCCGCGGTCACCCTCTACCGGCCGGGCCCCCGGCCGCGCTGGCTCGGCTACGACCGCTGGCCGCCGCCGTCGACCCCGCTCGTCCTGGGCACCCGCGGCGACGCGGTCCTGGCGGCCGGGGGCGCGACCGGGTCGGCGGTGATCGCCCGCTACGAGCCGGACGCCACGGTGGGGGCGCTGCGGGGGCTGCCCGGGCTGGGGCTGGGCGAGCAGTTCCCGCCGCAGGACCAGCACGACGACGACCTGCGCTCGGTCACGGCGACCAGCGCCCCGCTGCCCGCCGGCATCGTGGTCGGCGGCCGGCCCGAGGTCCGGGTGAGCACGGCCGCCGGCGCCCCGGCCGGGCGGCTGGTCGTGCGGCTGACCGAGGTCGACCCGGACGGCCGCTCCACGCTCGTCACCGCGGGCGTGCACTGTCCACAGGCGACAGAGGCCGGGATACGCGTCGTCACGTTGCGGCCGACAGTGCACCCGGTGCCGGCCGGGCACCGGCTGCGGGTGGCCATCGGGGACGCCGACTTCCCGCGGCTGATGCCGCTGGTGGCGCCGGCCGCCTTCGCGGTGACCGCGATCGAGGTCGCGGTCCCGGTGCTGCCGGAGCGCGACGCGGGCCCGGTCACCCTGCCGGCCGTGCCGCCGCCGGACCCCGGCCCCGCGCCCGGCCTGCGCATCACCCGCGACCAGCCCGGCGACGAGATCGAGGTCGTGCTGGCCGGGCGGGTGACCGACCACCGCGGCCCGGACGGGCACCCCTACCGGCTGCGCGGCGAGCTGCGGGCCCGGGTCCGGCGGGCCGAGCCGGAGACCGCGATGGTCACCGGGACCCAGGTCGGCGAGGTCCACATGAGCACCGGCGAGGTCGTCACCGCGTCCGCGACCGTGCTCTGCACCCAGACCGCGCTGCGGGCCCAGGCCGAGGTGACCGCCGACGGGGTGGTCATCTACTCGGCGAGCTGGCAGGCCGAGCTGGAGCCGGACACCGCGGCCGCACCCGTGCTGGCCGCGCCGGCGCGATGACCCCGGACCCGGCCCTGCCGCTGGCCGACCGGGTTGTCCTGCGCAGCGGCGACCCGGCCGAGGTCGACGCGCACCTGGCCCGGGAGCTGCCGCGGCGCCGGGTCGCGGTCACCGGCCCCGGCCTGGCCGCCCGCGTGCACGCCGTGCCGATGCCCGCGGTCACGCCCATGTACGTCACCTACGGCGGCGCAGTCGTGGAGACGGTGGCCGCGGGCGGCCCGTACGTGGTGGTCCAGGTGCCGGTGACCGGGCAGATCGCGGTCAGCCGGCCCGACTTCGTGGCCACCCCCCGGTACGCGGCGGTGGTCGGGGAGGCGCTGACCCTGCGCTGGGCCCCGGGCTCGGCCGCGATGGTGTTCCGGCTGGACCGCCGGGCGCTGGAGGCCGAGCTGGTCGACCTCATCAACGCGCCGGTCGAGCGGCCGCTGCGGTTCCAGGTCCGGATGGACCTCGGCGCCCCGGCCGAGGCCAGCTGGCTGCGGACCGCGATGTTCCTGACCGGCGAGGTCGGCCGGCGCGGCGGGCTGCTCGACGCTCCGCTGCTGGCCACCGACCTGGAGCGGATCCTGCTGCGTGGGCTGCTGCTGTGCCAGCCCCACTCGTACTCGGACCTGCTGGCGGTGGGGGGCGCGGACACCGGGCTGCCGGGCTACGTGGCCGCCGCGGTGGCGGTGCTGGAGGCGGCGCCGGCCCGGCGGGTCGGCACCGACGCCCTGGCCCGGCAGGTCAACGTGAGCACCCGGCAGTTGCAGGCCGGCTTCCGCGAGCACCTGGGGATGTCGCCGACGCACTACCTGCGGCAGCTGCGGCTGCGGCGGGTGCACGAGGACCTCACCGGCGGGGACCCGGCCCGGCGGCCGATGGTGGCGGAGGTGGCGTACCGGTGGGGGTTCACGCACCTGGGCCGGTTCGCCCAGGACTACCGGGCCCGGTACGGGGAGTCGCCGTCGCAGACCCTGCACCGGCGCTGACGCTCACAGCTGGCCACCGGATCGACCGGCGCGACGCTCTCCGGTGTCGTGGACGGGTCACCGGCCGACGCCGCCGGCCTTGCCGCCGGCGACGCCATCACCGCGAGTGGCGGCACCGCCGTGACCAGCGCCGACGCCCAGTCGACGGCGCGGGACGAGCACGACGCCGGCGACTCGGTCCGGATCACCTGGACCGACGCCAGCGGCACGGCCCACACCGCCACCGTCACCCTGGTCGCCGGCCCGGCCGCCTGACCACCGCGCTCAACCAACCTGGCTGGGCTGGTCGGTGATGCGGATGCGGACGGCGCGGAAGAGGTCCGGGGTCGACTGCAGCACCTTCAGCCGCGGGTCCGGTACGTCCAGGCGGGCCTCGACGACCAGCGGCCGCAGCGGGGCCAGGCGCGGGTCGGCCAGCACGTCGTCGGCGGCGCGGCGGTCGCCGCCGAGGACGACGGCGTCCAGTGTGGACACCTGCGGCAGCAGGACGGTGGCGGCGGTGTCGGCGGCGGCGGCCAGCGCGACCCGGGCCTGGCCCTCGCGGCGGCGGGCGAAGCGCTGCTGGGACTGGCCGCCGGCGGCGCTGCGCCCGTGCACCTGGCGGGACCCGACCTTGGACGCGACCAGCCGCGGGCCGTCGAAGACGCCGGCGGCGTAGCCGCCCAGCCGGACCAGCAGGACGCCGACCCGCCGGTCGGTGAGCGCGTGCGCGACCACGTCGTCCCCGCGCAGCGGCGGGAACGGGACCATCAGCTCGGCCACCGTGCCGTCGGCCGCGGTCACCGTGACGGCCGCGCTGTCCACTGTGGACACGACCGGGCCGTGGCCGGCGGCGAACCGGTCGAGCCAGCCCGCCAGCCGTTCCGGCGACACGCTGACCCACCGGCTCACGGCCAGGACGTTACCGGTAGGGCGTCGCCCTAGGGACGGGCGCGCTCGTACTGCGGCGCCCAGTAGAGGGCGTCGGGGGCCTCGGACTCGTCGTGCTTGAGCTCGAACGCGGCCCGCTGCGGCCAGCTCGGCTCCCTCAGCACGGCCCGGGCCAGCATCACCGCGTCGGCCGAGCCGTCGAGCACGATCTGCTCGGCCTGCTCCGGCGCGGTGATCAGGCCGACGGCCGCGGTCGGCACCCCGGCCTGCTCGCGGACGGCGCGGGCGAACGGCACCTGGTAACCCGGCCCGACGGTGATCTGCTGCTCGCGGACCAGGCCGCCGCTGGAGACGTCGTAGAGGTCGACCCCGTGGCCGTCCAGGCCCTTGGCCACGGCGACCGCGTCGTCCACGGTGAGCCCGCCCGGGGCCCAGTCACTGCCGGTGAGCCGGACGAACAGCGGCTTGCGCTCCGGCCAGACCTCGCGGACGGCGTCCACGACCTCGGTGAGCAGCCGGGCCCGGTCCTGCCCGTACGCGTCGGTGCGGGTGTTGGTCAGCGGGGAGAGGAACTCGTGCAGCAGGTAGCCGTGCGCGGCGTGGATCTCGATCAGCTCGAAGCCGGCCGCGTCGGCCCGGACCGCGGCGTCCCGCCAGGCCCGGACCAGCTCCGTGACCTGCGATGTGGTCAGCGCGGCGGGCGTGGCCAGCCCGGGGTAGCCCTCGGCGGTCGGGCCGACCGGGGTCCAGCCGCCGTCGCCGGGGGTGACGAACCCGCGCCCGTCCCAGGGCCGCTTGGAGGAACCCTTGCGCCCGGCGTGCGCGAGCTGGATGCCGGGCACCGCGCCCTGGGCGGCGATGAACCCGGTGATCCGCCGGTAGTCCTCGGCCTGGGCGTCGGTCCAGATG
>DATDKW010000039.1:0-4093 GCA_036519715.1 Mycobacteriales bacterium
CCGGCGGCACGGCCGGCGGGCCGCCGGCCGTCGAGGGCCGGTGGGATCGGGTGGTGGCGCCGTTCGAACCCGAGCGCTGGGGTCGTGCCGACCGCGACCAGGGCGTCCGGCCTGCGGCTGGCTGGGACCAGGGCGTTCCGCCGGTCGGCCGGGATGAGGGGGTTCAGCCGGCCGGCCGGGATGAGGGCGTCCGACCGTCCGACCGGGGCGAGGGCGTGCAGGCGGTCGGCCGGGACGAGGGCGTCCGGACCGCGGGCGATGGGGGCCGGGTGTTGCCGCCCGTCGGTGACGCGCCGAGCATGCAGGACCGCACCGAGGACCCGGGGGCCGCGGGAGTGGACGAAGCAACGACGTTCATGTCGCAATGGGGGCCGCCACCGCTGGCGGTGCCGCGTGAGCCGGAGGAAGAAACCGGGCCGGCGAGCCGGGACCGGGGCTGGGGCGGGCCGACGGCGCCATCCCGGGCCGGGACCGGCGGCAGCGGCGCGAACCCGGGACCGGACGGTCCGCGGGCGACCGCGGCCTGGACCCGGCCGCCGACGGCGGACCGGCCGCCGGCGCCGGCCGGTCCGGACCAACCCTTCGACCGCCCCGCGGCCGGCCGCTTCGCCCCAGACAACGCCGACCGCCCGGATGCCGGCCGCTTCGCTCCGGCCCCGGACTCCGGCGACCGCCTCGGGGCGGACCGCTTCGCCCCGGCCGCCGGCGACCGCCCCGCGGCTGACCGGGACGGGCCGGCTCGTGCCGATGGGCCGGGTCTCGGCGATGGGCCCGGGCGCACGGTCGCGGACTGGGCCGCCGCCGGCCGGCAGGACGCTGACCGGCCGGCAGCCGACCGGTTCGGGGTGGATCGCACCGCGGAGGGGGCCGGTGCTGGGCGGCAGGATGCTGACCGGATCGCCGGTGACCGGTCGGAGCTGGAGCGGCCGGTTCCCGAGTGGGCGGCGGAGCGAGCCGGCGACCAGACGTACCGGGATGGTGCCGAGCGGGCGGGTGACCGTGGGGCGTACCAGGACGGTGCGGAGCGTGCGGCCGGTGGCGGTGGGGCGCGGTTCGTGGACGAGCCGACCGAGGTGATCGGGCCCTTCGACGTCGGCGCCTGGAGCCTGCAGGGCCGCGGGCGGACGGAGATGCCGGACCGGCGGCGCCCGCGCGGCCAGGACCCCCGGCCCGAGCCGATCGACGGGCGGCCGGCGGACCGGGACGACCCCGGCTCCGGCGGTGGTGGCGGCGACGAACCCCCCGGCGGCGGTGGTGGCGGCAGCGATGACGGCGCCGGCCGCGACCCGCGACGGCCCACCCTCGGCGACCGGATCCGCACCTTCCTCCGCGGCATGGGCCAGACCTTCCTGACCCTGGGCGTTGTCCTGCTGCTGCTGGCCGGCTACGAGGTCTGGTTCACCGACCTGGTCAACGACCGCACCCAGAAGAAGCTGACCACCGCGCTGGAGAAACAGTGGGATGACGGCGACGACCCGACGGTCGGCGCCGGTACCCCGGCCAAGCCCGGCGCCGCCGTCCGGCAGATCCCGCTCGGCGACGGCTTCGCCCTCATCTACGTGCCGGACTTCGGCACCGACTACGTCTACACCGTGGTCGAGGGCACGGGCGTCGACCAGCTCAACGAGGGCCCCGGCCACTACGTCGGCACCCCGCTGCCCGGCTCGGTGGGCAACGTCGCCGTCGCCGGGCACCGGGTCGGCAAGGGCTCGCCGTTCCTCAACCTGGACAAGCTCAGGGCCGGCTCGGCCATCGTGATCCGGACCAGGTCGTTCTGGTACACGTACCGGGTCCTGGGCGACACCAGGACCGGGGCCGCGGAGACGGTGTCGTCGATCGGGATTCCGGGGCGGGAGATCGTCGACCCGTCCGACGTCGGGGTGATCGCGCCGGTGCCGGACAAGCCCGGGGTGACGCCGACCCACAAGCTGCTCACACTCACCACCTGCCATCCGAAGTTCTCGGCCCGACAGCGGATGGTGATCCACGCGATTCAGGACGGCGCGCCGTTCCCGGTGAGCAAGGGCACGCCGCCGTCCATGGCGGGCTAAGGAGGACAGCACGTGTACGTCTGGATCTGGCGCAAGCTCCCCGGCGGCCTGCCCGGCAAGCTCATCGGCTCGGCCATACTGGTGCTGGCCGTGGTCGCGCTGCTGTTCCTGGTGGTGTTCCCGTACGTGGAGCCCCGGCTGCCGTTCAATGACGTGACCGTGGACCAGTAGCCGCCAGGAGGTCGGGACGATGCGCATCCTCGTCGTCGACAACTACGACAGCTTCGTCTACAACCTGGTCCACTACCTAGCCCAGCTCGGCGCCGAGACGGAGGTCCGGCGCAACGACGAGATGGCGCCGGACGACCTCGACGGCTTCGACGGGGTGCTCACCAGCCCGGGGCCGAGCACGCCGGAGTCGGCCGGGATCAGCGTGCCGGTCGTGACCGAGTGCGCCGCTCGGGAGCTGCCGCTGCTCGGGGTCTGCCTCGGGCACCAGGCGATCGGGGTCGCGTTCGGGGCGACGGTGACCCGGGCGCCCGAGCTGCTGCACGGCAAGACCAGCGACGTGCACCACAAGAGCGCCGGGGTGCTGGCCGGGCTGCCGGACCCGTTCACGGCCACCCGCTACCACTCGCTCGCGGTGCTGGAGGACACGCTGCCGCCGGAGCTGGAGGTGACCGGGCGGACCGCGTCCGGCGTGGTGATGGCGATGCGCCACACGACGTTGCCGATCGAGGGCGTGCAGTTCCACCCGGAGTCGGTGCTCACCGAGTCCGGTCACGTCATGCTGGCCAACTGGCTCGCGACCTGCGGCGACCCGTCGGCCCGGGACAAGGCGCCCGCGCTCGCGGCCGAGATGGACGCACTGCGGCACACCGCGTTCACGTCGGCCTGAGGCCTGAGGCCTGAGGACTCGGCCTGAGGCCTGAGCGCCGGCCGCCCCGACGCGGGGCGGGCGGCGGCGAGGCTACGGCGTGGCCGGGCTGGAGGTGGGAGATCCGCTCGGGCTGCCGGTGGCGCTGCCCGACGGGCTCGGCGGTGTCGGCGACGGGGTGGTCGGCGTCGGCGTCGGCTTCTGGGCGGCGATGAACAGCGTGATCCGCTGGTCCTGCGGCACGGCCGTGTTCGCGGTCGGGTCCGTCCGGAACACCGTGCCGGGCTCCTCGTCGCCCGGCGGCGGCAGCGTCTGGCGGGAGATGTTGGTGTAGCCGGCCTTGTTGAGGATGCTGGTGGCGTTCTCCTCGGTCTCGCCGACGACGTCCGGCAGCGCGGTCCGCCCGGTGCTGACGTTGAGCGTCACCCGCGAGCCCGGCGGGACCTTCTGCCCGGCGCCCGGGGTGGAGCTGATCACGATGCCCGCCTGGGCGCTGTTGTTGACGTCGCGCCGGACCGGGATGAGGCCCTTGGCCCGCAGCTGTGCGGCCGCGTCCTCGTACGAGAGGGTCTTGTAGTCCTCGAGCGTGACCGTGGCGACCCCGCCGCCGACGACGACCGAGATCGTGGACCCGCGCTTCAGCGTGGACCCGGCGGCCGGGTCGGTGCTGATGACCTGGCCCTTCTGCTGCGGGGTGGACGCGGTGCTGCTGACGGTCGGCACCAGGCCGGCGTCCTGCAGCTGCTTGGTCGCCGTGGCCTGGGTCTGGCCGACGAGGTTGGGCACGGTCACGTCGTTGCTGCTGCCGACCAGCTTGATGGTGGCGAACGCGGCCGCGGCCAGCACCAGCAGGCAGACGGCCGCGATCCCGACCCAGAACCAGGGGCTGCGCTTCGCCGAAGGCGGCGCGGGCCGGCCCCGGGTGGTGGCCGTCGCGTACTGACCGGTGCGGCCGCCGGCCAGCACGGTGGTGACCTCGTCCTGGGTCATCACCGGCTCGGCCTCGACCGGCCGGCCGTTGATGGCCCGGATCAGGTCGGCGCGCATCTCGCCGGCCGACTGGTAGCGGTTGGCCGGGTTCTTAGCCATCGCCTTGAGCACGATGGCGTCCAGCTCCGGCGGCACGTCCGGGTTGAGCGACGACGGCGGCGGGGCGTTCTCCCGGACGTGCTGGTAGGCGACCGCGACCGGAGAGTCCCCGGTGAACGGCGGCGAGCCGGTGATC
>DATDKW010000040.1:0-55693 GCA_036519715.1 Mycobacteriales bacterium
GGCGTCAGCCCTCGGTCGGCAGGATGTTCACGACCTTGCGGCCGCGGCTCGTGCCGAACTGCACGTGGCCGGAGGCCAGGGCGAACAGCGTGTCGTCGCCGCCGCGGCCGACCAGGTCGCCCGGGTGGAACTTGGTGCCGCGCTGGCGGACGAGGATCTCGCCGGCGTTGACCAGCTGGCCGCCGTAGCGCTTGACGCCGAGCCGCTGCGCCGCGGAGTCGCGGCCGTTGCGGGAGCTGGACGCGCCCTTCTTGTGTGCCATCGCTACTTCCCGCTCTCGATGCCGGTCACCTTCACCTGGGTCAGCGGCTGGCGGTGACCCATGCGGCGGTGGTAGCCGGTCTTGTTCTTGAAGTGGTGGATCCGGATCTTCGGACCCTTCGTGTGCGCGACGACCTCACCGGTCACCGCGACCTTGCTCAGCTTGTCGAGGTCCGTCGTGACCTCGTCTCCGTCGACCAGCAGCAGGGCCTGGAGGTCGATGCTCTCACCGGGCGCGCCGGCGAGCTTCTCGACCTCGACCACGTCGCCGACCGCGACCTTGTACTGCTTGCCGCCGGTCCTGACGATGGCGTACATGGGGTTCGGGCTCCTTCATCTACTGGCACACGAACATGAGCCCACCTCGCGGCGGGCCACCGGACACGTGAAGTTCGGGGAGCGCCGCGGCCGCAAGGTCGTGAGCATCCTTCCGCCCAGCGAGGGCTGACAGCACCGGATCGGTTTCGGAAGGCGGGCCCCGTCGTGGGCCCGCCTTTCGCATGGAAGGAGTACGTCCCGTGGCCTCGTTCGTCGACCGCGTCGTGCTGCACGCGGTCGCTGGCCACGGCGGGCACGGTGCTGCCTCCATCCACCGGGAGAAGTTCAAGCCGCTCGGTGGTCCCGACGGCGGCAACGGCGGCCACGGCGGCGACGTCGTGCTGGTGGTCGACCCGCAGGTGCACACCCTGCTGGACTTCCACTTCCACCCGCACCAGCGGGCCGGCAACGGCAAGCAGGGCATGGGCAGCAACCGGGACGGGGCCAACGGCGCCATCCTGGAGCTCCCGGTCCCGGACGGCACGGTCGTGCACTCCGCCGACGGCGAGCTGCTGGCCGACCTGACCGGCGCCGGCACCCGCTACTTCGCCGCCCGCGGCGGTCGCGGCGGCCTCGGCAACGCCGCGCTGGCGTCCAAGCGGCGCAAGGCACCCGGGTTCGCGCTGCTCGGTGAGCCGGGGGAGGTCGCCGAGCTGGTCCTGGAGCTGAAGAGCGTCGCCGACGTCGGCCTCGTCGGGTTCCCCAGCGCGGGCAAGTCCTCGCTGGTGGCGGCGATGTCGGCGGCCCGGCCGAAGATCGCCGACTACCCGTTCACCACGCTGCAGCCCAACCTCGGGGTGGTGCAAGCGGGCGGCACGACGTACACGATCGCGGATGTGCCGGGGCTGATCCCGGGGGCGGCCCAGGGCAAGGGGCTGGGCATCGAGTTCCTCCGGCACATCGAGCGGTGCGCCGTGCTGCTGCACGTCATCGACTGCGCCAGCATCGAGCCGGGCCGGGACCCGGTCGCGGACATCGAGGCCATCGAGCACGAGCTCGACCAGTACGACGTGACGCTGAAGAACCGGCCCCGCCTGGTCGCGCTCAACAAGATCGACGTGCCCGACGCCCGGGACATGGCCGAGCTGGTCCGGCCCGACCTGGCCGAGCGGGGCTGGCCGGTGTTCGAGATCAGCGCGGCCACCCATGAGGGCCTGACCGAGCTCGGGTACGCGCTGGCGGCCGAGGTCGAGAGCTACCGGGCCGGCCTGCCGGCGCCGGAGGCGACCCGGATCGTGATCCGGCCGCCGGAGGTCGGCGGCGGGTTCACGGTCGAGCCCGACCCCCAGACGCCCGGGGCGTTCGTCGTGCGGGGCGAGCGGCCGCGGCGCTGGGTCCAGCAGACCGACTTCTCCAACGACGAGGCCGTCGGCTACCTGGCCGACCGGCTGGCCCGCCTGGGCGTCGAGGACGCGCTGGTCAAGGCGGGCGCGACGGCCGGCTCGGGGGTCACCATCGGGGACGTGACCTTCGACTGGGAGCCGACCCTGGCCGCCGCGGCCGCCGTCGGCGACGGCCCGCTGCCGGGCCCCCGCGGCACCGACGTCCGGGTGGAGACGAACAACCGGACGTCCGCGGCCGAGCGGCTGGTCGCGTACCGGACCCGGCACGGGCAGTCCACCGATGAGGAGGGCCAGGAGCTGGAGGCCGAGGTGGCCGCGGCCGAGGCGGCGACCGCGCGGCACCGGCGCCCGGGCCGGGGCGGGAGCCGGCGCTGACCGGGACCGGCGTTCGCGAGCGGGTCCGCGGAGCGCAGCGGCTCGTCATCAAGGTCGGCTCGTCCTCGCTCACCACCGCCGCCGGCGGGCTCGACCCGCAGCGCCTGGACACCCTGGTCGACGCGCTCGCCGCCCGCCGTGCCGCCGGCAGCCAGGTCGTGCTGGTCTCCTCGGGCGCGATCGCGGCCGGGCTGGCCCCGCTGTCGCTGCCGTCCCGGCCCCGGGACCTGGCCACCCAGCAGGCCGCGGCCAGCGTCGGGCAGATGCTGCTGGTGGAGCGGTACGCGGCCGCGTTCGCGCGGTCCGGCCTGCTCGTGGGCCAGGTCCTGCTGACCGCGACCGACCTGGTCCGCCGGGCCCACTACCGCAACGCCAACCGGACCCTGGAGCGGCTGCTGGCGCTCGGGGTGGTCCCGGTGGTCAACGAGAACGACGCCGTCGCCACCGAGGAGATCCGGTTCGGGGACAACGACCGGCTGGCCGCGCTGGTAGCGCACCTCATCGCCGCGGACGCGCTGGTGCTGCTGTCCGACGTCGACGGCCTCTACGACGGCGACCCGCGGCGGGACGGCGCCCGGCTCATCCCCGAGGTCCGCGGCGACGACGACCTGGCCGGGGTGACGGCCGGCCGGGCCCGGTCCGGCCTCGGCACCGGCGGCATGGCCAGCAAGCTGGACGCGGCCCGGATCGCGGCCGGGGCCGGGGTGCCGGTGCTGCTGGCTTCGGCCGAGCAGGTCACCGCGGCCCTGGCCGGCGAGGCGGTCGGCACCGCGTTCCCGGCCACCACCCGGCGTACCGCCTCCCGGCTGTTCTGGCTCCGGCACGCCACCACCCCGCGCGGGCGGCTCGTCCTCGACGCCGGCGCGGTCGAGGCCGTCGTGCGCCGGCGCACCTCGCTGCTGTCCGCCGGCGTCACCGGTGTGCAGGGCGACTTCGGGGCCGGCGACCCGGTCGAGCTGGTCGGCCCGGACGGCGTGCCGGTCGCCCGCGGACTGGTCGGGTACGACGCGGGCGAGCTGCCGGAGCTGCTGGGCCGGTCCTCCCGCGAGCTGGGCCCGGAGCACCGGCGCGAGGTCGTACACCGGGACGATCTGGTCCTTCTGCGCGGATAAGGCCGTGACCGTAGGTACACATTCGGTCAATGGTCATTCTGTGTCCTGGTGTCGCTCTTGACTCCCTGCCAGAATCCCGAAAGTCCAGCACCGGTTCATTTTCTGGGGGAAGTGGCTTCATGCCCGACGCATCGCAGTCGGTTCCGTTCGACGTGGCCCTGCGCGGCTACGACCGCGACCAGGTCGACGCGCATCTCGCCTCGCTCGAGTCGGAGTTCACCGGCGCGCTGAGCGAGCGCGACCGGCTGGCCGAGCGGGTGAAGCAGCTGGAGAAGCGGGTCGAGGAGCTGCACCTGCAGTCCCCGGACGAGCAGCCGGCGCAGACCGGGTCGCCGGTGAACGGGTTCGGCGCGCGGATCGAGAAGCTCATGCGCATGGCCGAGGACGAGGCCAAGGCCGTGCGCGAGGAGACCCAGGCCAAGATCGAGCACGACCTGGCCGAGGCGAAGAAGAAGGTCGCGGCGATCCAGCAGGCTGCGGAGAAGGACGCCACCGCGCACCGGCAGAAGGTGCAGAGCGAGGCCGGCGGGATCCTGGACAAGGCCCGCCAGGAGGCCGCGCGGGTGCGGGCCGACGCCGACGCGCAGGCCGCGGCGACCCGCGAGGAGGCCAGCGGCCACCTCGAGTCGGTACGGGCCCGGGCCGCGCAGGCGGCCGCGGACTTCGAGACCGCGCTGGCCAAGCGGCGGCAGAAGGCCGAGTCCGACCACATGGCCCGGACCAACGCGGCCGAGCGGGAGCTGGCCGAGACCGTGGCCCGCACCGACCAGCTGCGGGCCGAGGCCGAGAAGATGCGGGCCGACGCCGAGCGGCGGTCGGCGGAGATGCTGCAGGCGGCGCAGCGCGAGGCGGCCGAGCTGGTCGGCGAGGCGCGGGCGCAGGCGGACCGCACCCGGCGGGAGAGCGAGCGGGAGCTGGCGTCGCTGTCCAAGCGGCGCGACGCGATCACCGACCAGCTCCGCAACGTGCGGGAGATGCTGTCCACGCTCACCGGTGGGGCGGTGTCGACGCCCGAGCCCGAAGTCGCGGAGGAGCCGCCCGCGGCCGAGGTGCCGGCGCCGCGGGGCAACGGGGCCCGGTCGGGAGCCCGTCGCTGAGCTGAGCACGTCCGCGCGGCCCGGGGTCCGGCGACCCCGGGCCGTCGCTGTGCCCGGCCGGACCCGACCAGGCCCTCCGAGCGTGCCGGCTCGGTCCTGGCCTGGGGGGCGTCCGGATCCGTCCTGGCCTGCAGGCGTCCCGGAGCTGTCCTGGCCTTGCGGCGGTGCCGGAGCTGTCCTGGCCTTGGGGGCGGTGCCGGAGCTGTCCTGGCCTTGCGGGCGGTGCCGGAGCCGTCCTGGCCTTGCGGGCGGTGCCGTAGCCGTCCTGGCCTGGCAGGGGTTCCGGAGCTGTCCTGGCCTTGCCGGCGTCCGGATCCGTCCTGGCCGGCCGGGTGTGTCGGTCAGTCGGGGCTGCTGGGCGGCCGGTCAGGTCTGGTCGAGGGTGGTGAGGAGGGCGAGCAGGCGGCGCTGGTCGTCGGGGGAGAGGGCGCCGAAGAGTTCCTCGGCCGTCTCCCGGCGGGCCTCCGCCAGCTCGTCCAGCGTGCCGCGGCCCGCGGCGGTGAGGCCGACCAGCACCGAGCGCCGGTCGGCCGGGTCGGTCTCCCGCCGGACCAGGCCCATCTCCTCCAGGCCCTCGACCACGCCCGTCGCCGACCGCGGCACCACCCGCAGCGCCTCGGCCAGCGCCGCCATCCGCATCGGCCCGCCGGCCCGTTCGAGCACCGACAGCGCCCGGCCCTGTCCCGGCGTCAGCCCGAGCGGGGCCAGTCGCTGCCGGGTCCCGTGCCGCAGCCGCCGGGACAGCTGCTGCACCGCGTCAGCGAGCTGCCCGCTCACGAGCTCCGGCGTCATGCGGAACAGTCTAGCCGGATACTGAGTTAGGCTCACTGTGAGCCCACCTCAGGACACCTAGGAGCCCGTATGCCCCCACTTCCCGACGTCCGCCCGGACGACTACACGGTGGATCCACGCCGGATCCTCCGCCTCTTCCGCCCCTACGCCGGCCGCCTGACCCTGGTCGGCCTGCTCATCGCCGTGTCCTCGCTGGTCGGCCTCGGCTCGCCGTTCCTGCTCCGTGGCATCATCGACGACGCGCTCCCGCACCGGGACACCGGTCTGCTCGCCCTGCTGGCTCTCGGCATGGTCGCGGTGGCAGTGGTGAGCACGGTCGTCGGCGTCTACCAGACCCTGCTCTCGACCACGATCGGGCAGCGGATCATGCGCGACCTGCGGGTCGCGGTCTACTCCCACCTCCAGCGCATGTCGCTGGCCTTCTTCACCAAGACCCGCACCGGCGAGGTCCAGTCCCGCATCGCCAACGACATCGGCGGCATGCAGGCGATCGTCACCAGCACCGCGACGTCGATCGTGTCGAACACGACCGTCGTGGTCGCCAGCGCAATCGCGATGCTGGCCATGGACGTACGGCTGGCGCTGCTGAGCTTCGTGCTGCTGCCCGGGACCGTGTGGATCAACCGCCGGGTCGGTGCCATGCGCCGCCGGATCACCGCCGAGCGGCAGCGCCGGCTGGCCGCGATGACCTCGCAGGTACAGGAGTCGCTGTCGGTCAGCGGCGTGCTGCTGGGCCGCAGCATGGGCCGCTCGCCCGAGCTGACCTCGCACTTCGCCGGGGACGCAAGCGGGCTGGCCGACCTCGAGGTCCGGTCCCAGATGGCCGGCAAGTGGCAGCAGTCCACCATCTCGATCACCTTTGCCGCGGTGCCCGCGCTGACCTACTGGCTGGGCGGGCTGGCGCTCGGCGGCGGTTCGGCCGTCTCGATCGGCACCCTGGTCGCGTTCACCACCCTGCAGAGCTCCCTGTTCAACCCGCTCAACGCGCTGCTGCGCACCGGGGTGCAGGTGCAGAGCTCGCTGGCGCTGTTCGCCCGCATCTTCGAGTACCTGGACCTGCCGGTCGACATCGTCGAGCGCGAGGACCCGGTCCCGCTGACCTCGGTCCGCGGCGACGTGCGCTTCACCGACGTCTCCTTCGCGTACGAGCCGGGGGCGCCGACGCTGACCGACGTCAGCCTGTCCGTGCCGGCCGGCTCGACGCTGGCCGTCGTCGGCGCCACCGGCTCCGGCAAGACGACGCTGGGCTACCTGCTGGCCCGCCTGTACGACGTGCGGTCCGGCTCGATCACCATCGACGGCGTCGACATCCGCGATCTGTCGCTGGCGACGCTGGCCTCGACGGTGGGCGTGGTGTCCCAGGAGCCCTACCTGCTGCACGCCTCGATCGCGGAGAACCTCCGGTTCGCCCGGCCCGACGCGACGGACGAGGAGCTGGTGGCCGCGGCCAAGGCGGCCCGGATCCACGACCTCATCGCCTCGCTGCCGGACGGGTACGACACGGAGGTCGGCGAGCGCGGCTACCGGTTCTCCGGTGGTGAGAAGCAGCGGCTGGCCATCGCCCGGACGGTGCTGCGCAATCCGCCGGTGCTGGTCCTGGACGAGGCCACCAGCGCGCTGGACACCCGGACCGAGCGATCGGTGCAGGCGGCGCTGGACGAGCTGTCCGCCGACCGGACCACGATCACGGTCGCGCACCGGCTGTCGACCGTACGGGCCGCGGACCGGATCGCGGTCCTGGACCACGGGCGCGTGGTCGAGCTGGGCTCGCACGAGGAGCTGGTCGCGCTCGGCGGCCGGTACGCCGAGCTGGTCTCGGCCGACGCCCAGGTCCCGGTCGCGGCCTGAGGGCTCGACCGGGTCGCGGCCCGGCCCGCGTCGGCCCCGGTCCCGGACCGGCCCGCGTCGGCCCCGGTCCCGGTCCGGCCCGCGTCGGCCCCGGTCCCGGGCCGGCCCGCGTCGGCCCGGTCCCGACGCGGCCCGCGCCGAGGCCCGGGAGTCCACTGTGGACTCCGGGCGTTCGACGTCAGGACCGGACCGCGTACACCACGATGTTGTCGCGGTAGGAGCGCTTCGCGTGGTCGAACGATCCGCCGCAGGTGATCAGCCGCAGCGACGCGTCCGGGGTCGGCCCGTGCACCTTCTGGGTCGGGAACGCGTTCTTGGGATAGCGCTCCACCCCGGTGACGGTGAAGGTGACCGTGATGCCGTCGGAGCGGGGCACGTAGACCTTGTCACCGGCCTTCAGCTCCTTGAGCCGGAAGAACACCGCCGGACCGGCCCGGGAGTCGACGTGCGCGGCGATGACCGCCGGGCCGGGCTCGCCCGGGACCGGACCGGCCGCGTACCAGCCGGTCTGGTCGAACCCGGCCGGCGCCTCCAGCTCGCCCGTCGTGGGGATGATCGTCAGCGGCACCAGGCTGGACGCGGTCACGCCGATGGCCGGGATCCGCATCCCGGTCGGCGCCACGCCGGCCGGGATGCGGTCGGTCGGCGCGGCGACGGGGGACTGGTTGCTCACCGGTCCCCAGGAGCCGTCCGCCGCCGGGTTCTTCGTCGCCACCGGCCCGGGGGCGGGAGCGGCCGCCGTGGCGGACGCGGCCGGCGGCGGCTCACCCCCGCCCCCGCCCCCACTGGTGGCCGCGGGCGCACCGGCGCCGCAGGCGACCAGCACGAGCAGGACCCCGGCCCCGGCCAGCGCCCGGACGACCCGGTCGCCCGGGCGGCGGTGCCGCCCCGGACGCGGACCCCCGGTCACCCGGTGCCCCGGCGCGGCCGGGACACCGGACGGCGAGGTGTCGGTCACGCCGCGTGCGCCGCCGGCGTCCGCCGCGACCGCGCGAAGGCACCCGCGAGCAACGCCGTCCCGAGCGCCCCAGCCCCGACCGGCAGCCAGCCGGGCCTGCCGTCGCCGGCCGTGCCGCCGCCGCCGGTCTCGACCGACCCGCTCGGCGTCACCGCGGCGGAGACCGCGTCGGCGTGGGTGGCCAGGGTCAGGCCGCCGTCGGCCGCGTCCAGCACGACCAGGGAATAGACGTCGCCGCCGCTGATCCCGACGGCCGCGGTCGCTTTGAGGCTGGTCTGCGCGGTCGACACGACCTGCAGCGTCCACTTGCCGGCCGGCACGGACGCGTACGGCGTGGTCTTGGCGAAGGCGATGCCCGTGGTGACGGTCGGACCGCTCACGGCGTTGACCGCGACGTTCTTGGCCCGGGCGGAGCCGTTGAGCACCCGGACCCGGGCCTGGCCCGCCTTCGGCAGGGTCAGGTCGTCGTTGATGACGGCGAGCCCGAGGTCCGCGTACGGCCCGACGCCGGCCACGGTGACGGCCTTGCCGGCGACCGCGTTGACGTTGGTGGACAGCACCGGCGGGGTGCTGGCGGCCGCCCCGGCCGGCCGCATGCTCACCGCGTACCGGTCGGGCTGGACCCGCTGGTACGGCGAGACCGCGCCGTAGCCGACGCCCTTGATCAGCAGCTTCCAGGCCGGCCGGGTGTAGGAGGTCATGTAGACGTCGACGTTCGGGGTGTCCGGCGAGAGGTGTGCGAGCCGGACGTAGCTGGGCGACGCGGCGGCGCTCGCCGGTCCGGCGCTGAACGCCAGCCCGGCGGCCGAGACGGCCAGTCCGGTCAGGCCGGCCAGCGCCAGTCTCAGCGGCGTCCGGCGTGAGGAGCGGATCACGGGGTTCCTCCAGGGAGAGTCACGAGTGGGTCGTGCGGGTCCTGCTGAGGGGTGTGGGGGCCGCTCACGGCGGCAGCAGGCCGGTGCTGCCCAGCGCGTCGTAGCGCACCAGCAGCACGGTCCGGCCCTCGGAGCGGTCCAGCGCCGTGCCGGCCGGCCGGTAGGGCGGCTGCTGGGCCCGCAGCCACTGGTCGAGCATGCTGACCTCGGTCGAGCCGGGCTCGACGGCCCGGTTGTCGATCGCGGTGATCGCGATCAGCCGCCGGACCGTGGCCGGGTTCTCACCCGGCACGGTGGGGAAGTCGGCGATCTGCAGCGCGTGCTCCCCGCTGACCGCGGCCAGCACGGACAGCGCGCGGGGGTCGACCCGGCCGTCGCGCAGCAGGTCGGCGGCCCGGGGCTGGAGGCCGAGCCGGGTGTTGCCGGCCAGGGCGCTGCCGGCGGCGACCCGCCCGTCCGCCTCCTCGACGGCCGTGGTGACCGCGTCCGGGTCGGTGACGACCCGGCGGACCGTTACCGCGTCCGCCCCGGCGCCGAAGCTGGCCAGCGGCGTGGAGTTGCTCCGGGCCGTGCCGGCCGGGTCGGCCGCGCCGACCAGGTCCGGGTCGTGGCCGACCACGTAGCGCGCGTCCCGCCAGCCCTGCGGCCAGGCGGTCTGCTCCGGCCCGATGCCGCCGGCCGCGACGAGCGCGTCGGCCGGGTAGCCGGAGTCGATCAGGGCGCCCCACATCGTGTCGTCGACGACCAGCTTCGGCCGGGTCGGCAGGTTCTGCAGGACCCAGGTCCGGGCGTCGGCCATCGCAGCCTGCCGGGGTCCGTCGACCGGCTGCCGGATGCCGCCGGCACTGACCACCCAGGCCAGCACGGCCGCGGCGGCTACCGCTCCGGCCAGCACCGGACGGGGCGGCAGCCAGGCCCGGTCGGCCCCGGCCGCGGCCAGCACGGTCTCGGCCGCGGCCGGCAGCACCACCGCGCCGAGCGGCAGCGCGACCAGGAGCAGCGATCCGCGCAGGTCGGGGCTGACGGACGCGGCCAGCACGGTCGCCAGCAGGGCGGCCGCGACCGGGCGCAGCCAGCCGATGCGCAGGCCGGCCAGCCCACCGGCGAGCGCGGCGACGGCCAGCACCCGGTCCAGCGCGGTCAGGTCCGGGACCGCGGCCTGGCCGCCGCCGGGCAGGTCGCCGCGCACGGCCAGCACCAGCAGCCCGGCGAAGACCAAGGCCCCGGTGGCGGCGGCGATCCGCCGGTCCCGCCGGACGAGCCGGCCCAGCGCACCCGACCACAGCAGCATCGTGAACAGCGGCACCAGCGCGACCAGGACCAGCGGCGAGGTCACGGCCGCGGCCAGCAGGTAGCCGGCCGAGCCGAGGGCGGCGCCGGCCCGGCGGGACTCGCCGCCGGCCAGTGCCAGGGCCACGCAGGCCCAGAGCACGCCGAGCTGGGTCGGGTCGGCGGTGCGGTGCAGCAGCAGCGCGGCCGGGGCCAGCCCGAACAGCAGCGGCACCGCCAGCACCGCGGGAGCCGACAGCCGGAGCCGGCGGGCGGCCACGGTCAGCGCGACCGCGGACAGGACGGCGGCGACGGCGGCGGCCTCACGGGCGGCGACGACCGCGGTGGCGGAGCGGCGCAGCGCTCCGCTGACCGTCTCGTACCCGGCGACCTGCAGAGCGCCCAGGCCCCCGTCGTACCAGGGCAGCCGGGCGGCGCCGTACCCGAACCGGTTGAGGGCGAAGGCGCGGACGGCGAAGCTGCTCTCACCGGCGGAGACGACCGGACGGGCGGTCAGCGCGGACAGCAGCAGCCAGGCCATGAGGCCGACCGCGCCGGCAGCGAGCAGCGCAACGGCGGCCGTCGTGGTGCGGTCCCGCGCCGGCGTGCCCCCGCTCCGTACCGGAGCCGGCTGCTGCGTCCCGCCCGGGGCGCCGCGCAGCCCGACATGCATCGGGACCCCCCATTCCCTCACCGCGGATCGAGCTCGTACCCGAGGTGTATTCGGAATACACCCACAGCACGGTTCAGGACGGCAATGGGTACTACGGAAAGCAACCGTCGCAACACAGTATGTATCAGAATCGATCGGCCGCGCAGAGTGAGCCAGGTCTTTGCGCCAGCGTCCGGAATCGGCATGCGTAGCTAGGGTGAGGGCGGCGGCGTCCGGGCACATCCGGGAGGACCGGCCGGCGCTGCGGCGCTACGACTTGTCGGTCAAGGACAACCTGCGGGTCCGCCGGCTGCACACCCAGGTCATCGTCATTCGCCGGGTGGCCGTGGCGGTCGTGTCCTGGCCGCGTTCGCCGGCATGCTCATGACGTTCGAGTCCGTGCGGACGCTCGGCGCCAGCCTGCTGGCCTCGGCCGGCATCCTCGGCGCGGTGGCCGGGCTGGCCGCGCAGACCACGCTGTCGAACGTCATCGCCGGCATGCAGCTCGCGTTCAGTGACGAGATCCGCATCGACGACGTCGTGGTCGTCGAGGACGAGTGGGGCTGGGTCGAGGGAGCTCACTCTCACCTACGTGGTGGTGCATCTGTGGGACGAGCGCCGACTGGTGCTGCCGACGACGTACTTCACCCAGAAGCCGTTCCAGAACTGGACCCGGCACGAGGCCCGGGTGCTCGGCAGCGTGCTGCTGCACGTGGACTACCGGCTGCCGGTGGACCCGGTGCGGGAGGAACTGCGACGGATCCTCGAGGACTCGCCGCTGTGGGACCGGCGGGACTGGGTGCTCCAGGTCGTCGACACCACCCCGACGACGATGGTGCTGCGGGCGCTGATGAGCTCGCCGGACGCGCCGACGAGCTGGGACCTGCGCTGCGAGGTGCGGGAGAAGCTGCTGGCCTTCCTGGCCCGGGAGTATCCGCACCAGCTCCCGCGGGTGCGGGCCGAGCTCGACCCGGCCCCGGTTCCGTTGGACGGCCATCGTCAGCGCGGCTCCACGCCCGGTCCGTAGGCCCGGCGCACCCGGACGGCAAGGCGGCGTACCGGGGTGGGACGTTGCCGGACGAGCGGTCAGGCGCAGGAGGTGAGCCGGATCCCGCGGCCGGCGCTGCGCGCGATCCCGGCGCGGCCGCCGCGGCGGGCGACCCAGCGGGCCAGGTCCCGGACCAGCTGCTCCCGGGACGCGCCGTCGGCCAGCACCACGTTCGCGTACGTGCACAGCCCCCGGCCGGACCGGAACGTGCCGTAGCTGTCGCCCAGCCACTGCCCGGCCGCGCCGGCGTTGACCACCCGCCGGCCGCCGGTGATCAGCGCGGCCAGCCCGAACTGTCCCAGCGTGCCCGCGTCCACCCGCTGCCCGGCCCCGGGCGGCGGCCGCACCCCCAGCGGCTCCACCCCGGCCCGGTACGCCTTCGGATCGATGACCTGCGCGGTCGACACCGGCGGACGCCGGAACGCCGCGTCCAGGGCCGGGTTGCCGCCCTGCTCGGTTAGCGCCGCGGCGAAGTCCCGGCCCGCCGTCATCGGGAAGGTCGCGGCCAGTTGCCCGTACGACGCCGCGGTGGGGGAGTAGTCGCGCCTCGCCTTCACCGCGGCCTGGTCGGCGGCCGGCAGCGTGGCCAGGTAGGCCAGCTCGACCCGGGTCGCGTCGCCCTCGACGAGCGCCGACAGGGCCCGAGCCCGGTCCGGGTCGGCGGCCGCGGCCCGGGTCAGGGCGGCGACGCCGAAGGCCTGGTCCTGCAGCGCCCGGGTGAGCTCGTGCACCAGCAGCACCCGGGCGTACGCGTCCACGGTCTGACCCTGCCGGAGGAGGACCGCCTGCTGCTGGTAGCTGTAGGCCACCACCGGGGCCGGCGGCGGGGCCGACGCGGGATAGCCCAGCGCCCGCTCGGTCGCGGTCCGGCCGGTGGGCGTGGTCCGCGCGGCCGCAACGGTCGCCGCCGGCGCCACCCGCATCACCGGCGGCCGGGAGAACCGCAGGCCGCGGTCCTGCTCGACGAAACCGGCCAGCACCGGCGCCGCCGCCACCACCGGGTCGGTCGTGCGGGCGTCGTAGGCCGAGCGCCCGGGCGACACCGGCTTCCCGCCGGCCAGGGCCAGCAGTCCGGCCAGCGCCACCAGGACCACCCCGGCCGCGGTCCCGAGCCGCCAGCGCGACCGCCGCAGCTGCGCCGCCGCCTGCTCGCGCTCGGCCCGCAGCGTCACCACCGCCGCACCCTACTGGCGCGACGCGCGTCACTCCTCCCGTGTCCCGGCATAAGGGACGATGGGTGGCGTGCAGACGCCACTGTTCGCCTCCGCGGCCGAGGTCGGCGAGCGGCTCGCCCAGGCCGGTTACCTGGCCGACGCGGCCACCGCCACGACCGTCTTCCTGGCCGACCGGCTCGGCAAGCCGCTGCTGGTCGAGGGTCCGGCCGGGGTCGGCAAGACCGAGCTGGCCAAGGCCGTCGCCACGGTCACCGGGTCGGGCCTGGTCCGGCTGCAGTGCTACGAGGGCATCGACGAGGCCCGGGCCCTGTACGAGTGGGACTACCGCAAGCAGCTGCTGCGCCTGCAGGTCGACCGGGACGCCGGCGAGACCGGCTGGGACGTCGAGCGCGGCCACATCTTCTCCGAGGAGTTCCTGCTGGCCCGCCCGCTGCTGGAGGCGATCCGGCGGACCGAGCCGACCGTGCTGCTGATCGACGAGACCGACAAGGCCGACGTGGAGGTGGAGGGTCTGCTGCTGGAGGTGCTCTCCGACTTCCAGGTGACCATCCCGGAGCTGGGCACGATCGTCGCCGAGCGCCGGCCGTTCGTGGTGCTGACGTCCAACTCGACCCGGGAGCTGACCGAGGCGCTCAAGCGCCGCTGCCTCTACCTGCACCTGGACTACCCGGACGCCGAGCGGGAGCGGGCGATCGTGCTGGAGCGGGTGCCGGAGGTCGGCGAGCAGCTGGCCGACCAGCTGGTCCGGACCGTCCGGGCGCTGCGGGCGATGGAGCTGAAGAAGGCGCCGTCGATCGCCGAGTCGATCGACTGGGCCCGGACCCTGGTCACGCTCGGGCTGGACACGCTGGACGCAGAGGCGGTCCGGACCACGCTGGGCGTGGTGCTCAAGCACGCCAGCGACGCCGCCCGGGCCACCACCGAGCTGAAGCTGAGCTGACCGGTGTCCCCGACCGGCCTGCTCGGCACCCTCGAGGGCTTCACCGCGGCGCTGCGGGAGGCCGGCGTGCCCGCCGGCACGAGCGAGGTGCTGGACGCGACCCGGGTGCTGGGTGCGATCGACCTGCTCGACCGGTCCCAGCTGCGGGCCGGCCTGGCTGCGACGCTGGTCAAGCGTCCGCTGCACCGGCCGACGTTCGACCTGCTCTTCGACCTGTGGTGGCCGCCGGCGGTCGGCGATCCGACCGGCCTGACCGCCGGCGACCCGTCGGAGGAGCCGGGTGAGCCCGATGTGGAGGCGCTGCGGGACGAGCTGCGCCGGCTGCTGCTGGACGACGACGACGAGGCGCTGCGCCGGTTCGCCCGGCTCGCGGTGTCCCAGCTCGGGCACCTGGGCGCGCAGCCGGGACGGCAGTCCTGGTTCACCTACCGGGTGCTGCGGGCGCTGTCGCCGGAGACCCTGATCGCCGCGCTGCTCGACGCGCTGCTGGCCGGGGAGCCCCGCGGCGGCCTGGCCGAGCAGGTCGCCCGCCAGCAGCTGCAGGAGCGCATCGCCGCCCTGCGCGCGTACGTGGAGGCCGAGGTCCGCCGGCGGGTGGCCGAGGAGCGCGACCGGGACCAGGTCGCCCGGACCTCGTTGCCGCCGCTGGCCGACCAGGTCGACTTCCTGCGGGCGCAGCGCGACGAGCTGGCGGCCATGCGCCGCACCGTCCAGCCGCTGGCCCGCCGGCTGGCCTCCCGGCTCGCGGCCCGCCGCCGGCTCGGCCGGGCAGGCCGGCTGGACATCCGCCGCACCGTCCGGGCCTCCCTCGGGACGGGCGGGGTGCCGGTGGTGACCCACCACCGGCCGCGCCGGGTGCACAAGCCGGAGCTGGTCGTGCTCTGCGACGTCAGCGGCTCGGTCGCCGGCTTCGCCCACTTCACGCTGATGCTGACGGCGGCGCTGCGGGAGCAGTTCTCCCGGGTCCGGGCGTTCGCGTTCGTCGACACCTGCGACGAGGTGACCCGGCTGTTCGGCCCGGGCGCCGACCTGGTCGACTCGGTCCGCCGACTGTCCCGGGAGGCCGACCTGGTCCGGTACGACGGCCACAGCGACTACGGGCACTCGTTCCGGGTGTTCGCCGACAGCTGGCCGGACGCGGTCGGGCCGAAGACGTCGCTGCTGGTGCTCGGCGATGCCCGGACCAACTACCGGGACCCGGGGCTGCCGCTGCTCAAGGGCCTGGTCGACCGATCCCGGCACGCGTACTGGCTCAATCCGGAGCCGCGGCGCGAGTGGGGCAGCGGCGATTCCGTGGCCGACCGGTACGGCGAGGTCATCGAGATGGTCGAATGCCGGAACGTGGCCCAGCTGACCGACTTCGTCGGCCGCCTGCTGCCGGTCTAGCGTCGCCCCCGTGGCTGGCATCCGACTCGGCATCATGGGCGGCACGTTCGATCCCATCCACCACGGCCACCTGGTCGCCGCGAGCGAGGTGCAGAGCCTCTTCGCGCTGGACGAGGTCGCCTTCGTGCCCAGCGGCGAGCCCTGGCAGAAGGTCGGCAAGCTGGTCAGCCCGGCCGAGCACCGGTATCTGATGACGGTCATCGCGACCGCGTCCAACCCCGGGTTCTGGGTCAGCCGGGTCGACATCGACCGGCCCGGTCCCACGTACACCATCGACACGCTGCGGGACCTGTCTGCGCAGCAGCCGGACGCGGAGCTGTTCTTCATCACCGGCGCGGACGCGCTGGAGCAGATCCTGTCCTGGAAGGACGCCGACGAGCTGTTCCGGCTGGCGCACTTCGTCGGCGTCACCCGCCCCGGGTACCTGCTGTCCGACGACCACCTGCCCCGGGACGCGGTGAGCCTGGTCGAGGTGCCTGCGATGGCGATCTCCTCCAGCGCCTGCCGGGAGCGGGTGCTGGCGGGGCGCCCGGTCTGGTATCTGGTGCCCGATGGCGTCGTGCAGTACATCGGCAAGCACCGCCTGTACCGTGGGACCGCAGCCGAGATTCGCGGCCGGGTCGCCCGGCCGGCAGAGATGGAGTGACCCGCCTCGTGACCGCAACCGATCGGGCCCGCGAGATCGCGCTGGCCGCCGCTCAGGCCGCCGCCGACAAGCTCGCCACCGATGTCGTCCTTCTCGACGTGAGCGACCGGCTCGTCATCACCGACGTCTTCGTGATCGCGTCCGCGCCCAACGAACGTCAGGTCGAGTCGATCGTCGAGGCGGTGGAGGAGCGGCTGCGCCGCGACGGCGTCAAGCCGATCCGCCGGGAGGGCGAGCGCGAGGGCCGCTGGGTCCTGCTCGACTTCAACGACGTCGTGGTGCACGTCCAGCATGCGGAGGAGCGGTCCTTCTACGCGCTGGAGCGGCTCTGGAAGGACTGCCCGGCCATCCCCTTCACCGACCGGTCGCTGCCCGCGCAAGCCGGCAGTGGCGGCGCGGAGCGAGCCGGCGGGTGACCGCCGTTCCTGTCCGGCCCGTTGCGTGACACCGCGGAGCGCCGCATGACCCGCCGGGTGCTGCTGTGGCGGCACGGGCGCACCCGCTGGAACGTCGAGCACCGCTTCCAGGGCCAGGCCGACCCGCCGCTGGACGAGGTCGGCCGGCAGCAGGCCGCGGTCGCCGCCCGGCTGCTGGCCGCGTACCGGCCTACCGGCATCGTGTCCTCCGACCTGCACCGGGCCGTGCAGACCGCCCGCCCGCTGGCCGAGCTGCTGGGCCTGCCGGTCTCCCTGGATCCGCGCCTGCGGGAGCGCTCCCTCGGCACCTGGGAGGGACTGACCCGGGACGAGGTCGGTCACGCCCACCCGGAGGAGTACGGCCACTGGCTGGCCGGTCGGGAGGCGCACCAGGAGGGCAGCGAGTCGCGGACCGAGGTCGGGGACCGGGCGATGGCGGCGCTGACCGCCGCCGCGGGTGGGACGGTCGTGCTGGTGAGCCACAGCGCAACCGCGATGGCCCTGACCGGGCGGCTGCTGGGGCTGCCGGTGACGGGCTGGCGCGCGGTCGGACCGCTGGGCAACGGACGGTGGAGCGAGTTCACCGAGGACGAGCACGGCTGGCGGCTGCGGGGCCACAACCTGGGCCCGCTCGGCACGCCGGTCACCGGGCTGTCCACGTCGGACGGATCGGCGGCCGCGGCGGCCGATCCGGCCGTCGAGGCGGTCGATGCCGGCCCGGGCCGGTGAGCCGGTGATCCGATGAGCTTGCTGGTGGTGGCCGACTCCCTGGCCTTCCACGGGCCCGAGCGGGGCGAGCTGGCCACCCACTCGGGGCTGTTCGGCAACGTGGCCGCGGCCGAGCTCGGCACCACGCTCGACCTGGTCGCCCGGCGCGGCTGGACCGCCCGGGACGCCTGGTGGGCGCTGACCCGGGACCCGCACGTCTACTCGGTGCTGCTGCCCCGGGCCGACGCCGTCCTGCTGGCCGTCGGCGGGATGGATTACCTGCCCGCGGTGCTGCCGACGTACCTGCGGGAGGGCATCGCCTACCTCCGCCCGCCGGCACTGCGCCGGGCCGCGCGCACGGCGTACCGGGCGGCGCAGCCGGTCGGGGCCAGGCTCACCGGCGGCCGGTGGCGGACCCTGCCACAGCGGCTCACCGACCACTACCTGTCGCTGTGCGCGTACGGCATCCGCTACTACCACCCCGGAGTGCCGGTTCTCGGCATCCTGCCGCCGCCGCACCGGGCTCCGCTCTACGGCGGGGTCACCGCCGGCCACGGTCCCGCCGTCGCCGCCGCCCGGGCATGGGGCCGGCGGGAGGACGTGCCGATGATCGACGTCTCGGCGGTGGTCGGCCGGCACCTGCCGCGGGGCCGGTGCAGCCCCGACGGCATCCACTGGAGCTGGGAGTGTCACGCCGACGTCGGCCGGGAGGTGGCCGCGGCGGTGCGATCGCGGTTGCCGGGGCGCGCTAGAATCGAGACGTGAGCACCGCCGGACGCCTGCTCCTTCCCGGGCCGCGCTGATCAGGAACGACGTCAGCGCGGCGAGCCCTCGTGGACACGGGGGCTCTTTTCTTTGCCTCACCGCCGGGAACGAGCCTCGACAGGAGCGACGACGATGACCGAAGACCGCTACGACTGGCGGGCCATCCAGGACCGGTGGCTGCCCGAGTGGGACAAGCTGGATCCGTTCCGGGCCGGCCAGCGCGGTCCCGACGCCGAGCGGCGGTACGCGCTGGACATGTTCCCGTACCCGTCGGGTGACCTGCACATGGGCCACGCCGAGGCGTTCGCGATCGGTGACGTGGTCGCGCGGTACTGGTTCCAGCAGGGCTACGACGTGCTGCACCCGATCGGCTGGGACTCCTTCGGCCTGCCCGCGGAGAATGCCGCGATCAAGCGCGACTCCCACCCGGCCGGCTGGACCTACGCGAACATCGAGACCCAGGCCGAGTCGTTCCGCCGGTACGCGATCTCCTTCGACTGGTCGCACCGGCTGCACACGTCCGACCCCGAGTACTACCGCTGGACCCAGTGGCTGTTCCTGCAGCTGCACGAGCGGGGCCTGGCCTACCGGAAGGCGTCCCAGGTCAACTGGTGCCCGAAGGACCAGACCGTGCTGGCAAACGAGCAGGTCGTCGCGGGTGCCTGCGAGCGCTGCGGCACGCCGGTGACCAAGCGCGAGCTGACCCAGTGGTACTTCCGGATCACCGACTACGCCGAGCGGCTGCTGGACGACATGGCGCAGCTGGAAGGGCGCTGGCCCGAGCGTGTCCTGACCATGCAGCGCAACTGGATCGGCCGCTCCATCGGCGCGCAGGTCGACTTCGCCGTCGAGGGCCGGGACGAGTCGGTCACCGTCTTCACCACCCGGCCCGACACCCTGTACGGCGCGACGTTCTTCGTGGTCGCCGCCGACTCCCGGCTGGCCGAGGAGCTGTGCGCGCCGGAGCAGCGGGCCGGCTTCGAGGCCTACCGGGAGCAGGTCCGCCGGCTGACCGACATCGACCGGCTGGCCGAGGGCCGGGAGAAGACCGGCGTCCCGCTGGGGCGGTATGCCATCAACCCGGTCAACGGGGAGCGGATCCCGGTGTGGGCCGCCGACTACGTGCTGGCCGACTACGGCACCGGCGCGATCATGGCCGTGCCCGCCCACGACCAGCGCGACCTGGACTTCGCCCGCACCTTCGACCTGCCCGTACGGGTGGTGGTGGACACCGGAGAGCCGGACCCGGCGACGACCTGGATCGCGACCTCGGGCGACGGCGAGCTGATCAACTCCGGCTCGCTGAACGGGCTGCGCAAGGACGCCGCGATCGCGGCCATCGTGCGCGAGCTGGAGGAGGCGGGCGGCGGGCACGGCGCGCTGAACTACCGGCTGCGCGACTGGCTGGTCTCCCGGCAGCGCTACTGGGGGGCACCGATCCCGATCGTGCACTGCCCGGTCGACGGCGAGGTGCCGGTTCCGGACGATCAGCTGCCGGTCCGGCTGCCCGACCTGCGCGGCTCTGACCTGCAGCCGAAGGGCGTGTCCCCGCTGGCCGCGGCGACGGACTGGGTCCACACGACCTGCCCCCGGTGTGGCGGGCCGGCCGAGCGGGACACCGACACGATGGACACGTTCGTCGACTCGTCCTGGTACTTCCTGCGCTACCCGTCGGTGGACCGCGACGACGTCGCGATCGACCCGGTGGAGATGCGGCGCTGGGGTGCGGTCGACCACTACACCGGCGGCGTCGAGCACGCGATCCTGCACCTGCTGTACAGCCGGTTCATGACCAAGGTGCTGCACGACCTGGGCCACGTCGACTTCGTCGAGCCGTTCCGGTCGCTGCACAACCAGGGCCAGGTCATCAACCAGGGCAAGTCGATGTCCAAGTCGCTGGGCAACGGCGTCGACCTGGGCGTCGAGCTGGCCGAGCACGGCGTGGATGCCATCCGGCTGACCATGCTGTTCGCGGGGCCGCCGGACGAGGACGTCGACTGGGCGGACGTGTCGCCGACCGGGTCGGGCAAGTTCCTGGCCCGGGCCTGGCGGGTCGCCGGGGACGTCACGTCGGAGCCGGGCACCGACCCCGCCACCGGCGACGTCGGGCTGCGTACGACGACGCACCGGGCGATCGCCGAGATCGGCTCGCTGGTCGGGTCGTTCCGCTTCAACGTGGCCATCGCCCGCCTGATGGAGCTGGTGAACGCGACCCGCAAGGCCATCGACTCCGGCCCGGGCGGCGGCGACCCCGCGGTGCGGGAGGCGGCCGAGGCCATCGCGGTGATGCTGTCGGTCTTCGCGCCGTACTGCGCCGAGGACATGTGGGCGACCCTGGGCCACGACCCGACGGTGGCGCTGGCGGGCTGGCCGGTCGCCGACCCGGCGCTGTTGGTGGAGGAGAGCGTCACCGCGGTCGTCCAGGTCGCGGGCAAGGTGCGGGCGCGGCTGAGCGTGGCCCCGGACATCACCGAGGACGGGCTGCGCGAGCTGGCGCTGGCCGATCCGGCGGTCGTCCGGGCACTGGGCGACCGCACCGTCCGGACCGTCGTGGTGCGCCCGCCGAGGCTGGTGAACGTCGTACCGGGCTGAGCCCGATACGGTGCTCGCATGGGTGGTCGTGTCGCGGTCGTGACCGACTCCACCGCCTATCTGCCGGACGGCCTGGCCGACCGGCTGTCGATCCGGGTGGTGCCGCTGCAGGTCGTGCTGGGCGGCCGGTCGGGGGCCGAGGGCAGCGAGGTGACCCCGGCGCAGGTCGCCTCCGCTCTGGCCTCCTGGGTGCCGGTCAGCACGTCCCGGCCGACCCCGGCCCAGTTCGCCTCGGTCTACCAGGACGCGCTGGACCGGGGGGCGTCGGAGGTCGTCTCGCTGCACCTGTCCCGGGAGCTGTCCGGGACCTGGGACTCGGCCCGGCTGGCGGCGGCCGAGGTCGGCTCGGACCGGATCCGGGTGGTCGACTCGCGGTCGGCCGCGATGGGTCTCGGCTTCGCCGTGCTGGCAGCGGCTCAGGCGGCGGCGGCCGGCGGCAGCCAGGAGCAGGTGTACGAAGCGGCGGTCGGTACGGCCGAACGGACCACCACGCTGTTCTACGTGGACACGCTCGAGCACCTGCGCCGGGGTGGCCGGATCGGCGCCGCCCAGGCGCTGCTCGGCACCGCGCTGTCGGTCAAGCCGATCCTGCACGTCCAGGAGGGGCGGATCGTCCCGCTGGAGAAGGTCCGTACGGTCAGCAAGGGCATCGCCCGGCTCGAGGCCCTGGCCGTGGCGGCTGCCGGGGACGGGCCAGCCGACGTCGCCGTGCACCATTTGGCCGCCGCGGAGCGGGCCGCCCTGCTGGCCGAGCGGCTGCGGGCCCGGCTGCCGCAGGTCGGGCAGTTCTACGCGTCCGAGGTCGGTGCCGTCGTGGGCGCGCACGTGGGGCCGGGCGTGCTCGGCGTCGTCGTGGTGCGGCCCTGAGCCGCTGCGCGTCCGGGCAGTCCGGACGCGGAGGACCACCGATCTGCCGATCAGCCGTATCAGGAGGGCCGGTCCGTTGCTCCTACCAGTCGAGAGCGGCTGTCGACCGCCGGGCGCGACCCGGCGGTCGGCTCCGTAGTTGGCGACGAGCAGCGATCGAGGACCCATGACCGTGCAGGTGAGCCCCGGCGCCGGGCCGGGAGGCGACGGCCTGCCGGCCCGTGTCCACCCGGCTGATTGCGTCGCCGCCGGCACCGCCGATCGGGAGGGGGAGCGATGAGCGCGGTGCGAGGTGGCGACGCCCTGCTGGGAGAGCTGCAGGGCCTGCTGGCTCGGGTCGACCCGGTGCCGGCGGAGCTTCTCGACCAGGTGCGCCGCTCGTTCTGCTGGCGCACCATCGACGCCGAGCTGGCCGAGCTCTCCTTCGACTCCCTGACCGACCAGGAGTCCGCCCTGGCGGTCCGGTCCGGTGCGGACGCGGCGCTGGAGCCGCGGATGCTCGGCTTCAGCGCGGTCGTCCTCGGCGAGGAGCTGTCCATCGAGGTGGAGATCAGCTCGTCCGGGGACGGCTGCGTGCTGGTCGGCCAGGTCTTCCCGGCGGGCGCTTCCGCCGTCGAGATGCAGGCGGGGACCGGTGGGTCCACCGAGGTGCCGGTCGACGAGCTCGGCCGGTTCGTCATCGAGCCGGTGCCCGGCGGTCCGGTGCGGCTGCGCGTCGACCACGCCGGCCGCGTCGTGCAGACGACCTGGGTCTCGTACACGCCCTGCTGACGCCGCGTCCCGCGGCTCGATCCCCGTCATGGCGGCGAAGTTAGCCCCGGGATGGCGTCCGTCAAACTCGTCGTCCACAGGCTCCGCCGTCATCCACAGATCCGCGATCGGGGCTTCCCGGGGTTGACCCCGCGTCCGTACGGTCCCTCGCGTGCGAACCGTCATCCGGGACCGAAGTCGTCCGTCTACAAGCGACGCCGTAGTCGAAAGGCTGCGGCAGTTGCTGGGCTCCCGAGGATTTCAGTCGGAGTCCACTGTGGACCTGGAGCGTGAGCGGTCCACTATGGATGGTGATTGGACCGAGGATGTCGCGGTGCCTCGGACGTCGGGTGGATCCGTCGGGACCGGGTGGCGCGGGCTGGTCGACCGGTGGTCGCCGGTCGGGTTGCGCGGCGCCCGCGCCGATCCGGGGCGGCGGGGAGCGGCGGTGCTGATCCTCGCCGCGGTGGTGGCCGCCGCCCTCGTCGGGGTGCTGGTCTGGCACGGGCGGCCGCGGCCCGAGACGATCGCGGCGCCGCCCGTGCTGACCGGAGGCTCGGCGTCGCCCGGACCCGGGCCGTCCGCGGCCTCGATCGTGGTGGCGGTGACCGGCAAGGTCCGGCGTCCCGGCGTGGTCACCGTGGCGGCGGGAGCGCGGGTGATCGACGCCCTCCGGGCGGCCGGAGGTCCACTGCCGGGCGCCGACCTGCAGACGCTCAACCTGGCCCGCAAGCTCGCCGACGGCGAGCTGGTCGCGGTCGGCGTTCCCGGGCCCGCGGGTGCAGCGCCGGCCGCAGGTGGCGCTCCGGCCGGTGGTGGCTCACCCGGTGGCGCCCCGACCGGCCCGGTCGACCTCAACGCCGCCACGCTGGCCGAGCTCGACACACTCCCCGGCGTCGGGCCGGTCCTCGCCCAGCGGATCCTGGACTGGCGGACGGCTCACGGCCAGTTCGCCAGCGTCGACCAGCTCGCCGACGTGCCCGGCATCGGCGAGTCCCGGATGGCGCAGCTGCGCGACCTGGTCCGGGTCTGAGATGACCGGATCGGCGACCCCGGACGCATCCCCGGCCAGGTGGGCGACCTCCGGCGGCTCCGTCGCCGATCCGGCGGCGCAGACGCCGGCGGAGACGCCGGCCGATGTGAGGCTGATGGTAGGGGCGGTGGCGGCGTGGCTCAGCGTGCTGGCCACGCTCGGTCTGCCGGCGGCGCAGGGCAGCGTCCTGGGTGCCGCGGCGCTGGTCGGCGGTCTCAGCTCGCTGGCCGGGCGCCGGCGGTGGTCGGCGACGGTCGCGCTCGTCCTGGGGTGCGCGGGTGCGGCCGCGCTGGCCACGGCGGCGCGGGTCGCCGCGGTCGAGCATTCACCGCTGACCGCGCTGGCCGAGCGACGGGCCGGCGTGACGGCCGAGCTGGTGATCAGCGACGACCCGCGCCCGCTGACCTCCGGCGCAGGCCCGCCCAGCGTCCTTGTGGGGGCGCGGATCCGGGAGGTCACCGCCGCCGGGCGGCGGTGGTCGGTCTCGGGCCGCGTCCTGGTGCTGGCCCCGGCGGACGGATGGCGCGGCCTGCTGCCGAGCCAGCGGGTCCGGGTGGTGGGTCGGCTGGGACCCCCGGCCCGGGACGACCTCACCGTCGCCGTGCTGACTGTGCGGTCGCCGCCGACCCGGATCGGGCCGCCGTCATCGGTCCAGACCGCGGCCGGCCGGATCCGGGCCGGCCTTCGGGATGCCGCGGCGGTGCTGCCGGACGGACCCCGCGGACTCCTGCCGGGGCTCGTCGACGGGGACGTCAGCGGCCTCGACCCGGCCCTGGCCGACGACTTCAGGATCGCCGGCCTGTCGCACCTGACCGCGGTCAGCGGGACCAACGTGGCGATCGTGGCCGGAGCCGTGCTGCTGTTGTTGCGGGGGATGACGGTCGGGCCGCGGACCTCGGCGGTGGCGGCCGGAATCGCGATCGCCGGATTCGTGGTGCTGGCCCGGCCGGCGCCGAGCGTGCTGCGGGCGGCGGTGATGGGTGGCCTGGCGCTGCTCGCGCTGGCGACCGGACGGCCTCGGTCGGCGCTGCCGGCGCTGGGCGCGACCGTGCTGATCCTGATGTTCGTTTCGCCGTCCCTGGCCCGGGATCCCGGCTTCGCACTGTCGGTGCTGGCCACAGCGGGCCTGATCCTGCTCGGCCCCGGCTGGGCGGCGGCGCTGCGGGCCCGCGGGGTGCCGCCCGGGCTGGCCGAGGCGCTGGCGGTGCCGGCCGCGGCCACGGTCGCCACCGCACCGGTCATCGCCGCGATCAGCGGGACGGTCAGCCTGGTGTCCGTCCCGGCCAACCTCCTGGCCGAGCCGGCGGTGGCGCCGGCGACCGTCCTGGGCGTGCTGGCCGCGGTCGTCTCGCCCCTGTCCGGTACGGCGGCCGAGTGGCTGGCGTGGGCCGCCGGGCTGCCCGTCCGCTGGCTCGTCGCCGTCGGCACCCGGGCGGCCCACGTCCCGGACGCCGCCGTCCCCTGGCCCGGCGGGGGCACCGGGGCGGCGATCCTCGTCGCCGCGTTGCTCGCCGCCGCCGCGGTTGTCCGCTGGCGTCCGGCCCGCCGGGTCGCCGTCGCGCTCCTGTTCGGGGCCGCGGTCGTGCTGGTGCCGGTCCGGACGGTGCTGCCGGGCTGGCCGCCGGCCGGCTGGCTGTTCGTCGCCTGTTCCGTCGGGCAGGGCGACGCGCTGGTCGTGCACGCCGGGCCGGGTGCGGCCATGGTCGTGGACGCCGGACCCGATCCGGTCGTCGTGGACGGCTGCCTGCGCCGGCTGGGAGTGCGGTCGGTGCCGCTGCTGGTGCTCACCCACCTGCATGCCGACCACGTCGACGGTCTTACCGGGGTGCTGCGGGGCCGGTCGGTCGCCGAGATCGACGTCGGGCCGTCCCGGGAGCCGCCCGGCGGCTGGCGGGAGGTCGAGGACGGCGCCCGCGGGCACCAGGTGCCCCTGCGGACGGTCGAGGTGGGGGAGCGGCGGCAGTTCGGCGGGCTGATGGTGGAGGTGCTGGGGCCGGATCACCCGTTCCACGGCACCCGGTCCGATCCCAACAACTCCTCCGTCGTGCTCCGGGTCGCCACACGCGGCGCGACCCTGCTGCTGACCGGTGACGCCGAGGTGGAGGCGCAGGACGCGCTGGTCCGCTCCGGCGCGGGCCTGCGGGCGGACATCCTCAAGGTGCCGCACCACGGGTCGGCCTACCAGAGCCCGGCGTTCCTGCGGGCGGTGCAGGCGAGCGTCGGCGTCATCTCGGTCGGCCTGGACAACGACTACGGCCACCCGTCGCCGGCGCTGCTGCACGAGCTCGATCGGCTCGGTATCCGGGCGGTCCGCACCGACCGGGACGGCGACATCGCGATCCGCGAACGGGACGGCCGGCTCGCGGTCGTGACCCGCCCGCAGCGGCCACCGTGAGCATGCGCGGCGGTCCGGGCGGGGCGTGCCAGGATGGCGGCGTGGCCGATTCGCTGGACGCTCCACTGCGGCTCGTCCTCGGGGACGAGGAGCTGCTGGTCTCCCGGGCCGTCGGCGAGGTGACCGCCGCCGCCCGGGCCGCCGACCCGGAGGCCGACGTCCGGGAGCTGGCGGCCGGCGAGCTGGCCGCGGCGGACCTGTTCGACCTCCTCAGCCCGGCGCTGTTCGGCGGCCGGCGGGTGGTCGTGATCCGCGGCGCCCACGAGGCCAAGGCCGACGTCGTGGACGCGCTCCGGTCCTACGTCACCGATCCGACCGACGAGGTCGTCCTCGTCGTCGTGCATCCCGGCGGGGCGCGGGGAAAGGCGCTGGTCGACGCGGTACGCAACGCCGGCGCGGTCGTCGTCGAGTGCGTCAAGCTGACCCGGCCGGAGGAGCGTCAGCAGTTCGTCCGGGCCGAGGTCGCGCGGCACGGCGGGGCGATCACCGCCGGCGCCGTCGCGGTCCTGCTCGACGCGGTCGGCAACGACCTGCGGGAGCTGTCCACCGCGGCGTCCCAGCTGGTCTCCGACACCGGCGGGCGGATCGACGCCGACGCGGTCACCCGCTACCACCGGGGCCGGGCCGAGGTCACCGGGTTCGCGGTGGCCGACCGGGCGGTGGTCGGGGACGTGCCGGGCGCGCTGGAGGCCCTGCGCTGGGCCCTGGCCGTGGGCGTGGCCCACGTGCTGGTCGCCGACGCGCTCGCCGACGGGGTCCGCTCGATCGCCCGGGTCAGCTCGGCCGGCCGCGGCAACCCGTACGCGATGGCGAGCTCGCTGGGGATGCCGCCGTGGAAAGTGAAGCGGGCGCAGTCCCAGGCCCGGGGCTGGAGCGCCACCGGCCTGAGCCGGGCCATGCGTACCGTCGCCGACCTGAACGCCGACGTCAAGGGCGTGGCCGCCGACCCGTCCTACGCGCTGGAGGCGGCGATCCTGGACCTGGCCGCCGCCCGGGCCACCGCCGACTGAAGCCGCCGGCTACGCCGAGAGCCCCGGGCGCGCCGAAGAGCCGACACCACGCGGGTGCCGGCTCTCAGGAAGAACAGGTCAGAGGGCGTTGGTGCGCTGCGCCATCGCCGACTTCTTGTTCGCGGCCTGGTTGGCGTGGATGACGCCCTTGCTCGCGGCCTTGTCGAGCTGGCGCGACGCGTACTGCAGGGCGATCACGGCCTGCTCGCGGTCACCCGCGTCGGCGGCCTCGCGGAAGCGGCGCACGGCCGTCTTCAGCGACGACTTCACCGACTTGTTGCGGACGCGCGCCTTCTCGTTGGTCTTGATGCGCTTGAGCTGGGACTTGATGTTCGCCACGCGAAAGCCTCGGGTCATCGTCGGGAATCGGGGGCGCGCGACAGCCCACGTGGACTACGAGCGCGACTGGCAACGTTACCAGGCGCTCGGGAGGCGGCCCAAACGGTGCCTGCCCGGGCCGGCGGCTCGACGTGGGACGATCGACCCACCACCCCACTACCCGAACGGACCTGCGTGACCACCCGTACCACCGATCCGGCCGCCATCCGGAACTTCTGCATCATCGCCCACATCGACCACGGCAAGTCGACGCTGGCCGACCGGATGCTCGAGGTCACCGGTGTGATCGAGCAGCGCAACATGCGCGCGCAATACCTCGACCGGATGGACATCGAGCGCGAGCGCGGCATCACCATCAAGGCGCAGAGTGTCCGGCTGCCCTGGGACGGTCACGTCCTGGACCTGATCGACACCCCCGGCCACGTCGACTTCAGCTACGAGGTGTCCCGGTCGCTGGCGGCGTGCGAGGGCGCCGTGCTGCTGGTCGACGCGGCCCAGGGGATCGAGGCCCAGACGCTGGCCAACCTGTACATGGCCCTGGAGAACGACCTCACCATCGTCCCGGTCCTCAACAAGATCGACCTGCCCGCGGCCCAGCCGGAGAAGTACGCGGCCGAGCTGGCCCACATCCTCGGCATCGACGCCGACGACGTGCTCCGGATCAGTGCCAAGACCGGCCAGGGCGTGACCGAGGTGCTGGACCGGATCGTGCGGGACATCCCCGCCCCGACCGGCGACCCGGACGCGCCCGCCCGCGCGATGATCTTCGACTCCGTGTACGACACGTACCGGGGCGTGGTGACGTACGTGCGGATGATCGACGGGTTCATCGAGCCCCGGCAGAAGGTCCGGATGATGGCCACCCGGGCCACCCACGAGCTGCTCGAGGTCGGCGTCATCTCGCCCGAGCCGAAGCCGACGCAGGGTCTCGGCGTCGGCGAGGTCGGCTACCTCATCACCGGGGTGAAGGACGTCCGCCAGTCCCGGGTCGGCGACACCGTGACCGACGCGGCCGCGCCGGCGGTGGAGGCGCTGAGCGGCTACCGCGATCCCAAGCCGATGGTGTTCTCCGGCCTGTATCCGCTCGACGGCTCCGACTACCCGCTGCTGCGCGACGCGCTGGACAAGCTGCGGCTCAACGACGCGGCGCTGGTCTACGAGCCGGAGTCCTCCGGTGCGCTCGGCTTCGGCTACCGGATCGGCTTCCTGGGCCTGCTGCACATGGAGATCGTGCGGGAGCGGCTGGAGCGCGAATTCGGCCTCGACCTCATCTCCACCGCGCCCAACGTCGTCTACCGGGTGGTCATGGAGGACGGCACCGAGCACGTCGTCACCAACCCCAGCGACTGGCCCGGCGGCAAGATCGCCGAGACGTACGAGCCGGTGGTGAAGGCGATGGTGATCGCGCCGAGCGAGTACATCGGGACGATCATGGAGCTGTGCCAGGCCCGGCGCGGGGTGCTCGGCGGCATGGACTACCTGTCCGAATCGCGGGTCGAGCTGCGCTACACGATGCCGCTCGGCGAGATCATCTTCGACTTCTTCGACGCGCTGAAGTCGCGGACCCGCGGCTACGCGTCGCTGGACTACGAGGCCGCCGGTGAGATGGCCGCCGAGCTGGTCAAGGTCGACATCCTGCTGCAGGGCGAGCCGGTCGACGCGTTCAGCGCGATCGTGCACAAGGACAAGGCGTACGGGTACGGCGTGTCGATGGCGGCCAAGCTGCGCGAGCTGATCCCGCGGCAGCAGTTCGAGGTGCCGATCCAGGCCGCCGTCGGGTCGCGGGTGATCGCCCGGGAGAACATCCGCGCGATCCGCAAGGACGTGCTGGCCAAGTGCTACGGCGGTGACATCACCCGCAAGCGGAAGCTGCTGGAGAAGCAGAAGGAAGGCAAGAAGCGGATGAAGATGGTCGGCCGCGTGGAGGTGCCGCAGGAGGCGTTCATCGCGGCCCTGTCGACCTCGGACGAGAAGCGCGCCTGAGGGCGGTTGTCAACCCCGACCGCCGGGACTGTGAACGAGGGCGGGGGGTGTGGACGGGGTTCGGAAGTTGTCGGTGCTGTGTCGAACACTTGTGCGAGTTCGACCGGAGGAGGAGCCGATGATGTCCGAGCTGCTGGACGGGACGGTGGTCGTGAGCCCGTCGCCGGGATTCGGCCACGCCGACGCGGTGCTGACGCTGGCCGGGGCGCTGCGGGCGGCGGCGCCGCCGGGGCTGCGGGTGCTGGCGGCGCCGTTCCCGGTGCGGTTGGGGCGGCAGACCGAGCTGCGGCCCGACCTGCTCGTCGCGCGCTACGCCGACCTGGTCCGGGACGAGCTCACCACGGCGCCGCTGCTCGCCGTCGAGGTCCGGTCGCCGGACAGTGACCTGGTCGACCGCAGCCTCAAGCGCTCGGTCTACGCACGGCACGGGGTCGCCGGCTACTGGCTGGTCGACCCGGAGACGCCGGCGCTGACCGCGCTGGAGCTGGACGGGGACGGCGACTACCGGACCGTCGCCGACGTGGTCGGGGCGGAGGTGTTCGCCGCGAGCCGGCCGTTCCCGGTCCGGGTGAGCCCGCTGGCCCTCGTCGCCGGGCTGCGGCCGTGCTGAACGCGGTCCGGCGGTGGCACGATCGACGGCGTGCTCGTGCATCCGTGGGACGCCCCGCTCAACGACGACGAATGGCGCAGCTTCGTGCTGCGGCACGACTTCGGGCAGCTCATTGCGCCTGGCGACGGCCGCGACCTGCCGATCGTGGTGCCGACCCACTTCCTGTACGACGGGGCCACCACGATCCGGCTGCACCTGGCCAAGCCCAACCCGGTGTGGGCGGCGCTGCGGGAGCGGCCGCGGGCGCTGCTGACCGTCGTCGACGACTACACGTACGTGCCCTCGGACTGGCAGGCGGCGCCGGGCACCCCGCGGGAGCTGGGCATCCCGACGTCCTACTACGCGACCGTGCAACTGTCCTGCGACGTCCAGGTGCTCGACGACCCGGCGGCGACGACGGAGGTCCTGCGGGCCCAGCTGGCGCACTTCGAGCCGGCCGGTGGCTACCTGGAGCCGGACGCGGCGCACGAGCATTATCGCCGGCGGCTGCCGGGCATCCGCGGGCTGGTGCTGACGGTGACCGGGGTGCGGGCCAAGTTCAAGTACGGCGGCAACAAGGAGCCGGAGCACCGCCGGTTGCTGGCCGAGCACCTGGCCGAGCGGGGCGGTCCGGCGGACGCGGCCGCCCGGGACCACCTGCTGCGGCGGCTCGACGCCGGGAGCTGATCCGCTCAGACGGTGAGCACGATCTTGCCCGCGGTGTCGCCGGCCACGATCTTGGCGAACCCGTCCGCGGCCCGATCCAGCGGCAGCGTGGTGTCGATGGCCGGGCGGACGCCGGTGGTGACCAGCATCGCCAGCAGCGACTCCAGCTCCGACCGGGTGCCCATGGTCGAGCCGACGACGTTGAGCTGCAGGAAGAAGACCCGGTTGAGGTCGGCGGCCGGGTTGGGGCCGCTGGTGGCGCCGCAGACGACGATGGTCCCGCCGGGGGCGAGCGACTTCAGCGAGTGCGACCAGGTGGCCTCGCCGACGGACTCCATGACCGCGTCGACCCGCTTCGGCAGCCGGGCGCCCGGCTCGAACACCGCGTCCGCGCCCAGCGCGAGCGCGGCCTGCCGCTTCTGCTCGGTCCGGCCAGTCACCCACATCCGGTAGCCGGCGGCCGAGCCCAGGGCGATCAGCGCGGTCGCCACCCCGCCGCTGGCCCCCTGCACCAGCACGGTCGAGCCGGGCCGGGCGCCGGACTTCACGAACAGCATCCGGTAGGCGGTGAGCCAGGCGGTGCTGAGGCAGGCCGCCTCCTCGAACGACAGCTCGGCCGGCTTGGGCAGCACGTTGCGGGCCGGGACGATGACCTGCTCGGCCAGGGTGCCCTGGTGCAGCTCGGACAGCAGGGTGCGCCGCGGGTCGAGGGTCTCGTCGCCCGACCAGTCCGGGCTTGGCACGACCGCGTGCACGATGACCTCGCGGCCGTCCGCGTCCACGCCGGCAGCGTCGCAGCCGAGGATCATCGGGAACCGGTCCGCGGGGATGCCGACGCCCCGCAGGGTGAACACGTCGTGGTGGTTGATCGACGCGGCCCGCACCGACACCGTGGTCCACCCGTCGGGCGCCTCCGGCTCGGGGCGCCGGCCGACCTCCAGGGCGGCGAGCGGGTCGGACGGGTTCGGCGCGGTGGCGAAGGCGGCGAGCACGCGGTCACCCTATTGCGCGCAGGCGCTGCTGCGGTGTGCAGTGTGGCGAGGTCGGCGCGGAGCCGTGGTGCGGCCGCTCTAGGGTGGGCGGGTGCTTCGCACACGGCGGCCGCTGCTCGCGTTGCTGCTGCTCGGGGTGCTGCTGGCTGGCGGTTACCTGATCTCGGCGATCCGGTCCGACGACCCGTCGTCGAACGGGTCCGCCGCGACGGCGGATCCGGATGCGACCGGGACGGCCCGGCCGACGCGGACCGAAGGCCCGACGGTCGGGCCGACCGTGACGGCCCGACCCGGTGGGACGGCACAACCGACGTCACGGCCGGGCGCGACGGGGCGGCCGGGGGCGGACGGGCTGGACACGGTCCCGGTGGCCGCGCTGCCGCTGGAGGCGCAGCGGGTGCTGCGGCTGATCGACGCCGGCGGCCCGTTCCCGTACGCGCAGGACGGGACGGTGTTCGGCAACCTGGAGCGGCTGCTGCCGGCGCACCCGCGGGGCTGGTATCGCGAGTACACGGTGCCGACGCCGGGCTCGCGGGACCGCGGGGCGCGGCGGATCATCGCCGGGCAGGACGGCGCGCGCTACTACACCGCCGACCACTACGAGTCCTTCGCCCGGGTGGAGGGCACGTGACGTCGCTGCGGCCCGGCGTGCGCGCGGTGCGGCGACCCGCCGCGGACGTGGCCGCGGACGCCGCGCGGCAGGGGGCGGTCGTGCACCGGATCGGGCCGGCCCCGACCAAGGCCGCGCTGCTGGCCGAGCTCGCCCGGGCGCTCCGGTTCCCGGACTGGGTCGGGCCCAACTGGGACGCGCTCGCCGACGCCCTGCGCGACCTGTCCTGGTTACCCGCGGGCCCGCACGTCGTCGTCTGGACGGGCGCGTCGGCGACCGACCCGCAGGCGTACGAGACCGCGCTGGAGGTGTTCCAGCACGCGACCGCGACATCGGCGGGCACGGACCGGCCGCTGACGGTCCTGCTCGCCGGAGCCTAGGGGGCGGGCGGCGCCCAGGACGGGCGGCGCTTCTCGGCGAAGGCGGCGATCCCCTCCCGGCCCTCGGGACCGCCGAAGCGGTCGGCCGAGAGCCGCTGGAGCGTGTCGTAGTCGGCCGGCGGCCCGGCCAGCAGCTCCTTGGTCGCGGCCAGCGCTCCGGGGGCGCCCAGGGCCAGCAGGCCGGCGTAGCGGGCCACCTCGGCGTCGAGATCGTCGTCCTCGACCACCCGGGTGAGCAGGCCTATCGCGGCGGCCCGGGCGGCGTCGAAGACCTCGCCGGTGAGGAACAGTTCCTGGGCGGCCCGGTGGGGCAGCAGCGGCAGCACCGGCCGGGAGATCACCGCGGGCACCACGCCCAGGCGCACCTCGGTGAACGCGAATGTCGCCGACCGCGCCGCCAGCGCGAGGTCGCACGCCGCGATCAGGCCGATGCCGCCGGCCCGGGCCGGACCGCCGACCCGGGCGATCACCGGCTTCGGGAACTCGGCCAGTGCGGTCAGCACGGCCGGCACCGAGGCGATCGGCATGTCGCCGGCGCCGGTCGCGGCCGCGGTCGCCTTGAGGTCGGCGCCGGAACAGAAGACCCGGCCGGTGTGCGAGAGCACGACCACCCGGACCGCCTCGTCGGCGACCGCGGCGGCGAGGCCGGCGGAGAGCTCGCCCAGCAGGGCGGGGGACAGCGCGTTGCGGTTCGGGGGCGAGTCCAGGGTGAGGGTCGCCACCCCGTCCGACACGGAGAAATGCACCAGCTCGGTCACGACGCCGACCTTAGGACGCCCCGGAGTGGAACACTGTCCCGCCGTGCCCTCCCGACTTCCGGACGGCGTCCCGGCCCCGGCCGACGGCGCTCTGCCCTTCGCTGCCCGGCGCGAGCTCGGCCGCAACCCGTTCGGGATCTATGTGCACGTCCCGTTCTGCACGACGCGCTGCGGCTACTGCGACTTCACCACGTACACGGCGCAGGAGCTGGGACCGGGGGTCTCCCAGGCCGCGTACGCGGACACCGCGATGCTGGAGCTGCGGCTGGCCCGGCACGTGCTGGGGGACCGGGTGCCGGCCGTCGAGACGGTCTTCTTCGGCGGCGGCACGCCGACGCTGCTGCCGGCCGGCCACCTCGGCTCGATCCTGCGCGAGATCGACGACCTGTTCGGGCTGGCGCCGGGCGCGGAGGTGACGACCGAGGCCAACCCGGAGTCGGTCACGCCGGCCTACCTGGCCCGGCTGCGGGAGGCCGGGTTCACCCGGATCTCGTTCGGGATGCAGTCGGCGGCCCAGCACGTCCTGCGGGTGCTGGACCGGCAGCACACGCCCGGCCGGGCGATCGAGGTCGTCGCGGAGGCGCGGCGGGCCGGGTTCACGCACGTCAACCTCGACCTGATCTACGGCACGCCGGGGGAGTCCGAGTCCGACTGGCAGGCCTCGCTGGACGCCGCGGTGGGGGCGGGGCCCGACCACGTCTCGGCGTACGCGCTGGTGGTCGAGGAGGGGACGGCGATGGCGCGCAAGGTCCGCCGCGGCGAGCTGCCGGAACCCGACGACGACGTGCTCGCCGACCGGTACGTGCAGGCGGACGAGACCTTGTCGCGCAACGGCTTCGGCTGGTACGAGGTGTCGAACTGGGCCCGTGGCACGGCCGCCCGGTCCCGGCACAACCGGCTGTACTGGACCGGTGGCGACTGGTGGGGGGTCGGCCCAGGCGCGCACAGCCACGTCGGCGGAGTGCGGTGGTGGAACGTGCGGCACCCGGCGGCGTACGCGGCCCGGTTGCACGCCGGGGACAGCCCGGCCGCCGGGCGGGAGCTGCTCGACCCGCCGGCCCGGCGGATGGAGACGACGATGCTCGGGCTGCGGCTGCGCGAGGGGCTGGCGGTGCGGGAGCTGACCGAGCGGGCCCGGGCGGCGGCCGGCGAGGCGGTCGGGTACGGCCTGCTCGACCCGCGCGCGCACAGCGACGGGCGGGCGGTGCTCACCCTGCGCGGCCGCCTCCTTGCCGACGCGGTCGCCCGCGACCTCACCGACTGACCCACCGCCGGCGCGCGCCGGGCGCGCGCCGGTGTCCGTCAGGGCTGCGTGCGCGCTCGATCAGCACGGAGGGCGCACGCGGTGTCCGGTAGAGACGTGCGCCGCCGCATCCGGTACGCGCGCGGTGCCCGGGAGTGGCCGCGCGCCGCCGCAGCCGGTGCGCCTGCGGTGCCCGGGAGTGGCCGCGCGCCGCCGCAGCTGCAGCGCGCGCGGTGCCCGGTGGAGGCCGCGCGCCGCCGCAGTCGTGCGTACGCGGTGCCCGGTAGCAACGCGCGCCGCAGCTGGTGCGCGCGGTGCCCGGTGAGGCCCCGCACCGCCGCAGTCGTACATACGCGGTGCCCGGTAGAGGCCCCGCACCGCAGCCGGTGGGCGCGCGGTGCCCGGTGGAGGCCGCGCGCCGCCGCACCCGGCGTGCAGGAAGGCGCCACGGTGGTGGTCAGGGCCGGGCGAGAGTTCGGAGGCGTGGACGGTCCAGGGGCCGCCCGCCGCGCTACGGGGTGCTGGTGGGGGCGGGGGAGACGCCCTCGGGGTCCGGGACCGGGGCCGGGTCGGCCGGCGGGCTGCCGGCTGGCGGGTCGGCCGGGGCGTCCACCGGGGGCTGGTCGGCCGGCGGGTCCGTGGGGTCGTCCGCGGGCGGCGGGTCCGTCGGGTCGGTCGGCGGCGCCGGGTCCGTGGGGTTCTCGGTCGGCGGGGCCGGGTCCGTGGGGTTCTCGACCGGCGGGGCCGGGTCGGTCGGGTTCTCGACCGGCGGGGCCGGGTCGGTCGGGGCCTGGGTCGGCACCGGGTTGCCCGGCGCGGTCGTCCCGCCTCCGCTGACCGGTGTCGTCGGCGAGCCGCCGGTGCCGGCGCCGGAGGAGGTGCCGCCGCCGGAGGAGGTGCCGCCGCCGGAGGAGGTGCCCGTGCCCGCGCTGGATCCCGACGACCCGCCGGCCGCCGGCAGCCCGGGCACGTCGACGGACGCGGGATACCCAGCGACCCCCGGGATCCGGGCGTAGTGCGAGTATCCGGTGCCCGACGACGGACCGTAATCCGACGTCGAGGTCCGGTCCCGGGTACCGTCCGCTGACCCGGACGTGCCGCGCGGCGTGGCCGCCTTGTCCGCGGCCGGTGCCGGGTCGTCGTCCGACCCGGACGAGTGCTCGTTGAGGCCCGGCAGCACCGACAGCCGGTCCAGCTGCTGGGTCAGCGCCGGGGGCGCCCCGCCCAGCACCGCGGCCACGGCCAGCCCGGTCCCGGCGACGATGGCCGAGCCGGTGGCCCACATGCCGGCCAGCTGCCAGCGCGACGGCTCGTCGTCGACCCGGACGATCCGGCGGCCGAGCTCGGGGACGAACGCCACCAGCCGGCGGAACGGCTCGACCACCCGGCCGGCCAGCGTCGCCGGCCCGGGCAGGATCTCGACGTGCTCGAGCGGCGCGTCGTACTTGTCGTGGACCAGCGGGTCGTCGGAGGTCAGCATCTCCGGCCGGGTCCGAGGGGAGAACCACTCGCCTGTCTCGGGCATCTAGACCTCCTCGCCGCACGACGACCCGCAGCATCGAGGGCGCAAGCGGACGCTAGCGGGCACATCGCCGTTCCGGGGCCGTTCCGGCCTCCGCGTCACCCGAACGGGTGATGTCAGGGTTGTCAGGGCAGCCCGATGGGCGGCGGCGGGGGGTCCGTCGTCGGTTCCACGGTCGGCGAGGGCGTCGTCGACGGGGTCGGCGACGGGCTGGCCGAGGACGGCGACGGCGTGATGACCGGCGGCCTGGTCACGGGCGGCACGGTGGCCGAGGCGCGGGTCGTGGGCGCACCCGAGGTCGGCGTGCCGGTCGGGGTCGGCGTCGCGATCGCCGTCGGCAGCGGCCGGCCGCGCCCGGTCGGGCCGGCGCCGGTCGGCGCGGGCGGCACGAAGGTCACCGACGTCCCCGACGGTGACGGCGAGCCGGACAGCTGCGCGCCGAACTCCGTCGGCGCCGGCAGGCCCGGACCGGGCGGCGTGGGCTGCGCCGAGGACGGCCGCAGCGCCATCGCGGCGCTCACGAACGCCACCACGACCACCACCACACCGGCCACCGCACCGAGCTCGGCCAGCCGCCGTTTGCGGCCCGCCCCGGACGGCAGGAGCACATACCGGTCGCCGGACCCGCCGGCGCGTCCGCGCAGCGCACCCACGCGCTCCCGGACCCGCGTCAGCCCGTCCGCCACACCGTCCTTCATGCGCCTCTCCCACCCCGTACGACTGCCTGGTCCGGACACTCCGGACAGACCGGCAAGGGGATATCACGCCCTACCGACTCCGCCGCGACCGTGGCATGACGGCATCAGCCGCCGGAGGTTGCCCCGAGCGCGTCGGCCGACTCCGACTCGTCCAGGCTCAGCACCCGGACGTGCAGGCTGTTGCGCTGCTGCAGCGCCGCCCGGAGGGCCCGGTGCAGGCCGTCCTCGAGGTAGAGATCACCCTCCCACTGCACGGCGTGCGGGAAGAGGTCGCCGTAGAACGTCGAGTCCTCGTCCAGCAGCCGGTCGAGCTCCAGCTCCCGCTTGGTGGTGATCAGCTCGTCCAGCCGGACCTGCCGCGGGGGCAGCTTCGCCCAGTCGCGGGTCGACAGCCCATGCTCCGGATACGGCCGGCCGTCGCGAACCGCCTTGAAGATCACGTCGCTCCCTAGTCCCTCTCGGCCCCCCTGGCCGGGGGAGAGCCTATCCGGCTGGCCGGACCGCGGGTCACGGGCGGGACACGATCGGTGCCGACCGGCCGCCGCGCCGGTAAGCTGGCACTTCAGGAACTTGAGTGCCAGGAGGTGGCGGTGAACCTCGAGGAACGCAAGCTCGAGGTCCTGCGCGCCGTCATCGAGGACTACATCGCGACCGAGGAGCCGGTGGGTTCCAAGGCGCTGGCCGAGCGCCACCACCTCGGCGTGTCGCCCGCGACCATCCGCAACGACATGGCGCTGCTGGAGGAAGAGGGCTACATCGCCCAGCCCCACACCAGCGCCGGGCGGGTGCCGACCGACAAGGGATACCGGCTGTTCGTCGACCGGCTGGCCGCGCTCAAGCCGCTGTCCCCGGCCGAGCGCAAGGCGATCGCGAGCTTCCTCGAGGGCGCGGTCGACCTCGACGACGTGCTGCACCGGACCGTACGGTTGCTGGCCCAGCTGACCCGGCAGGTCGCGGTCGTGCAATATCCCTCGCTGGCCCGGTCGGCGGTGCGCCACCTGGAGGTGGTGCACCTGGCCGCGACCCGGCTGATGCTGGTGCTGATCACCGACACCGGGCGGGTCGAGCAGCGGGTGGTGGAGCTGCCGGTGCCGGTCAGCGACGGCCTGGTGGCCGACCTGCGCACGACGCTCAACTCGGCGCTGCGCGACCGCCGGCTGGCCGACGCCCCCGACATCGTCACCGCGCTGCCGGAGGAGACCGGCCCGGAGCTGCGCCCGCTGCTGACCACGATGACCACGGTCCTGCTGGAGACGCTGGTGGAGCGGCCGGAGGAGCGGGTCGTGCTCGGCGGCACGGCCAACCTGACCCGCAGCGCGCTGGACTTCCCGGGCACGATCCGGCCGGTGCTGGAGGCGCTGGAGGAGCAGGTCGTGCTGCTGCGGCTGATCGGCGAGGTGCAGAGCCCGAGCCAGGTGCTGGTCCGGATCGGCGAGGAGAACCCGTTCGAGGGGCTGCGCTCGACCTCGGTCGTCTCCGTCGGCTACGGCGCCGGTGACCGCGCGCTGGGCGGCCTGGGCGTGCTCGGGCCGACCCGGATGGACTACGCGGGGTCGATGTCAGCCGTCGCCGCGGTCGCTCGCTACATCGGCCAGATCCTCGGCACCGGTTCCTGACCGCAGCCGCCGGTACGGGCCCCGGACGGCCGAGGGCCGGCCGAGGAGCGCCGCGGGCACCGGCGGCGGCATCGGGTCCGCGGTCTCCGGCCCGTCGGTGCGGGCCGACCCCGCGCCGGCGAGGCCCATGGCCAGGTCCACAGCGGCGCGGCCGGCCGCGGCCCGCCCGGCTGCGGACCGCCCGGCGACCCCTTCGGCGGCCAGCCGCTCGACCGTCAGCCGATCGGCGGCCAGCCGGGCGGCAGCGGCGCGGTCGGCAGCGGCGCGGTCGGCCCGGTCGGCCCGGTCGGCCCGGTCGGCCGCGGCCCGGTCCCGCTCCGACGGCCGGTCCAGCACGGGCACGAAGTCCGGCACCTCGATCCGCGGCTCGTGCAGGTCGGAGTAGCTGCGTACGACCACCAGCGACACCGCCAGCAGCCCGGCCGCCACCATCCCGTCCAGCCAGAAGTGGTTGGCGGTGCCGATCACCACCAGCGTGGTGATCACCGGGTGGGCGACCGCCAGCCAGCGCCACCGGATCCGCGTGGTGGCGATGATCCCGATCGCGACCATGATCGCCCAGCCGATGTGCAGCGACGGCATCGCCGCGTACTGGTCGGCCAGGCTGTTCTGGGCCGGCGGCCCGTAGACGGCCGGCCCGTAGACGTCGGCGGTGTCGACGAAGCCGAGCGGGCCGAGCATCCGTGGCGGCGCGACCGGGATGGCCAGGTGCACCAGCAGCCCGGAGGCGGTGGTCAGCGCGAGCGTGCGCCGCACCCACAGGTAGTCGGCCGGGCGGCGCAGGTAGAGCCAGATGAGGAAGGCGGCGGTGGCCGGGAAGTGCACGGCGACGTAGTAGACGTTGGCCGACTTGATGACCAGCGTGCTCTTGAGCAGCAGCGCCTGCACCGACAGCTCGTCCGGCAGCCGCAGGATCCGCTCCAGGTCCCAGACCACGTACGCGTTGTCGAAGGCGGTCCCGACGTGCTTGGCCGCCACGATCCGGCCCAGCTTGTACGCCCCGAACATGGCCGCGATGACGACGAGCTCCAGCAGCGCCCGGGGGCGCCGTCCCGGGACCGCGATCCGCCGCCACCAGACCGGCGGGGCGTCGGCGGGCCCGGCACCGACCGGCTGGTCCACCAGCCGGCTGCCGTGTTCATCCCGACGACAAGTCACCACGGCACAACGTTCTCCGCGGCCCTGTGTGCCGGCAATGTGGCCCATGCCACACATTTTTAGCAGGGACGCGCCACCCGATTTGGGTCCAACCCGTCCAGGACGGTGGCGCAGATGTCACCGAGCGCACGGACCTGGTCCTGGGTGAGCCGGTCGAAGAGGTGTTCGCGGACCGCGGTGACGTGCCCGGGGGCGGTCTCGGTCAGCATCTGCCAGCCGGAGTCGGTGAGCACGGCTACGGTGCCGCGGCCGTCCTGGGGTGCCGGCTCGCGCCGGACCCAGCCCCGCGCCTCCAGCCGGGCGACCGCGTGCGAGAGCCGGCTGGGGGAGGAGTTGGCCCGGACGGCCAGGTCGCTCATCCGCAGCGACCGGTCCGGGGCCTCGGACAGCATCGCCAGCACGATGTAGGAGGCGTGGGTGATCCCCGCGTCGCGCTGCAGCTGCCGGTCCAGCGCCGCGTACAGCAGCTCCGAGGTGGCCAGGAAGCTCCGCCACGTCCGCTGCTCGTCCTCGTCCAGCCAGCGGGTCACCGGCCCTCCTTACTTGAAGGCTCAACTAACCGAGCGTATCGTCGACGGTACCGAACCCAGGAGATCCAGGTGCCCGTTCAGCGACTCAACCATGCCGTCCTCTACGTCCGTGACGTGCCGCGCAGCGTGCGGTTCTACTCCGACGTGCTCGGGTTCCGGCAGGTGATGGGCGGCCCGACGGCGGCCTTCCTGCAGGCCGAGGGCAGCACCAACGACCACGACCTCGGCCTGTTCCAGATCGGGCCGGACGCGGCCGACTCGCCCGCCGGCACCACCGCAGTCGGGCTCTACCACCTCGCCTGGGAGGTCGACACCCTGGACGAGCTGGAGCGCATCGCCGATGCGCTGGCCCGGCACGGCGCGCTGGCCGGCGCGTCCGACCACTCCACCACCAAGGCGCTGTACGCCAAGGACCCCGACGGGCTGGAGTTCGAGGTGTCCTGGCTGGTGCCGGCCGACCTGATCACCGACGACGTGCTGGCCGGCCGGACGACCGTGCGGCAGCTCGACCTGGCCCGGGAGAAGGCCCGGTACGGCGGGAGCACCCGCGGCGGCGTCGGCGTGTCGGTGGCCACCGCGCGCTGACCGTACGGCCAGTAGACTGGCAGTCCGAGGCATCGAGTGCCAGGAAGCTGGGGTTCAGTGGCGACCGACTACTACGGCGTGCTGGGTGTGCGCCGGGACGCGACGGGCGACGAGATCAAGCGGGCCTACCGCAAGCTCGCCCGCGAGCTGCACCCGGACGTCAACCCGGACCCGGAGGCGCAGGACCGCTTCAAGCAGGCGACCACCGCGTACGAGGTCCTCTCCGATCCGGAGAAGCGCGAGATCGTCGATCTCGGCGGCGACCCGCTGTCGCAGAACGGCGTCGGCGGCGGCAGCCCGTTCGGGGCCGGTGGGTTCGGTGGGCTCGGCGACATCATGGACGCGTTCTTCGGCGCGTCCACCGCCCGCGGCCCGCGCAGCCGGGTCCGGCAGGGCTCCGACGCGCTGATCCGGCTGGACCTGGAGCTGGCCGAGACCGCGTTCGGGGTGTCCCGCGACCTCACCGTGGACACCGCGATCGTCTGCACGACCTGCTCCGGCGCCGGCACCGCGCCCGGCACCCACCCGGCCACCTGCGACACCTGCGGCGGGCGGGGCGAGGTGCAGAGCGTGCAGCGGTCCTTCCTGGGCCAGGTCATGACCAGCCGGGCGTGCCCGACCTGCGCCGGCACCGGCGTCGTCATCCCGTCGCCGTGCGCGAGCTGCGGCGGCGACGGTCGGGTCCGGGCCCGGCGGACGGTCGGGGTCAAGGTCCCGGCCGGCGTCGAGGACGGCATGCGGATCCGGCTGTCCGGCCAGGGCGAGGTCGGCCCCGGCGGCGGCCCGGCCGGCGACCTGTACGTGGAGATCCACGAGCTGCCGCACGACATCTTCACCCGCGAGGGCGACGACCTGCACTGCCGGGTCCAGCTGCCGATGACCGCGGCCGCGCTCGGCACCACCCTGACCCTGACCACGCTGGACGGCGACGAGCAGATCGAGATCCGGCCCGGCACCCAGCCCGACACCAAGACGACCCTGCGGGCCCGCGGCGTGCCGCACCTGCGCGGCGTCGGGCGGGGTGACCTGCACGTGCACGTTCAGGTGGTGACGCCGACCCGGCTGGACGACGAGCAGGAGGAGCTGCTGCGCCGGCTGGCGTCGCTGCGGGGCGAGGATCTGCCAGTCTCGACCCGCGGCCACGGCGGCGGCCTGTTCTCCAAGATGCGGGACGCGTTCAACGGGCGATGAGAGCGAAGCGGGCACAGTGAGCACGCCGCCGGTCTTCCTGGTCGACGCATTGCCCGCGGGGCCGGAGGCGGTGCTGGACGGGGCCGAGGGGCACCACGCGGCGACGGTGCGGCGGCTCGGGCCCGGTGAGGCGCTGACCCTGGCCGACGGGGCCGGCGGGGCGGCCGACTGCGTGGTCACCGGCTCGGTGCCGGGCGGCCTGCGCCTGGCCGTGACGGCGGTGCGGCGGCTTGACCCGCCCAGCCCGCGGTTCGTGCTGGTCCAGGCGCTGGCCAAGGGCGACCGGGGCGAGCTGGCGGTGGAGCTGGCGGTCGAGCTGGGCGTCGACCTGATCGTGCCGTGGTCGGCGGCCCGGTCGGTGACCCGCTGGGACGGCCCCCGCGGGCAGCGGTCCCGGGAACGCTGGCGGTCGGCGGCCCGGGCGGCGGCCAAGCAGTCCCGCCGGGCCTGGCTGCCGGACGTGGACGAGCTCGCGTCGACCCGGACCGTGGCCGGGTTGATCGCCGCCGCGGCCGGGGCGCTGGTGCTGCACGAGGCGGCGACGACCGCGCTGGCGTCGGTGCCGCTGCCGGCGGGCGGCGACCTGGTCCTGGTCGTCGGGCCCGAGGGCGGGCTGGACGACACCGAGCTGGCCGCGTTCACCGAGGCCGGGGCGACGCCGGTCCGGCTGGGCACCCCGGTGCTGCGCACCTCCACCGCCGGCGCCGCCGCCCTGGCCGCGCTGTCGCTGCGTACCGGGCGCTGGAGTTAGCGGTGCTGGAGTCAGCCCAGCGGGCGGGCGGCGAACGACAGCGACAGGTCCGGGCCGGCGGCCCAGGCCGCCGCGGTCACGTCCCGGGACCCGGGCGGCAGCCGGAACGGGGCGATCCACCCGGAGCCGACCTCGGTGACGGTCGCGTCGGCCAGCTCCAGCGTCGTGCCGCTGCCGGCCGCGCGCAGCCGCACCTCGGCCACCGACGAGCCGGTGGTCGTGCCGTGCAGGTTGAACCCGCCGCTGGCCGGCGGCCGCTGGGCCTCGATGCTGATCCGGTCCGACTCCGCGTCCACCACCACGTACGGGGCGTCGTCGCCGACCCGGACCCGGACCAGGTAGACCCGGGTCATCGGCTTGCCGTCGAAGTAGACCTGCATCCGCAGCCCGGCCCGGTACGCGCCCAGTGACCGGGCCCTGATGCTGTCGTCCGGCAAGTACGACCGGACGAACCGGACCGCGACCTGGTCCGGCCGGGTCAGGTCCCCGTACGTGCCCGCGGCCTGGTCGGCGGGCGCCTCCCGGAAGCCCTCGGCCCGGGACCCGTACGGCCAGACCGTGCGCAGGTCGTTGACGCCGGCCCCGGGGATCGGGGTCGGTCCGGGCGCCGGGGCGGCGGCCGGCTGCCGGGCCGGTGCCGGCTCCAGGGCCGGCAGCAGCGACGGGGCCGCGAGCAGGGCGGCGACCGCGGCGGCGGCCGCGGCCAGAGCCAGCGCCGGTGCCCGCCAGCCCAACCGGCCCGACCGGACCCGCCGGGCCGTGCGGGCCCGGATCGGGCCCAGCCCGTCGCCCGGCTCGACCCGGGCCGCCTCGGCCGCCAGCGCGCGGCGCAGCAGGTCGTCGAGGTCGCTGTGGTCGCCGGTCACGCGCCCACCGCCAACGCCGCCCGCAACGCCGCCATCCCCCGCGACGCGTGGCTCTTCACCGCGCCCGGGCTGATTCCCATGGCCTCCGCGATCTGGGCCTCGGACAGGTCGCCGTAGTAGCGCAGCACCAGGCACTCCCGCTGCCGGCCGGGCAGCGTCCGCAGCGCCGCGACCACCCGGTGCTGCTCCAGCCGGTCCAGCGCACCCTGCTCGGCCGAGGGCACGTCGTCCGGCGCCGCCGGCGGGTGCCGCTGGACGACCTGCCGGTGCCGCAGCCGGGACCGGGCCAGGTTGACCACGGTCGTGCGCAGGTAGCCGACCGCGGCCTGCGGGTCCCGGATCCGCCGCCAGGAGCCGTGCATCCGCACGTACGCGTCCTGCACGACCTCCTCGGCCGCGCCCACGTCGTCCAGCAGCAGGGCGGCCAGCCGGACCAGGCTGCGGTAGTGGGCGACGTACAGCGCGGTGACGGCATCGTCCGCGTCGAGCGGACGTGCCTCCCGGCTCACGAGCGGCACCGTAGCGAGGTCGGGCCCGATCCCGACACGCCCGGACGCGAGAGTCGTCACGCAGTCAGGACGCTCGAGGGGCCCGGACGGTTTACCCGTACGATCCCGGCCGTGGCCGACTGCCTCTTCTGCGCCATCGTCGCCGGGGACATCCGCGCGACCGTGGTCCGCGACGACGCCCTCACGCTGGCCTTCCGGGACCTGAACCCGCAGGCCCCGACGCACGTCCTCGTGATCACCAAGGCCCACCACGCCGACGTCGGCGCGCTGGCCGCGGCCGACCCGGAGGCGCTGACCGCGCTGCACCGGACCGCCGCCGCGGTGGCCGGGGACGATGGCGTGGCCGGCTCCGGCTGGCGGCTGGTGTTCAACACCGGGCCGGACGCGGGGCAGAGCGTGCCGCACGTGCATGGCCACGTGCTCGGGGGCAGGCATCTGGAGTGGCCGCCCGGGTAGACTGGAGAGGTCGTATCGCCGTCCGAAGGAAGCAGGGCCGCCCCGACCCGTGCCCACCACACCGACCCGAGAAGGCGCCACTCAGACCAAGATCGTGGTCCCCGGCTCGCAGGCCATGGTCAGCCTGCTCGGCTCGCGCGACGAGCTGCTGCGGATCATCGAAGAGGCGCTCGCCAGCGACATCCACGTTCGCGGCAACGAGATCACGATCACCGGCGAGCAGGCGGACAACGCGCTCGCGGTCCGCCTGTTCGAGGAGCTGCTCGAGCTGGTCGCCGCCGGTCAGACGCTGACCGCCGACTCGGTCACGCACGCGCTCGGCATCCTGCGCGCGGGCGAGGCCGAGCGGCCGGCCGAGGTCCTCAACCTCAACATCCTGTCCCGGCGCGGCCGGACGATCCGCCCCAAGACGCTGAACCAGAAGCGCTACGTGGACGCGATCGACCGGCACACGATCGTGTTCGGGATCGGCCCGGCCGGCACCGGCAAGACCTACCTGGCCGTGGCCAAGGCCGTCCAGGCGCTGCAGTCCAAGCAGGTCAACCGCATCATCCTGACCCGGCCGGCGGTCGAGGCGGGGGAGCGGCTGGGTTACCTGCCGGGCACGCTGCTGGACAAGATCGACCCCTACCTGCGGCCGCTGTTCGACGCGCTGCACGACATGGTCGACCCGGAGTCGATCCCGCGGCTGACCCAGGGCGGGACGATCGAGATCGCGCCGCTGGCGTACATGCGCGGGCGGACCCTCAACGACGCCTTCATCATCCTGGACGAGGCCCAGAACACCACGCCCGAGCAGATGAAGATGTTCCTGACCCGGCTCGGCTTCGGCTCCAAGATCGTGGTCACCGGCGACGTGACCCAGGTCGACCTGCCGTCCGGGCAGCGCAGCGGGCTGCGGGTGGTGCGGGACATCCTCGACGGTGTCGAGGACGTCCACTTCGCGGAGCTGACCAGCACCGACGTGGTCCGGCACCGGCTCGTGGGCGACATCGTCGACGCGTACGCGCGGTTCGACGCCCAGGTCGTGCAGGCCTCCACCCCCCGCTCGGCCACCGACCGCAGCCGCGGCGGCCGCCGATGAGCTCGCGCGAGGGCTCGCAGCGCGAGCGGGGAGTGACGAGGGCCGGCCGTCCGGCGCTTGCGCCTGACGGCCTGTCCGAGGAGCGGGCATGAGCATCGAGATTGCCAACGAGTCCGGGGTGGAGGTCGACGAGTCGGCCTTGTCGGCGGTGGCGCGGCATGCGCTGGACCGGCTCGGGGTCAGCCCGCTGGCCGAGCTGTCGGTGATCGTGGTCGACCAGGCCACCATGTCCGCGCTGCACGAGCGCTGGATGGGCGAGCCCGGCCCGACCGACGTGCTCGCGTTCCCCATGGACGAGCTCGACACCGCCCGCAGCCCGGACGAGCAGGAGCCCGGCCCGACCCTGCTCGGCGACGTCGTGCTCTGCCCGGAGTACGCGCGGCGCGGCGCCCGGTCCGCCGGCCACTCGCTGGCGGCCGAGCTGGAGCTGCTCACCACCCACGGCGTGCTGCACCTGCTCGGCTACGACCACGCCGAGCCGGAGGAGGAGCGGGAGATGTTCGCCCTGCAGGCCTCGCTGCTCGAGTCGTGGCGGGCGGGCGCGCAGGCCCGATGAGCGAGCCCGAGGGCCCACAGGGCGAGCGGGGAACGACCAGGGCTGAGCCGGCCGAGGGACGAGGCCGGGTCCGTCCGAGGAGTGGGAGATGAACGGGACGGACGTCGTCCTCGTCGTCTTCGCGGCTCTCCTGGTCCCGCTCGCGGGCGGGCTGGCCGCGGTCGAGGCGGCGCTGCTGCGGGTGTCGGCGGCCCGGGTCGAGGAGATGGAGCGCAGCGGCGACCGCAAGGCCGGCCGGCTGCTCATCGTCATCGCCGACCTGCCCCGGCACACCAACCTGCTGCTGCTGCTCCGGATGGCCTGCGAGCTGCTGGCGACGGTGCTGGTGGCCCGGGCGGTGATCAGCTGGCTGGGCTCGACCTGGTCCGCGGTCGCGTTCACGGTCGCGGTGATGGTCGTCGTCTCGTACGTGCTGGTCGGGGTGGGGCCGCGGACCCTGGGCCGGCAGCATCCCTACAGCCTCGCGCTGTCCACCGCCGGGCTGGTGCACGGGCTGGCCCGGGTGCTGGGCCCGCTGGCCTCGCTGCTGATCCTCATCGGCAACGCGATCACCCCGGGCCGCGGCTTCCGGGAGGGGCCGTTCGCGACCGAGGTCGAGCTGCGCGAACTGGTAGACCTGGCCGAGCAGCGCGGCGTGGTCGAGCACGGCGAGCGCAACATGATCCACTCCGTGTTCGAGCTCGGCGACACCATCGCCCGCGAGGTGATGGTGCCGCGGACCGAGGTGGTGTGGATCGAGCGCGGCAAGTCGGTCCGGCAGGCGCTGGCGCTGGCCCTGCGGTCGGGCTTCTCCCGGATCCCGGTCGTCGGCGACAACGTGGACGACATCGTCGGCATCGTCTACCTCAAGGACCTGGCCGCCCGGGCCCAGGACCCGCAGGCCCGGGCGACCAAGGTCGAGGACCTGATGCGGACGCCGGCGTTCGTGCCCGAGTCCAAGCCGGTGGACGAGCTGCTGCGGGAGATGCAGGCCCGGCGCACGCACATGGCCGTGGTCATCGACGAGTACGGCGGCACGGCCGGGGTGCTCACCATCGAGGACATCCTGGAGGAGATCGTCGGGGAGATCGCCGACGAGTACGACACCGAGCGCGAGCCGGTGGAGTGGATCGACCCCGACACGGCCCGGCTGACCGCGCGGATGGCGGTGGAGGACCTCGGCGAGCTGTTCGGCACGCCGGTGCCGGACGCCGGCGACGTGGAGACGGTCGGCGGGCTGCTGGCCCGGGAGCTGGGCCGGGTGCCGATCCCGGGCGCGACGGTGTCCTTCGACGGCCTGCGGCTGACCGCGGAGACGACCGGCGGGCGGCGCAACCGCATCGACACCGTCCTGGTGCACCGGGAGCCGCCGCCGGAGCCCGACCCGGAGCCGGAGCCCGACGGGCGCCGCGCCGGCCGCGGCCGCCAGCCCGTCGACCAGTCCGCGGACAACTAGGGCGCCTCGGTCGACCGACCGGGCAGCGCAGCGAGCTCGGCCCGGACGGCGTCCGCGCGGGGCGGCAGGGCCACGTCGAAGAGGCCGGCGGCCCGCTCCCAGCGCCGCCCCTGCCCCAGGTCGCCCGCGTCGATCGCCACTCGGCCCAGGCCGTACCCGCACCGGCCACCGGTCCGCTCCGCGTTGGCTGCGGTGCGGACGCCGGCGGCCGGCTGCCAGGATGGGCCGGTGACCGAGCTGGACGTGGAGGACGCGAAGATCGTGACGCTGGCCCGGGCGGCGCGGGCCCGCGTCGGGGCCGCCGAGGGCGCCGCCGTGCGCGACACCGACGGCCGGACGTACGTGGGGACGACGGTCGCGCTGCCGTCGCTGCGGCTGTCGGCCCTGCAGGCCGCCGTCGCGGCCGCGGTCGGCAGCGGGGCGACCGGCCTGGAGGCGGCCGCCCTGGTCACCGAGGCGCCGGCCGCGGACGAGGCCGGCCGGGCCGCGGTCGCCGACCTGACCCCGGACGCGCCCGTCATCGTCGCCGGTCCGGACGGCACCCCCCGGGGCTGAGGGCGGTCCGTCCCGGGACCGCCGGCGTCCTCCGAGACGCCGAGAGGGCGGCTCCCGCGGGAGCCGCCCTCTCGTACGAAACGCACCGGCCCGGCTGGTCGCCTCTCGGCGAGTGGTCGCTCGTGGCGACTGAAAGTGGAGCCCGGGGACACAGGTCCAGGTCGGTACGTCTGCTCCAACGTACCCCGGCCCGGGGATCATTCCCCTGTCCGGCAGGTAAGAATCCGCTGACCGGGCAACTGGCAGGATGGCCGGGTGACCACATCCCGCTCCGGCTTCGCCAGCCTCGTGGGGCGGCCCAACGCGGGCAAGTCCACCCTGACCAACGCGCTGGTCGGCGAGAAGATCGCGATCACCTCCAGCCGCCCGCAGACCACCCGCCACGCGGTGCGCGGCATCGTCACCCGCCCCGACGCCCAGCTGGTGCTGGTGGACACCCCCGGCCTGCACCGGCCGCGCACGCTGCTCGGTGAGCGGCTCAATGCGGTCGTCCGGGAGACCTGGGCCGACGTGGACGTGATCGCGCTCTGCCTGCCGGCCGACGAGCCGGTCGGGGCCGGGGACCGGTTCATCGCCCGGGAGCTGTCCCACCTCAGCGGCAAGCCGGTGTTCGCCGTGGTGACCAAGACCGACCTGGTCGAGCCGCCACAGGTGATCGCGGCGCTGACCGGCGCCCAGCGGCTGGGGGAGGAGACCGGGCTGGCCTTCGCCGAGATCGTGCCGGTGTCCGCGGTGTCCGCGTTCCAGGTCGACCTGCTCGCCGACCTGCTCATCGCCCGGCTGCCGGAGGGCCCGCCGCTCTACCTGGACGACGAGACCACCGACGAGCCGACCGAGACCCGGATCGCCGAGCTGATCCGGGAGGCCGCGCTCGAGGGCGTCCGGGACGAGCTGCCGCACTCGCTGGCCGTGTCCATCGACGAGACCCGGACCGAGGGCGACCTGACCGTCATCCACGCCACCGTGCACGTGGAGCGCGACAGCCAGAAGCCGATCGTCCTCGGCACCCGCGGGACCCGGCTGCGGACGGTCGGCACGGCCGCCCGGCACGAGATCGAGGCCCTGATCGGCGGCCGGGTCTACCTCGACCTGCACGTCAACGTGCTCAAGGACTGGCAGCGCGATCCCAGGCAATTGCGCCGCCTCGGCTTTTGATGCTGGGCGCCTATCGGCAGGTGTTGCGGGTCCCGGGGGCGGTGGCGTTCGCGTCGGCCGGGTTGATCGCGCGGTTCCCGCTGTCGATGCAGACGCTGGGCACGGTCCTGCTCGTCGCCGACGCCACCGGCTCGTACGCGCTGGCCGGGGCGGTGTCGGCCACCCTGGCCGCGGCCCAGGCCCTGCTGGGGCCGGTGCTGGGCCGGCTGGTGGACCGGCACGGCCAGGCCCGGGTGCTGCTGCCGGCGCTGGCCGTGCACACCGCCGGCGCCGCCGTGCTGATCGCCTGCGCCGCCGCCGACCTGCCGGTCTGGACCCTGTTCCCGGCGGCCGCGCTCTGGGGCGGCAGCTTCGCCCAGGCCGGCTCGCTGGTCCGGGCCCGCTGGGCCCACGCGCTGGGCGGCTCGCCGCTGCTGCCGACCGCGTTCTCGCTGGAGTCGGTGCTGGACGAGGTCGTGTTCGTGGTCGGCCCGGTGCTGGTCACGACGCTGGCGACCCAGGTCTCGCCGATCGTGGGGGTGGTCGCGGCCTGGGCGTTCGCGGCGACCGGCTCGCTGGCCCTGGCCGCGCTGCGCCGGACCGAGCCGCCGGCCCACCCGGTGACCGGCCGCGGCCCGTCGGCGCTGCGGCTGGCCGGGCTGCGGGTGATGGTCGTGGTCGGGCTGGCCACCGGCGGCATCTTCGGCTCGGTCGAGGTGGCCACGGTGGCGTTCACCGACGAGCGCGGCTCGCCCGGCGCGGCCGGGATCGTGCTGGCCCTGCTGGCCGCCGGCAGCCTGCTGTCCGGGCTGGGGTACGGCACGGTCAGCTGGCGTACGCCGGCGGCCCGCCGGTTCGTGCTCGGGGTGGGCGTGCTGGCGCTGGTCACGGTCCCGCTGCTGGCGGCGGGGAGCGTCCCGGTCCTGGCCGGGCTGGTCTTCCTGGCCGGGTTCGCGATCAGCCCGGCCCTGATCGCCGGGTTCGGGCTGCTGGAGGAGCTGGTGCCGGCCGCGTCCCGGACCGAGGGGCTGACCTGGTTCGGCACCGGGCTCGGCCTCGGGGTCGCGGTCGCGGCGTCGATCGCCGGCCAGGTGGTGGACGCGTCCGGAGCCCGGGCCGCGTTCGGGGTGACGGTGGCCGCCGGGGTGCTGGCCGCGCTGACCGCGCTGGCCGGGGCCCGGACGTTCAGCCGAGCCGGGCGCTGAGCTCCCCGACGTCGAACTGCCAGAAATTGTGGTCGCCCCAGGGCCGGAAGCCGAGCCGGTCGTTGACCGCGAGCATGTGCCGGTTGGTGGTCGCGTTGCCGGTGAGCACCTCGGCGACCTGCGGGCGTTCGGCCCGGACCCGGACCAGCATGTCGGCCTTGACCCACAGCCCCAGCCCGGCGCCGCGGTGTGCAGGCAGGACCGCGGTGTCCTCCTGGGTGGCGCGGGGGGACCGCGGCGGCACCAGCAGCTCGGTGAACCCGGCGACCGCGCCGGTCTCCTCGTGCACGGCCGCGACCACGCGGTATTCGCCCAGCGGCCGCATCACGGCCTCGTCGTCGCGGATCGTCTGCGGCGTGTACGTGAAGGCGCCGAAGTCGGCGTCGTCGTGCGGGGCGTCGTTCATCGCGCTCTTGGCCGCTGCGTAGCCGGCCAGCAGCTCGTCCGGGGTCCGCTCGGCCCAGGCCTCGATCCGGTAGCCCGGATGCTTCGCGGCCGCGACCGCGGCCACGTCGGCCCAGTCCACGTCGGCCAGGCGCAGCAGCGAGAGCCGCTCGACCTGCACCACCCGGCCGCCCAGCCGGGTGGCGAGCCCGTCCGCCGGGCCGGCGTCCGCCCCGATCAGCAGCACCGTCCGGCCGTCCTCGGCCAGCACTGCCGCGGCCTCCCGCAGCAGCGCGGTGGCGACCCCGCGGCGCCGGTGGTCCGGGTGCACCCAGAGCTCCATCATGCCCATGTGCAGGTTGTCGACCACGGACACCCAGAGCACGCCCCAGCCGGCGATCCCGCCGTCCACCCGGGCGACCAGGTGCGGCCGGCGCCGGTCCGGGCGGTGCGAGCGGACCCGCGCGGCCACGTCCTCGAACACCGGTGGCGGGTCGGCCGGCTGGTCCCGCGCGGCCGCGGCCGCCCGCACGGCGAACATGCCCGCGATGTCGGCGTCGGTCGCGCTGGCGTGGTCGAGCCGCCGGATCTCCACGGCTGATACCTACTCGGTCCCGGGTCGCCGCCCAACCGAATTAGCGGGCGGCTCCGGCCGCGGGCGCCGCCGCCAGCCGGCGGGCCAGCTCCGGCACGTCGGCCTGCCAGCCGTTGATCTCGATCCAGGGCCGGAAGCCGAGCCGGGTGTTGATCGCCAGCATGTGCTGGTTGCCGGTCGAGTTGCCGGTGATCACCTCGGCCACGTCCGGCCGCTCGGCCCGCAGCCGGAGCAGCATCGCGGCCTTGATCCACAGGCCGAGACCGGAGCCCCGGTGCGCCGGCACCACCGCGGTGTCCCCCTGGCGGGCCCGCTCCGGCACGCGGCCGACCCCGGTCTCGGTGAAGCCCGCGACCTCGCCGGTGTCCGCGTGCACGGCGAACGTCACCCGGACCTCCTCCCGCCGGAGCTGGGCGGCCTCCTCGGCCCGCACCCGGTCCTCGTCGAACTCGAACGCCTCCAGGTCGGTCTCCCCGTGCGGGGCGTCGTTCATGGCCGACTTCGCCCGCGCGTACGACCCGATCAGCTCGTCCGGGATCCGGCCGGTCACCGGGACCAGCCGGTAGCCCGGGTGCGGCGCGGCCGCCGCCGCCTCGACCGCGGCCCAGTCGACGTCGGCCAGCCGCAGCAGGGACAGCCGGTCGGTCTCGACCACCCGCGCCCCGATGGCCCGCGCGAACGCGTCGCCGGGCCCGCCGGCGTCGGTCTCGGCCAGCAGGATCGTCCGGCCGCCGGCCGCCAGCTCGGCCACCACGGCGCGCAGCAGGGCCGTGCCGACGCCGCGGCGCCGCCGGTCGGGGTGGACCTGGATGTCGGCCAGACCCATCCGCAGGTTGTCCAGCAACGACAGCCACAGCGAGGCGTGGCCGACCGGGCCGGCCTCGGTCCGGGCGACCAGGTGCACCATCCGCCGGTCGCGGCGGTCGGGCTCCCGCAGCCGGGTCGCCACGTCGGCGAGCGGCGGCGCCGGGTCGCGCGGCCGGTCGGCCGCGGCCGCCGCGGCCAGCACCGCGTGCACGCCCGCGACCATGTCGTCGGACACCGCCGCGGGGTCGATCTGCTCGATCTGCACGCCTGATACCTACACGCCACCGCGGCGCCGCCCAACCGGATTTCGTCGGCGGCGGGTGGGAGACTCGACAGGTGCCCCTGTATCGCGACGAGGCCGTCGTCCTCCGCGTGCAGAAGCTGGGCGAGGCCGACCGGATCGTCACCCTGCTGACCAGGCGCAACGGGCGGGTCCGGGCGGTCGGCAAGGGGGTCCGGCGGACGATGTCCCGCTTCGGCGCCCGGCTGGAGCCGTTCAGCCACGTCGACGTGCAGCTGTGGACCGGCCGCTCGCTCGACATCGTCACCCAGGCCGAGACCCTGGGCGCGTACGGCAAGGACATCGTCGGCGACTACGGCCGCTACACGACCGCGACCGCGGTGCTGGAGACGGCCGAGCGGCTCACCGCGGAGGAGCGGGAGCCGGCGCTGCGGCTGTTCCTGCTGGTGGTCGGGGCGCTGCGCGGGCTCGCCGTCGGCGCGCACGACCCCTCGCTGGTGCTGGACGCGTTCCTGGTCCGGGCCATGTCCGCGGCCGGCTGGGAGCCGGCCCTGGCCGAGTGCGCCCGCTGCGGCGACCCGGGGCCGCACCGCGCGTTCTCGGTGCCGGCCGGGGGAGCGGTCTGCCCGGAGTGCCGGCCGGCCGGCTCCTCCACCCCGGACGCGGAGTCGGTCGCGCTGATGGTCGCGCTGCTGTCCGGCGACTGGGGCACCGCCGAGGCCAGCGGGCCGGCCGCCCGGCGCGAGGCCAGCGGCCTGGTCGCGGCCCACCTGCAGTGGCATCTGGAGCGCGGCCTGCGGTCGCTGCCGCTGGTGGAGCGGGTGCGGCCGGTCTGACTACGGTGGCCCGGTGACCGTTGCCGCCCCGCCGCCGCACCCGTCGGGCGCCCGCCCGCCGGCCATCCCGCGCGACCTGGTGCCGCGGCACGTGGCGCTGGTGATGGACGGCAACGGGCGCTGGGCCAACGCCCGCGGGCTGCCCCGGACCCGGGGTCACGAGGCCGGCGAGGCCGCCCTGCTCGACGTGATCCACGGCGCGATCGAGCTGGGCGTGGGGACGCTCTCGGCGTACGCGTTCTCGACCGAGAACTGGCGCCGCTCCCCGGACGAGGTCCGGTTCCTGATGGGCTTCAACCGGGCCGTGATCCGGCGCCGCCGGGACGAGCTGAATGCCCTGGGCGTCCGGATCCGGTGGGCCGGCCGGCGGCCCCGGCTGTGGCGGTCGGTGATCTCCGAGCTGGAGGACGCCGAGCGGATGACGGCCGGGAACTCCACCATCACGCTCCAGTTCTGCGTGAACTACGGCGGGCGGGCCGAGATCGCCGACGCGGCCCGGGCCATCGCGCGGGAGGTCGCGGCCGGGCGGGTCGACCCGGAGAAGGTCGACGAGCGGATGATCGCCCGCCACCTGGACGAGCCCGACCTGCCGGACGTCGACCTGTTCATCCGGTCCTCGGGCGAGCAGCGGACGTCGAACTTCCTGCTCTGGCAGTCCGCCTACGCGGAGCTGGTCTTCCTGGACACGCTGTTCCCCGACTTCGACCGGCGCGACCTGTGGAAGGCCTGCGAGGTGTACGCGTCCCGGGACCGCCGCTACGGCGGCGCCCTGGACACCCCCAGGACCTAGCCGCCGCAGGCCACCGGCGAGCCGGCTCGCGCCGGTCCGGACGGGCAGCCGACCGGCGCAGGCGCGACCGGCGCAGCCGCGGCCGGACCGGGCTCGCTCGCGGCCGGGCTCACACCGGTGCGGGGCGGCGTCGGGCGGACCACGACGGCCGTCACGGCCAGCGCGGCCAGCGCGAGCCCGGCCGCGACCGCGAACCCGAGCCGGAAGCCGCCCGCCAGCGCCGCGGCCCCGGTCCCGAGCGAGTCCGTCCGGGCCGCCGCCACCGCCGCCAGCACGGAGACCCCGAGCGCTCCGCCGACCTGCTGGGCCGTGTTCGCCAGTCCCGACGCCAGCCCGGCGTCGGCCTCGGTCGCGTCCGACATGGCCAGCGCGGTGATCGTGGGCAGCGCCAGCCCGGCCCCGGCGCCGAGCAGGAGCAGCGCCGGCAGCAGGTCCACCGCGTACCGGGCGTCGACCGGCAGCCGGGCCAGCACCGCCATCCCGGCCGCCAGCAGTCCCAGCCCGGTCAGCAGCACCGGCCGCGGCCCGAACCGGGCCGCCAGCCGGCCGGCCGGCCCGAGCGACAGGATCCCGATGCCGACCGCGACCGGGACCACGGCCAGCCCGGTCCGGGCCGGCCCGTACCCGAGGACCTGCTGGAGGAACAGCGCCGACAGGAACTGGAAGCCGAGCGCGGCCGCGACCATGAGCAGCTGCGCCGCGTTGGCGCCGGAGACCGCCCGGGACCGGAAGATCCGCAGCGGCAGCAGCGGCCGCGCCGTCCGGGCCTGCCGCAACACGAACCCGGCCAGCAGGGCCACCGCCGTCGTGGCCGAGCCGAGCGTCCAGGTCGAGGTCCAGCCCCGCTCCGGGGCCTGCACGATCGTCGCCACCCCGAGCATCAGCCCGCCGGTGACCAGCACGGCCCCGGGCACGTCGGCGCCGGCGGCCAGGCCCGCTCCGGCGTCCCGCGGCAGCACCCGGACCGCGGCGGCCAGCGCGACCACCCCGATGGGCGCGTTGACCAGGAACACCCAGCGCCAGTCCAGCACCTCGGTCAGCACGCCGCCGGTGACCAGCCCGAGCGACGCCCCGGCCGCCCCCACGAACGTCACCACGCCGATGGCCCGGGCCCGCTCGCCCGCGGCCGGGAACAGCGTCACCACCATGCCCAGCACCACCGCCGACGCGGCCGCCCCGCCCGCCCCCTGCACGAACCGGGCCACGACCAGCATGGCCGGCCCGGTGGCCAGCCCGCAGCCGACCGAGGCGGCGGTGAAGACGGTCAGCCCGGCCAGGAAGGTCCGACGCCGCCCGAGCAGGTCGCCGAGCCGGCCCGCGAGCAGCAGCAGCCCGCCGAAGGCGACCAGGTAGCCGTTGACGACCCAGGCCAGCCCGGCGGTGGAGAAGCCGAGGGCGGCCTGGACCGACGGCAGCGCGACGGCGACGATCGTGCCGTCGAGAATGATCATGAGCATGCCGGTGCAGAGCACGGCCAGGGCCGCCCGGCGTTCGGATCCCGTCATGGTTCCGACCGTAACAGATGGTCCCGTCCGGAACTATCTCGATCGGATCAAGTACGGCGGCGGGGTCCGCGCGGGCCCGGCTTGGCCAGGCGGTCGCTGACCAGCGCGGTCATGCAGCGCACGAAGACCTCCCGGTCCGCGTCGGGCAGGCCGGACAGGATGTCGGCGTTGGCCTCGTCCACGACCTTCTGGCCGCGGGCCAGCAGCTCCTCGCCGGCCGGCGTGACCGCGACGATCCGGGCCCGCCGGTCGGTCGCGGACGGCCGCCGCTCGGCCAGCCCGGAACGCTCCAGCTCGTCCATCGTCACGACCATGGTGGTCTTGTCCAGGCCGGCCAGCTCACCCAGCCGGGACTGGGTCAGCTCCTGGCCCAGCGCCTTGCCGAGCACGCAGATCACCCGCGGGGTGGTGCCGAGCTCGCCCAGCTTCGCGGTCAGCTCTGAGTCCACGGCGTGACCGGCGGAGGTGAACAGCAGACCCAGGTCGGGGGTGG
>DATDKW010000041.1:0-3498 GCA_036519715.1 Mycobacteriales bacterium
AGCCGCCGGGCCAGCGACAGCACCAGCGGCACCTGCAGCAGCTCCAGCAGCACCAGCGCGCCCAGGCTGAACGGCGCGAACCGCAGCCACAGCTGCCGGCCGGCCTCGGTGATGTTGGAGTAGGTGTAGTACGCCTCGAACAGCAGCGGCTGGTGGCTCTGCTTGGTGTAGACGGGTAGGTAGACCTCGAGCAGCTGCTTGGCCGGCTCCTCGTAGCGGTTCTCCGGCTCCGACAGATCCGACAGCTCGGCCTGGGTCTGCCCGGTCTCCAGCGCCTCCCGCTCCTCCTCGCCGACCGGGAACGTCTGCCCGATCAGCCGGCTCTCGTCGGAGTAGAGGATCTTGCCCTGCGGGCTCCAGAGCTTGATCCGGGCCGGGGGGCTGGTGGTGTTGGACATGATCGTGCCCTGCACGATGCCGTCGATCTTCGCCATCGCCCTCGGGTCGCCGGTGAGGATGCCGTCGTCCAGCATCGGCTCGATCGCCGCGTGCGCGGTCAGCGTGGCCCGCCGGTTGGCGTTGTCGATGGCGGTCCGGACGCCCAGGCTGCGGCTGGCCCAGGCCGTGAACACCGCGATGATGACCAGCGCGACCAGCCCGGTGAGGATGTAGCGGGCCATCAGCCGGGACAGCACGATCGGCTGGTCGAAGACGGCACCGCCGGGCAGCGCCACCCGGCTCACCGGCCGGCTCCGACCGCCGGACCACTTCCACACCATGGTTTCGCACGCGCCCTTGTCTGCTCGGTCTGCGCCTGTGTCTCCGTTACCACGGCTCGCGTTCTCGGCCGGCTCAACGGGATCCCACCATCACTCTGCCTGTTCTCGGGCCGGACGAGGCCAAATCCCCCTTCCTTTAGGGGGGTCTTAGCCGAGACTTATCTCGGGATCCGCAGCCGTCTGGACCGGTGGTCTCGGTTACGGAACGTAGCAATCATATACTCAACGTGACTAGCCCCAGCGTCCGGTACGCCCCGCCCTCGGGCTCTCGGATACCGTCCGGGTGTGGCCGGGCGGATCGGGTATCGCGCGGCCGCGCTGCTGCTGGCCCAGCGCGACCCGGTGCTGGCCCGGCTGGTCGCCGAGGCCGGCCTGCCGCGGGTGCCGGTGGCCCGGGAGACCCACTTCGCCACGCTGGTCCGCTCGATCGTGTACCAGCAGCTGGCCACGGCCGCGGCCCGGGCCATCCACGGCCGGCTGGTCGCCGCGCTCGCCGACGACGTCAGTCCTGAGCGGGTGCTGGCCACGCCGGCGGCGGTGCTGCGCGCGGCCGGCCTGTCCGGGCGGAAGGTCGAGTCGCTGCACGACCTGGCGGCCAAGGTGCTGGACGGGACCGTAATCCTGGACCCGCGCCGGCTGGCGAAGCTCTCCGACGAGGAGATCACCGCCCGGCTGACCACGGTCCGCGGGATCGGCAAGTGGTCGGCCGACATCTTCCTGATGTTCCGGCTGCGCCGGATGGACGTCTGGCCCACCGGCGATCTCGCCGTACGAAGGGGGTTCGCGCTGGCCTGGGCCGTCCCGGAGCCGACCGAGCGGCAGCTGGTCCCGCTGGGGGAGCCGTACCGGCCGTACCGCAGCGTCGTCGCCTGGTACTGCTGGCAGGCCGCGCGGCTGTACGGCCGGACGGCCGTCACCCGGCCCGAACGCGCCGCGGGCGTGGTCTAGGTGGGCGGGCGTGTCGGGTCGTCGCGTACGGTCGTTCCGCCGGCACCGAATGCGCGTGGTGCCGGTCGACCCGGTCGGCAACGGCGCCGGCCGGGACGCGAGGGGCAGGGAGGCGCAGCGGGATGAGCGAGCTGGCGGTCGGGGTCGTCCGCGAGGGCGGGGCCGGTGAACGGCGCGTCGGGCTGGTGCCCGAGAGCGCCGCCCGGCTGGCGGCCCGCGGCCTGCGCACCGTGGTCCAGACCGGGGCGGGTGCGGCCGCCTGGTTCCCCGACTCCGAGTTCGCGGCGGCCGGCGCCACCGTCACCGACACCGTCTACGAGCAGTCGGACATCGTGGTCTGCCTGCACCCGCCGGACCCGGCGCTGCTGCGCGAGGGTCAGCTGCTGGTCGGGCTGCTGCAGCCGCTGCTCGACCCGGCCCTGGCCCGGACGCTGGCCGAGGCCAAGGTGACCGCGATCAGCCTGGACGGGCTGCCCCGGACGCTGAGCCGGGCCCAGTCCATGGACGCGCTGACCTCGCAGGCCAACGTGGCCGGCTACAAGGCCGCGGTGCTGGCCGCCGACCTCTACGGCGGCTACTTCCCGATGCTCATGACCGCGGCCGGCACGGTCCGGCCGGCCACCGTGCTGGTGCTCGGGGCCGGGGTGGCGGGCCTGCAGGCGATCGGCACGGCCCGGCGGCTGGGCGCGGTCGTCACCGGCTACGACGTACGGGAGGCGGCCCGGGCCGACATCGCCTCCACCGGCGCGACCGTGCTCGACCTCGGCACCGACGCGGCCGGCGAGGGCGGGTACGCGCGGGCCCTGACGCCGGAGGAGGCGGCCCGGCAGCAGGAGGCGATGACCGCGGCGATCGCCCGCTTCGACGTGGTCATCACCACCGCCCAGGTCCCCGGCCGGACGCCGCCGGTGCTGGTCACCGAGGCCGCGCTGGCCGCGATGCACCCGGGCTCGGTCGTGGTCGACCTGGCCGCGAGCGATCTGGGCGGCAACGTGGCCGGCTCCGTCCCGGACCGGACGGTGGTCACCGCCGGCGGCGTGACCCTGGTCGGGGCGGGCAACCTGGCCGCGTCCGTGCCCCGCGCGGCCTCCACGGCGTACGCGCGCAACGTCGTCGCCCTGCTGTCCCACCTGGTCCAGGACGGCCGGCCGGTGCTCGACCCAGCCGACGAGATCACGGCCGGCGTGCTCATCAGCCACGACGGCGAGGTCGTCCACCCGGCCGTCCGCGCACTGCTGAACGGAGAAAGTGCATGAGAGAGCGCGAGTGCTCGCAGCGCGAACGGGGAGCGACGAGGGCCGGTCGACCGGCGCTGGCGCCTGTCGACCTGTCCGAGGAGCGGGAATGAGTCCGCTGCTCTTCGCCGACATCACGGTGTTCGTACTGAGCCTGCTGGTCGGCTTCGAGGTGATCAGCAAGGTGCCGGCCACCCTGCACACGCCGCTGATGTCCGGCGCCAACGCCATCCACGGCGTCGTGCTGGTCGGGGTGATGCTGCTGGCCGCGACCGCGGACAGCGCCCTGGGCTACGTGCTGGTGTTCGTCGCGGCCGCGTTCGCGGCGATGAACGTGACCGGCGGCTACCTGGTCACCGACCGGATGCTGGAGATGTTCAAGGCCCGGCCGAAGGTGTCCCGGTGAGCGGCCTCGACACCACCACCCACCTGCTCTACCTGCTCTCGGCCGTGTGCTTCGTGCTCGGCCTGCACCTGATGAACTCGCCCGCCTCGGCCCGGCGCGGCAACCAGCTGTCCGGGGCCGGGATGACGCTGGCGATCGTCACCACGGTCGTGGTGCTCGCCCACGACCGGTCCAGCACCGCGCCGGCCGT
>DATDKW010000042.1:0-6205 GCA_036519715.1 Mycobacteriales bacterium
GACGGCGAAGACTCCGAGCATGGACAGCGACGGAATGGAGCACATCGGCCGGTCGTGGTGCTCCATATGTGCTCGCTGGTCGCCGATCTAACCGGCACAGCCTGGTATTCGCCGACACGAAGACTCGGCGCTGACCAGCTAGAATGACACACGGCGACTGTAATTGACACGTGCTGACATAAACCATTCCGGGCTTTTAATCCGCGGGTTCCGGGTTCGATCCCCGGGCGGCCCACCCACCGGCAGCGCCAGGACCAGCAGGAACAGAAGCATCGCGGCAGCAGGCTCAGCCGGCGCACCCGCCCCTGTACCCATCTGTGTATTCATCCCTTCACCGGCGCGGCGGCGGCGGTAGTCGGAGCGCTCGCGGCGGAGAGCGCCGAGGGTGGTCGAGTAGCGCCGGGACTTGGTGGCGAAGTGGCCGCGGTAGCCGAGCATGTGCAGCCACCGCCGCAGCCCGGCCAGCTCGTCGAGCGCCCCGAGGTGCCAAGCGGTACGGACGATGCGCGCGACGTGCGCGGAGACGCCGATGCCATCGAGCGTGAGTCCGGACAGCCGGCGCTCACCTAGTCCGAAGTCCTCGGCGGCCTTGGTGGCGTACTTGGCGAGGTAAGCCGCGACCCGCTCCGGAGTCAGCTCCAGACCGCGCCGCCGCCGATGACCTGGACGTCGATCTGCTCGCCAGACCGGAGCGAGATTGGTCCCGTGCCGGCGTGGGGTAGTACGGAATCGTGAGTCAGCCCGGGAGCCCGCGCCGGCGAAATCCTTTCCACCGGTACTGGTGGACACTGCTGCTCCTTGCTGGATGCTTCGTCGCCCTGGCTGTCGGGCGTGCCGTTGCGCGTGACGGCGCATGGCGTTTCTTCGTCGGTCTCTGGTCGTTCCTCGCTCTGTGGTTCGCCTTCACCGCCGTGGTGCTGCGCCGTGAGAACGCTCGCCTGTATTGAACCTGCGGCCGTCGCGCCGGGGGCCGGCGCGCGGCGCACAGACGACAACCCCGACTATCGCCGGAAGATCATGACGGGAACAGGTCGAGTTCTGCAGTCGACGTGCGTCCGGTCCAGCCCTCCACGCTGCCCATCCTTCTTACGGCGCCGCACGTGCTCAAGGGCGCCTCCGGCGTCGCTTCGCGATGGCTACGCCACCATGGACCAGCAACGACGACCGTACGTACCCGGCAGCTACGAGGACAGGTCCTCGGTCCGAGCGTCAGGCGGACTAGCGGGCGGTGGTGCTGTAGTCCAGAGATACAGGTCTCGCATCAGGGCGAGTTCGGCGCCATGGTGAACCTCCTCATCGAGCAGGATCTTGACAACCTCACCAGCGCTCCTGTCAGCACCAAGGTGGCTCGGCCGCATCTCGTCGAGATCGTTATCTGTAGCGCGATCTAGCCAAGCAGTGATCGGATCCCGGCTCTGGCGCCAGTTCCGTAGCGCGTCGTCCGCAGTCGACGGAACGGCAAGATCGGGAAAGGTCCATTTCCCTGGACCGAAGGCGTACTCCCAGTAGATCCAGTTGTTAGCTGCGATGTGCACCAGCCGCCAGGCGATGGTGGTGACTGGCGCCGGCGATGGAGGGGGAAATTCGTAGTCGTAAGTCCATCCGCTCGGCGCCGCCGGATCCTCCTTGACCGTCCAGCTGTCGGGGACCGGCTGCCACCAGAACTCCGCGTCTGTGAGCCCTTGCAGCCGAAGGTCAAGTCGGTCTCCCGACCGACTCCACTGAGAGCGCAGCAACCCAGCCGCAGTAATCATGTTCCAGGACTACCGCTTAGGGTCGTCCAGTCCAAGGACCGCGCGCCGAAGCCGGCCACGCCCTGGCCACACGGCTCCGCGAGCTGATGGGCAGAGACGGACCGTGGCGCACTCTTAATCCGCGGGTTCCGGGTTCGATCCCGGGCGGCCCATCCAGGTCAGGCGCCCGGCCTCGCCTGGCACCGGCAGACGCGCTCGGATCTGGCCCGCGACTTCGGGTCCGGGAGAGTGGCCACCGCCGGCGGCGCACACTCCGGGTCCGTGGCGGAGCACCACGCAGGTGGCACTGCAGGACGCGGCCAGCCACCGGAGAGTGGTCACCGGAGTCACGGCCCGGACTGTGATCGTCCGGATGCCCGCGCCGATCACGCTGGGGCTGACGCCGACAGCGAGCGGGTGGAGGACTGGTCCGTATCGACCGAACCATGCAGGCGGTCCGTCCGGTCGTTAGCTCGTTCGATGGTTGATGTCAGGGTCGGGGTCCGGCAGCGCCCGGGCCAGGCGTGGGTCGCCGTGGTCGCGGACCCAGCGGCTCAACCACCGCTCGACCTGGCGATCCTTGTCGTGGCGGGTGGCCGACGAGGTTTCGTCGAGGACGACCGGGCCGCGCACCAGGAGCACCGACGGTCCCAGGGTTACCCGAAAGCCGCGGAATCCGAGCCCGACGTCCGGGATCTCGTGCTCCCGGCCCACCGGCAGCGCCTGGACCAGGCTGGCCAGGACCCGGGTCGCCTCGGCGTCGAGGACGAACCGGGGGTTCGGTCGGCCCGAGAACAGGTCGACCTCCACGACAGCGCGGTCGTCCACGGTGTCGTTCATACGATGACGACCGACCGGCCCGCGCAGAAGTAACCGTGGAACTCGGTGTAGGTCCCGCGGTCGCAGGCTTCGGGGTTCGTGATCACGGTGTTGCTGTTGTCGAGGTTTCGGGCCGTGCCGCCACCGGGCTTGTGGCCCCAGAACCCGCCGATCTGTTCCCGGTACCAGTGGTAGTCGGGGTAGCCCGTCCCCTCGAAGTCCGGCGCGTACACCAGCGCCACCATTCGCCGGGGGAACTCCTCGGCCGGGAGGCAGTCGCACCGCTTGCGGAGCCCGTCGCTCATCGCCGACACCACCACGTCGGCTCCCGTGAACACCGATCCGAGCGGCTGCCCCGAGGCGCGGCCCGGCTGGGCGAAGGTGTTGGTGCGCCAGTTTCGCCCGTAGTTGTAGCAGTTGTTGGAACGCCGGACGTTGGCGTCGGCGTTCCAGAAGTTCGGGTTGAACCGGCTGATCTCGTACTGGCAGTCGCTGCAGAGGCGGTCGGGAACCGTCCGCCGGAGCGGGCCCCGGCCGATCGGCTCGGGTGTGAGCACGACGGGCGGGTGCTCCACGAAAATGTCGAGCCACCGCAGCGCTGTAGTGACCGCCCGCGTGTCGGGCGGCGTCAGCACGTGTTCCGGCAGCGGGATCCGGCCGTGCTCGGGCATGGCCTCGATGAGCGGCCGCACGACCTCGGCGGCGGCCCGCAGGTCAGTGTCCGGTGAAGCGTCGGCGAGCATGACGCGGTCGGGGATGCGCGAGTCGGCGCGGTGGTCGTCGCCGAAGAACTCGATCTCGACGCCGCGGAAACCGAGGCCGGTGAAGCCGGCGGGGCGGGCCGTCCAGGTCTCGGGCTGCTCGCCCAGCGTTGCCAGAACTGAGTCTGTCGCCGCTGGGTCGACGACGATCCAGGTCGGGTCCGGCCGTCCGGAGAACATGTGGATGGTCGCTCGGAACATCTGCCCTCCAGGGCCTCGCCTGAGCACAGTGCGGCCCGGACATCCGGCCCGTCGATACAAGGATGCTGACGGCGGGGCATCTGATACGTGAACGGTGGACGCTCACGCCTCGCGCGACCCGACCACGACGACTGCCCGGCTGTGTCCGCCTCTGCCGGACATTGCCGCGCGGTGTCCTGACCGCCGGGTTCGCCGGCAAGGTCGGAGCGGGCAGTCACGCTGGTGCTGGTGCTGGTGCTGGTGCTGGTGCTGGTGACGGTGCTGGGGCTGGGGCTGGGGCTGGTGACGGTGCTGGGGCTCCGGCGACGTGGACGGCGAGCAGGGCCATGTCGTCGGCCGCGTCCGCGGACGTCGCGTCGAGGATGCGCCGGCACAGGGCGTCGGGGCCGTGGCCGGGATCGTGGGCGGCGACGGCCCGTTCGAGCTGGTCGAGGCCGTCGTCGAGGTCGAGCTGTGGTCCTTCGACGAGGCCGTCGGTGTAGAGGAGTCGGTGTAGAGGAGCAGGGTCGAGCCGGCCGGGAGCTCGACCGCGGTGTCGGACCGGGCCCGCGCCCCGGTCGGCCTGACCCCGATGAGCGGGGACGCCCCTCTGTCCAGGCGCCGTACGGCGCCGTCGCGCTGCTGGACCAGCGGTGGAAGGTGACCGGCGTTGGAGCCGGAGGATCTCCAACTCCCGGGCCGTCAGCGGGCAGTGCAGGCCCAAGCTCCGCTCGAGGTCGCGGATGCTCTGGCTGATCTGCGACTGGGTCAGGCCCAGCCGTCGGCGGTGCGGCCGATGTGCAGCGGCCGTTGATCGGCTCGCCCGGTAGACCCAGAATCGGGACGTGACAGCGCCGGCCGAGAGCCGCCGGTCCCCGGCGACGCGGAGGGAGAAGGTCATGGCGACGGAGTTCGTGACGTCCGGCGACGGGACCCGAATTGCTTACGAGCGCTCCGGCGCTGGGCCGGTGCTCGTATTGGTCGACGGTGCGGCGATGCACCGGGCGTTCGGCACGTCGCGGGGGCTGGCCCGGCTGCTGGCCGACGCGTTCACGGTCGTGACCTACGACCGGCGTGGCCGCGGGGAGAGCGGCGACACCCCGCCCTGGTCCCCGGTACGGGAGGTCGAGGACCTGATGGCCGTAATCAGGGCGGCGATGACGAGGGCGGCGACGTCCGGCCGTGAGGACGGGGCGGACGGCGGCGTCGCGGTGCACACGCTGTCCTCCGGGGCGGTGCTGGCCCTGCACGCGGTCGCGGCCGGCGCGCCGATCCGGTCGCTGTCGCTGTTCGAGCCGCCGATCGACCTGAACGCTGCCCCGGACGCGGACACCATGGATGTTGAGGCCGTGGCGCTGCTGGTCCGGGCCGGGCGCCGGCGTGAGGCGGTGCAAGCCTTCCAGGCCGGCATCGGTATGCCGGCCGAGATGATCGCCGGGCAGCCGCCGGAGGTGCTCGACGCTCTCGACGCCGTCGCACCGACCCTGGTCTACGACCTGGCCCTCACCCGAGCCGGATGCGTGCCCCCCGGAGTGCTCGCCGCGGTCCGGATCCCGGTGCTGGTGCTGTCCAGCGACACCGGCAGCGGCCCGCTCGGCGGCTGGGCTGCGGCGCTGGCCGCGGCGCTGCCCGCGGCTCAGCACCGGACCCTGCCCGGCAGCTGGCACGGCGTTCCCGAAGACCTCCTCGCCGGCGCAATCCGGGACGCTGCCAACCACGGGCGCCCGGCAGCGCGCCCATGAGCACCCCGAGGACGCGCGTGTTCAGGCCGCACGACAATCGCGCGGAGGACCGCCGGCTGGGCTGCGACCTCCTCCGTTGAGTCCTGGAGTCCCGACCGGGCGACGCCAGCTTGGTGAGGCACGGATTGTGCCGGCCCCGGTGGAGAGCGGGAACCGGGGAGGTACGCGAGGCGGCGTCCGGGCTGCCGTCGGGACCTAACCAGGTCCGGGGATCACCGTGTACGGGCCGCCGCCCGGGACCCCGCGTCGCCGCTGCTGGCGTTCACCGTCGCCGGGCACGACCCGCTGAGGCTGGCCGAACGCCTCGGCGAGCGCGGCGTGGAGGCGCGGGCCGGCTGCCACTGCGCGACGCTCGCCCACCGCGCTCGGCCTCACCCCACCGGCAAGCTGCCGCCTGAGCTTCGCCCTCTACACCGACACCGACGACGTCGACCGCGCTCTCGACGCCCTCTCCGACGAAGTACGGCGCGGCCCCGCGGGAGTCGGCCCGACCGCCGGGTTCCTGAGCCGAGCCGGTACGGCCGCTGCGCCGGGAGCCGCCCGCATTGGACGTGGCGGCGATCGACAACCTGCCCTCGCTGCTCCCGCGCGAGTCCAGCGCCGCGTTCTCCGCGGACCTGACCCCCTATCTGCTCACGCTGCCCGACGACCCGGCGTGGACCCGGTGCTGCGCGCGGTTCGAGGAGGCCGTCGCCCGGGGCGTCAGCAACGGGATGGTGATATGAGTGAGCGGGCCGATGGCCGCGGCGTAGAGGACGGTGCCGACGCCGACGGAACCGCCCAGCAGCCAGCCGGCGACCAGGACGGTGGCTTCGATGGCGGTGCGGATGAGCCGGATCGAGTGGCCCCGGGCCGCGATCGCGGTGGTCAGGCCGTCGCGGGGGCCCGGCCCGAAACCGGCGCCGATGTAGAGGCCGGTGGCGAACCCGTTCAGCGCGACGCCGGTCACGAGAAGGACCGCCTGCAGGGC
>DATDKW010000043.1:0-3626 GCA_036519715.1 Mycobacteriales bacterium
GACCGCGTCGACCACGTCGGACGCGGTGACCGAGCCGAACAGCCGGCCACCGGCACCGGCGCGGGCGGCCGGCTGTTCGGCTCGGTCACCGCGTCCGACGTGGTCGACGCGGTCACCCGGGCCGGCGGTCCGCAGCTGGACCGGCGGCGGCTGCAGCTGGCCGGCGGCATCAAGTCGCTGGGCCGCCACCAGGTGCCGGTCGTCCTGCACCCGGAGGTCACCGCCAACGTCGCCCTCGAGGTCGTCGAGGCCTGACGCGCGCCCCGTCCGAAGGCCCGGCCCCCGTGGAGCCGGGCCTTCGGCGTGTCAGTGGTACGGCTTGTGCGGGATGGCGGCGTCGTTGAGCTGCTGCTCGACGTCGACCCAGATCGCCCCGTCCTCGATCTTGCAGGCGTACACCGGGATGGGGGCGACCGCCGGCACCCCGCGCGGCTCACCGGTGCGCAGGTCGAAGCAGGAGTTGTGGGCCGGGCAGATGAGCGTGTCGTCCTCCTGCAGGTAGCCCTCGTTGAGCGGCTGCTGCTGATGGGTGCAGGTGTTGTGCACGGCGACGGCCTCGTCCTCGTACAACCGGACCACGCAGACGGGCTCCGTCAGCTGGACCAGCATCATGTCGCCCTCTTCGAGCTGGTCGACGTCAGCCACCACTTCCCACGCCATGCGCTTCTCCTCTGCTCCTGGACCGGGGCTGGGAGCCGCGGACCTCGACCCAGCCGTTGCGCACCCGCGCGGGCAGCACGGGCTGGGGATGGTGGGCCGGACCGCGGACGATGTGCCCGTCCCGCAGGTCGAACCGGGACTCGTGCAGCGGGCAGGTCACCACGCAGCCGTCGATCGCACCGCGGCTGAGCAGGCCCCCGGCGTGGCTGCAGAGGTCGTCCACGGCGTGCACGGCCGCACCGGACCGGTGCAGCAGCACCTTCCGGCCCTCGACCTCGACCCCTCGCACGGCGCCGTCGGCGATGTCGGCCGACGCGATCGCGCGCACCCACCGGCTCGGCCCGGTGGTCGTGGCGACCCGGTTGACCATGACCGCCCGCCCCTGCACGAGGTGCCCGCCGACGAAGCCGGCCGCCGCCGTCGCGGTCATGCTGCCGACTCCCAGGACCTGGGCCGGGCGGCGGCGGCCGGTCAGCCGGGCCGCCAGCGAGGCCGCCTGCAGCGCCACCCCGGCCAGGTTGAGCAGGCCGTGCAGCAGGCCGACGCGCCGGTCGGCGCCGTCGCTGACGGTCCAGTCGGTGACGCCGGTGGCGATCGTGCCGGCCGCGGCGGCCAGCCCGGCCGCGCTCAGGGCCGCCGCCGGGTCGAGCCGGTCCCCGCCGGCCGGCACGTCCTTGCCCAGCAGGTCGAGCAGGATCGCGCCGGACCAGAAGCCGATCGGCAGGTCGCTGAGGGCGGTGTGGGCCGAGTGCCCGAACCACCGGCCGCCGTGCATCAGCTCCACGGCCAGGTCGCCGCGGTGCCGGTCGTACAGCGGCTGGGTCACGGCCGAGACGTCCTCGTCCAGCCGGCGCAGCCAGGGCCACCGCTCGACCGCGGCGAACAGGTCCCGGTGCCAGGTCGTCAGCCGGGGCGCGGTCCGTGCGGGGTCCGGCTGGGCGTCCGGCATGGCGGCTCCTGGGCTCCGGTCCTGGTCACCGGACCGTCTCACGCCCGGCCGGACCCACCTGTCTCAACCTGCGACAGCGGCCGCGCTCAGGGCACCACCCGGAAGTGGGTGGTCAGCAGGCCGTCCTCGAGGACGTGCAGGGCGACGGCGGGAGGCAGGCCGTAGTCGAGGTCGCCGGCCCGCTCGGCCGGCAGCCGCAGGGTCGAGACCACGCCCGGCGCGACCAGGCACGGGCGGCCGGCGAAGGTGCTGGCCGCCGCGGTGTGGGCGTGGCCGGTGAGCACCGCGAGCACCTCCGGGTGCCGGTCCAGCAGCGCGGCCAGCGGGTCCGGGTCGGTCAGCAGGATCGCGTCCAGCATCGGCTGCCGCATCGGCACCGGCGGGTGGTGGAAGCAGACCAGCGCGGGCCGGCCGTCGAGCACGCCGTCCAGCCAGGCCAGCGTCTCCTCGTCCAGCCGCCCCTCCGGCCGGCCGGGCACGGACGAGTCGCACATCGCGATGCGCAGGCCGGCCACGTCGTGGACCTCGTTCACGGCGCCGCCGGACGGTGACCGCCCCCGCAGCACCGACTCGTACGGGCCGCGCACGTCGTGGTTGCCGGGGCAGGTGAGCACCCGGTGCGGCGAGTCCAGCAGCTCGGCCGCCTGCGCGTACTCCTCGGCCCGGCCGTGGTCGGCGATGTCCCCGCTGACCAGCACGGCGTCGACCCCGGTGAGCCGGTTGACGTAGGCCATCACCCGGGCCGCCCGCTGCCGCCGGCGCGGGCTGCCGTCCAGGTGCAGGTCGCTGACCTGGACCAGCAGCATCTGCGTCACCATCCGACCGTACGGGGGACCCGGCTCAGGTGGCCATGTCCACGAAGCGCGAGTAGTGCCCCTGGAAGGCCACGGTGACCACGCCGGTCGGGCCGTTGCGGTGCTTGGCCAGGATGAGGTCGGCCTCGCCCGCCCGCGGCGACTCCCGCTCGTACGCGTCCTCGCGGTGGAGCAGCACCACCATGTCCGCGTCCTGCTCCAGGGAGCCGGACTCGCGCAGGTCGGACAGCATCGGCTTCTTGTCGGTGCGCTGCTCGGGGCCGCGGTTGAGCTGGCTCAGCGCCACCACCGGCACGCCCAGCTCCTTGGCCAGCAGCTTCAGCGACCGGGAGAAGTCGGAGACCTCGACCTGCCGGTTCTCCACCCGCTTGCCGCTGGTCATCAGCTGCAGGTAGTCGACGATGACCAGCCGCAGGTCGTGGCGCTGCTTGAGCCGCCGGGCCTTGGCCCGGATCTCCATCATCGTCAGGTTGGGCGAGTCGTCGATGTAGAGCGGGGCGTCGGCGACCTCGCCCATCCGCCGGGCCAGCCGGGCCCAGTCGTCGTCGCTCATGTGCCCGGACCGCATGTGTCCCAGCGGCACCTTGGCCTCGGCCGACAGCAGCCGCATGGTGATCTCGGACTTGCTCATCTCCAGCGAGAAGATCGCCGACGTCAGCCCGTGCTTGATCGAACACGCCCGCGCAAAATCCAACGCCAGAGTGCTTTTCCCGATCGCCGGCCTCGCTGCAACGATGACCATCTGGCCTGGGTGCAGGCCGTTGGTGATCTGGTCGAGCTCGGAGAAGCCGGTGGGGACGCCGACGCTCTGGCCGCCGCGGGAGGAGATCGCGTCGATCTCGTCCATCGTGCCCTGCAGCAGCTGCTCCAGCCGGACGTAGTCCTCGCTGGTGCGGCGCTCGGTGACGTCGTAGATCTCGGCCTGGGCCCGGTCGACGACCTCGTCCACGTCGCCGCCCTGGCCCGAGGCGGCACCGTAGCCGAGCTGGACGATCCGGGTGCCGGCCTCGACCAGCCGGCGCAGGGTGGCGCGCTCGGCCACGATCTCCGCGTAGAACCCGGCGTTGGCGGCGGTCGGCACCGAGGAGATCAGCGTGTGCAGGTAGGGCGAGCCGCCGACGCGCAGGAGCTGGCCGGAGCGGGTCAGCTCGGCCGAGACGGTGACCGGGTCGGCCGGCTCGCCCCGCCCGTACAGGTCGAGG
>DATDKW010000044.1:0-20981 GCA_036519715.1 Mycobacteriales bacterium
CGAGGCCGGCCGGGCCCCGGTCACGCCGCACCCCCGGCCGGACCCTGCCCGGGATCCTGCCCGGGATCCTGCCCGGGATCCTGCCCGGGATCCTGCCCGGGACCCTGCCCGGGACCCTGCCCGGGACCCTGCCCGGGACCCTGCCCGGGACCCTCGGCGGGCCGGGGGGCGCGGCCGCGGGTCGGCTCCCCGGCGGGCCCGCGGGCGTGGCCGCGGATCAGCACGGCGAGGGCGTGGCGGGCGGTCGCGGCCCTGGACGCGACCGGCGTGGCCACCAGCGGGTCGGCGCCGGGAGCGGCCAGCGCGTCGGCCGCGGCCAGCCCGCCGGCCACGTAGCCGGCCACCGCGACCCGGGGCCAGCCCCGCAGCGTCCCCACCACCGGTGACCCGGCCACCAGCAGCGCCCGGGCCCGCGCGGTCTCGAAGGCGATCAGCTCCCGGACCGCCGGCGACGACGACGGCGCGGCCAGCGCGGCCTCGGTCACCCCGAACCGGGCCAGGTCCTCGGCCGGCAGGTAGACCCGCCCGCCGGCGAGGTCCTCGGCCACGTCCTGCCAGTGCTCCAGCTGCTGCAGGGCGTCGCAGACCTGGTCGGACAGCGCGACCCGGGCCGGCGTGGACACCCCGAACACCGACAGCACCAGCCGCCCGATCGGGGCCGCGGACAGCGCGCAGTAACCCCGCAGCTGCTCGTACGTCCCGTACCGGGTGACGTTCTGGTCCTGCACGTTCGCGTCGACGAGCGCGGCGAAATCCCGGTGCTGGAGATCGCAGGCCCGCACCGACGGCACCAGCGCGACCAGCACCGGGTCGGCCGGGCGGCCGGTCGACCAGACCGTGGCCAGGTCGGCCCCGAACGCCTCCAGCGCGGCCGTCCGGTCGGCCGGGGAGCCGGCGTCGTCGCCGAGGTTGTCGATCACCCGGACCACGTCGTACACGGCCCGGAGGTGGACCCGGACCCGGGCCGGCAGGACCCGCAGCGCGACCGGGAAGTTCTCCGCCGACTCCTGCCGGCGCAGCCGGTCCGGTCGCGAGCCCGGGTGGTCCTCCCGCTGCGCCACCCGCTCCGCCTCCACGATCATGAGACTCCTCACCGTTGCGGGCCTTCTCTACTCCTGCGGCAGCAGCGTGGGCCACCGTGTTTGCGCCTCCGTGACAAATTTCGCGGGATCGGGCATAACTTCACCGGTGTTCCGCCTTCCCGCCTTCGTGGGAGACCGACCGGACCCGTCCCTCCTCCCGGGCCAGCTGGGCCTCGCCCTCGCGGCCGGGCTGCCGGACGCGCTGGACGAGATCGCAGCCCTGTTCCGGGACAAGTGGCCGGCCTTCGCCCAGTTCCTGGACGAGGAGCGGGCCGAGGTGCTGGCCGCGATCGAGGGGCCGACGATCGAGCTGGTCGGCCGGGCCGAGTCCGGCGCCGCCATCGACCAGCTGGCCGAGCCGCTGCCGGAGCTGGTCACGCTGCTGTTCACCGAGGTCGGCGCCGCGCAGTACCGGGAGGGGCGGCACCTGTCCGACCTGCTGGCGGCGTACCGGCTGGCGGCCCGGGTCGGCTGGCGGCACCTGGGCAACATCGCGACCGCGTCCGGCGCGTCCGCCGAGACCCTGGCCGCGCTCGCCGACGAGATGTTCGTGCTGGTCGACGCGCTGGCCTCGGCCACCGCGGACGGCTACGTGGCCGAGCACGCCGAGCAGGCCAGCAGCCGGGAGCGGCTGCGGGAGGAGCTGGCCGAGCTGCTGCTGGCCGACCGGTCCAGCTCCGGCGCGGTCCGGGAGCTGGCCGCCCGCTGCGGCTGGCGGCTGCCGGCCACGGCCGCCCTGGTGCTGGTGGACGCCGACGACCCGGGCGCCCCGGCCGGGCTGCGCCGGCTCGGCCCGGACAGCCTGCCGGTGCGCTGGGGCAGCCTGCTCGGCGCGATCGTGCCGGACGCGGCCGGGCCCGGGCAGCGCGACCGGCTGGGGCAGGCGCTGGCCGGCCTGCGGGCCGTGATCGGGCCGGCGGTGCCGCTGGACCGGTTGCCGGCCGCAGGCCGGATCACCGAGACGACCGTACGGCTGCGCCGGGACGGCGTGCTCTCCGACGACGTGCTGTACGTCGAGGACAATCTGGACACGATCATCGTGCACCGGGACCGGGACCTGCTGGCGGCGCTGCGGCAGCGCAGCCTGACCCCGCTGGACGACCTCTCCCCCGGCGCCCGGCACCGGCTGGAGGAGACGCTGGCGGCCTGGCTGCGGCACGGCGGCGACCACGGCGCCGTGGCCGCCGACCTGCACATCCACCCGCAGACCGTGCGCTACCGGCTCAAGCAGCTGCGGGAGCTGTTCGGGCCGGCGCTGGACGACCCCGACGCCCGGATCCGGCTCACCCTGGCACTGGCCTGGGGCCCTCCCCGCGCCGACCACCCGGGCTGACCCCACCCGGGCTGACCGCGCCTCCCGGGCCGACCCCGGCTCCCGGGCCGACCCCGGCTCCCGGGCTGACCCCGGCTCCCGGGCTGACCCCGGCGAATTCCTCCTCCAGGGCCGCGGCCAGCACCGCGGCCGGGGCCAGGGCCGGGTCGACCTCGATGCCGACGCAGAGCCGGCCGGCCCAGGTCAGCGTGCCGACCGCGACCGCGGTCCCCGGCGCCAGCGGGACCATCGGGAACACCGCCTCCACCGGCGGGCCGCCGAGGCTGAGCCGGGCCCGCGGCCCCGGCATCGAGGACAGGATCGCGCCGAAGGTGCCCCGGCCGTACACGGCCTTGGCGATGAGCCGGTGCAGGGGCGCGGGCAGCAGCCCGAACAGCCGCTGCACGGCCCGGGCCGCGGCCGGCCGCCCGCTCGCGGTCAGCGCCGCCGCCCGGGCCGCCAGCGCGGCCGGATCCGGGCGGGTCCCCGGCTCGACCGGCACGTCGAGCAGGATGGTGCCGGTCCGGTTGCCCTCGGCCGGACCGCCGGCCTGCCGGGTGGTGAGCGGGATCGAGATCCGCAGCAGCCCCGGCCGCTCGACCAGCGTGCCCAGCGCCCCGGCCAGCAGCGACAGCAGCAGGTCCGGTACGCCCGCGCCCTGCCGCCGGGCCGCGGCCCGGACCCCGGCCAGCGGCAGCGCGACCGTGGCGAACTCGTGCCCGCGGCCGGCCGGCAGCCGCAGCCGCCCCCGGCCGGACACGGTGTCGGCGGCCAGCCCGGCGACCCCGGCCACGGTGCGGGCCGCGCCGGGCGCCGGTGTCGGTGGCCCCAGCAGCGACCGGGTCTCCGGCCGGGGCCGGAAGATCCCCAGCGCCCCGCTGACCAGCCCGACGCCGTCGGCGCAGGCGTGGTGGGCGAGCAGGACGGCCGCGCCCCGGCCGTCCGGCAGCGCGGCCGCGACCATCCGCCACATCGGCCGGTCCCGCGGCAGGGCCTGGGCGGCCAGCCGGCCGCAGAGCGCGTCCAGGTCGAGCCCGCCCAGCCCCAGCCGGCCGGCCTCGACCACGTGCCAGGACCAGTCCAGCTCGCCCGCGGGCTCCCAGCGCCACCGGGCCAGCGCCGAGCGCCGGGTCAGCCGCTGGTCGAAGCGGGGCAGCTCCGGCAGCGCCTCGCGCAGCACGTCCTCCAGCTCGGCCCGCGACGGCGGCGCCCCCAGCAGCACCGCCCCGCCGACCACCTGCGGCGCGTCCGGCGTCTCGACGTGCAGGAAGAAGGCGTCCGCGGCCGGCACCGGCACCGACCCGGCCGGCGGCCGGCCCACCACGGCCACGCACACCGCGGCCAGCGCGAACCCCGCCACCGCGTCCAGCACGTAGTGGTTGCCGGTGGCCACGATGACCACGAACGTCAGCAGCACGTGCACGGCGCTGATGACCTGCAGCCACCAGCGGTGGCCGAGCCGGGCCAGCACGGCGCTGACCCAGACCGCCCAGGCGAAGTGCAGCGACGGCATTGCCGCGAGCTGGTTGGCGTGGTCGCCGACCGGTGACCCCCACGAGCCCACGGTGTGGCCGAGCCGGACGGTGTCGACGAAGCCCTGGTCGGACACCAGCCGCGGCGGCGCGGTCGGCCACAGGGCGAAGCAGCCGATCGCCACCACGTTGAGCAGCACGAACGAGTTCCGGGCGGGCCGGTACTCCTCCGGCCGCTTCGCCAGCAGCCAGAACAGCAGGATGAACGCGCTGAACACGTACGTGGTGGCGTACTCGTAGTTGGCCAGCGTGGCCAGCAAGGGGTGCGGGTGCAGGGCCCGGTTCATCGCCGGCTCGATGTCCAGCCAGAGGTCGCGCTCCAGGCCGTACAGGGACCGGGCCCGGGCGACGGCGCGGGCCTCCCGGCCGGCGCCGCCCAGGCCGGCGACGATCGCGTACAGGCCGAAGACCGCGAGCCCGCCCGCGAGCTCGACCCAGAGCCGGGGGCGGGGCGGCCCGCCGCGACTGTCGACCATCACCTCGTCCTACTCCCGCCGTGCCCGGATCCTTCCCGGGCCAGCTAACCGGCGGACGACCCCGTAACCTTGCCAGGGCCTCGCGAAACGCCGTGCGGCGTACCCGGCCCACGATCGCGCCCCGATACTGAGGAGACTCATGGGCGTGCTGGCGATCGTCATCCTCCTCGCGGTGGTCGCCGCGTTCCTGTACGCACTGTCGGAGTACCTCCAGCAGCGGGCGGCCTGGCGGAGCGTGTCGCCGGTCGACACCGACGCCGAGGACCGCTCGGCCCGGTTGCTGGCCGAGGCCGGGGCGGCGGGCCGGGCGCTGCGCCGGATGGCCCGGGACCGGGTCTGGTTCGCCGGCTGGGGCCTGGGCACGCTGGCGTTCTTCGTACAGGCGGCCGCGCTCAACCTCGGCTCGGTCTCGGTCGTGCAGTCGCTGCAGGTCACGACGCTGATCTTCACCCTGCCGCTGGCCGGGATCGGCCAGCCGGTGCGACCCCGGGCCCGGGACTGGCTCGGCGCCGGCACCATCGCGGTCGGGCTGGCGCTGTTCCTGGCCGTGCGCGGGGTCGAGCCGGGCGCGGCCGGCGCCCACCGCGGCCGGCTGCTCCTGCTGCTCATCGTGCTGGCCGGCGTGGTCGTGCTGCTGGCGGCCGCGGGCGCGCTGCGGACCGGGCCGATCCGGGCCACCCTGTTCGCCAGCGCCGCCGGGGTGTCGCTGGCGGCGACCGCGAGCATGGTCAAGCTCACCTCCGACGACCTGGTCAACCACGGAGTGATCTACACCGCCACCGACTGGCCCGGGTACGCGCTGGCGCTGGGCACCGCGGTCGGCGTGATCCTGCAGCAGGTCGCGTTCACCTCGGGCCGGCTGCCGGTGGCGGCGACCGCCATGACCATCGCGAACCCGTTGGTCGGCACCGTGCTGGCGGTGATCGGCTTCAACGAGGCGTTGCCGGGGACCGCCGGTGGCCTGGCCGGGCTGGCGCTGGGCGCGGCCCTGGTCTGCGCCGGCGTGTACGTGCTGGCCCACTCGCCGCTGCTGGCCGAGCCGCTGCCCGACCCGGCCGAGCTGACCGGCTCGGCCGGCGGACCGGCCGACCCGGCCGAGCTGGCCGGGTCCGCCGGCGGTCCGGCCGACCCGGCCGACCCGCCGGGGTCGGCGCCGGGTGGACAGCGGTCCGCGTCCGACGGCCGCCTGACCCACTGACCGGCCGGCTCCCGGTGCTGGGCTGACCGGCCGCCGCCCGGCGCGCTGGGCTGACCGGCCGGCGCCCCGCGCGCTGGGCTGACCGGCCGGTTCCCGGCGCGCTGGGCTGACGGCCGGTTTCCGGCGCGCTGGGCGGGTATCGCCGGCCGGTGCGCATCCTGGTCGTCGGCAACCACGCCCGGCCGGTCGGGGGCGCCGAGACCATGCTGCTGGACGGCGTACGGCTGCTGCGGGAGGCCGGCCACGAGGTCCGGGTGCTGGCGCTGGGCACCGACGGGGGACCTCCGCCGCCAGCCGGCCGGTTCGCCGCGGTCTGGTCCCGGCCCGCCGCCGCCGCGACCGACCGGCTGCTGGCCCGCTGGCGTCCCGACGTCGCCCACGTCCACCACGTCTACGAGGGCCTCACCCTGTCCGTGGTCGCCGCCCTGCAGCGGGCCGGCGTCCCGGTGGTGATGACGCTGCACGACTACCGGCCGGTCTGCCCGAACTACCGCCTGTTCCGGGCCGGCGGCCCGTGCGAGCGCTGCCTGCGGCCGAGCCGGCGCCCGGTCGAGGTGGCCCGGCTCGGCTGCCTGGAGGGACCGCGGCTGCGGTCGGTGGCCGCCGCGGCCGAGGCCGCGTTCGCGGGCCCGATCCACCGCCGGGTAGCCGCGTTCGTCGCTCCGAGCACCTACCTGCGGGACCGGGTGGTGGCCGGCGGGCTGCCGGCCGGGAAGGTGACCGTGCTGCCCAACCCGGTGCGACCCGGGCCGCCGCGCCCGGCCCCGCCGGACCGCCCGCGGTTCGGCTACATCGGCCGGCTGGTGGACGAGAAGGGCCTGGACACCCTGCTCGACGCGGCCGCGCTGCTGCCACCGGGCGCGGCCGTGGACGTGTACGGCGACGGCCGGATGACCGGCCGGATCGGGGACCGGGTCGCGGCGCAGCGGCTGCCGGTCACGGTGCACGGCCGGATCGCGCCGGCCGACGTCCCGGCCGCACTGCACCGGCTGACCGCGGCCGTGCTGCCCGCCCTGTGGCCGGAGAACTGCCCGCTGGCGCTGCTGGAGGCGGCCGCCTGCGCCGTCCCGGCCATCGCGTCCCGGGTCGGCGGCATCCCGGAGATCGTCGCCGACGGCCGGACCGGCCTGCTCGTCCCGCCGGGCGACCCGCGGGCGCTGGCCGCGGCGATGGCGGGACTGGGCCCGGCCCGGTCGGCCCGGCTGGGCGCGGCGGCCCGGGCCGACGCGGTCGCCCGGCACGCGCCCGGCGACTACCTGACCCGGCTGGAAGCGCTGCTGACCCGGCCCCGCACCCCCATCCCGGTCTAGCTGCGCGCCGGCCCGTTGCCCTGCGCCCGCTCGGCCAGCGGCTGCCACTCGCGCCAGGTGGCGAGGCGGGACTCGTAGTCGGCGGTGGCGATCCCCAGCGGCGCGGTGCCGAAGAAGACCCGTCGCGGCGGGTCCGGGGCGTCGACCAGCTCCAGGATCGCGGCCCGGGTCGCGACCGGGTCCCCCGGCGTCCCCACCCGCTGCCGGCGCGCCTCCATGACCTGGTCGAAGTACGCCTCGTAGGCCGGCAGCCGGTCGGAGAACGTGCCCGACGGACCGGACCAGTCGGTCGCGTACCCGCCCGGCTCGATCGCGGTGACCTTGATCCCGAACTGCTCGACCTCCTGGGCCAGCGACTGGGTGATCCCCTCGAGCGCCCACTTGGAGGCGTGGTAGATCCCGACCCACGGGAAGGCGGAGATCCCGCCGATCGAGGACACCTGCAGGATGTGCCCGCTGCCCTGCTCCCGCAGGTACGGCAGCGCGGCCTGGGTCACCCACAGCGCGCCGAACAGGTTGGTGTCCAGCTGGGCCCGGGCCTCGGCCTCGGTGATCTCCTCCACGAACCCGAAGTGCCCGTACCCGGCGTTGTTGACCACGATGTCGAGCCGGCCGAAGTGGTCGTGGGCCTGCGACACCGCCGCGAACGCCGCCGCCCGGTCGGTCACGTCGAGCCGGATCGGCAGCACCGCCTCGCCGTACTGCTTGACCAGGTCGTCGAGCGTGCTCGTGTCCCGGGCGGTCGCGGCGACCCGGTCCCCGCGCTCCAGGGCCGCGATGGCCCACTCCCGGCCGAAGCCCTTGGACGTACCGGTGATGAACCAGACCTTCGACAACTACTTCTCCTCGTCCGCGTCGCGCCGGGCCTTGGCCCGGCGCTTGCCCTCGTGCATGGCCTGCACCCGGGCGATCGGGATGTCCCGTCCCTCCTCGACCAGCCCGGCGTCGAGCTGCTGCGGCTCGGGCAGCAGGGCGGCCCAGTCCGGCCGGGACCGCAGCGCCTCGACCGCGGTGCCAACCGTGAAGTCCCCCGGGCTGATTCCGTCCAGCTCCGACCACTCCACCGGGAAGGACACCGGCGTGCCGGGCCGGATCCGCGGGCTGTACGCGGCCACCACCGTCGCCCCGCCGGCCCGGGTCGAGTCCAGGAAGACCTTGCCCTCCCGCCGATCCTTGACGAACTCGCTGGTGGCCAGGCCCGGGTCGAGCCGCTCGGCCCGGGCCGCCAGCGCCCGGGTCGCGGCCGCGACGTCCTCGACCGGCGTGCCGGCCGCGATCGGGATGATCACGTGCACGCCCTTGGACCCGCTGGTCTTGACCGCGCCGGACATCCCGGCGTCGTCCAGCGCCCGCCGGACCAGGTGCGCGGCCGCGGTGACGACCTCGAAGCCGGCCCCCTCGGGCGGGTCCAGGTCCATCACCATCGTGATCGGCGAGTCCGGGTCGTCGATCCGGGTCAGCGTCGGGTGGTACTCGACCGCCCGCTGGTTGCCGAACCAGAGCAGGGTCCGCTCGTCGTCGCACAGTGCGTACGTCACCTCGCGCCGGGACCGCTCGGCCCAGACTCCGACCCGGTGGATCCAGTCCGGGGCGTACTTGGGCAGGTTCTTCTGCATGAACGGGTCCTGTCCGGGCCGGACCCGGATGACCGACAGCGGCCGCCCGGCCAGCTCCGGCAGCATCCGATCGGCGATCGCGGTCAGGTAGTCGGCCAGGTCGCGCTTGGTCGCCCCGGCGCCGTCGAACAGCTCCTCGTCCGGATGCGTGATCTCCACCCGGCTCACCCTGTCACAATCCGGCCCGCAGGCCCGGCTCAGCCCGCGAGCTCGCCGACGGCCGCGACCGTACGGTCCGGCGGCAGCAGGTGCGGCGGGTAGCCGGCGCCGTCCCGGTCCACGAACGCGGTCCGCAGCCCGGCCCGGGCCGCCCCGTCGATGTCCCACGGGTGCGCGGCCACCAGCGTGAGCTCCCGCGGCGCGGTCGCGGTCGCCTGCGCGGCGTGCAGGTAGGCCGGGCGGGCCGGCTTCCACCGGCCGGCGTCCTCCACCGACAGCACCCAGCCGAACTGGTCCCGGATCCCGGCCCGGGTCAGCAGGCCCTCGGCGACCGAGGCCGCGCCGTTGCTCAGCGTGGCCAGCTGGTGCCCGGCGGCCCGCAGCGCTCGGACCCCGTCGACCACGTCCGGGTGCACGCTGAGCTGGGCGAACCCGTCCAGCACGTGCGCGATGGCCTCCGGGTCCTCCTGCACCAGCGGCGCCAGTACGGCCCGGGCGACGTCGGCGAACCGGACCAGCCCGCCGGCCGCCGACACCGCGATCCCGTCCCGCAGCACCGCGGTGAACCACTGTTGCGCCGCGGTCGGGGGCAGCCCGACCTCGGCGAACCGGGTCCCCATCGGGCCGAGGTCCGACAGGGTCCCGTTGACGTCGAACACCAGCACGGCCATGCCCAGGATCTTCCCCGTCCGGGCCCCGGCCACCACCCCGGCGCGCCGGGTCCGGCGCGCCGGGGCGTGAGGCCGCCCGGACCCGGGTAGGCGGTCGCCGGTGACCCCGCGGATCTCGGTCGTCCTGCCCGTGTACGACCAGGCCGGCTGGCTGCCCCGGGCCCTGGCCGGCCTGCTGGCCCAGGACCTCCCCGACTGGGAGGCGGTGGTGGTCGACGACGGCTCTCCCACCCCGCTCGACCTGCCGCCGGACCCGCGGATCCGGCTGCTGCGGTCGCCGGTCAACACCGGCCTCGGCGCCGCCTGCAACCGCGGGCTGGACGCGGCCACGGCCCCGCTGATCGCCTACCTGCCGGCCGACGACGTCTGGTATCCCGGCCACCTGTCCGCCCTGGTGTCCACACTGGACGGAGCCGCGGTCGCGGTCTCCGGCGTGGTCCACCACGGCGGCCGGCGCAGCCCCGGCCCGCCCGACGGCTTCTGCGCCCAGCTGGTGCAGGTCGGCCACCGGCGCACCGACCAGCGGTGGACGGAGCGGGACGAGGGCGAGAGCGACGACCTGGACCGGCTGTTCTGGTCCCGGCTGGGCCCGGCCGTCCACACCGGACGGACGACGTGCGAGTGGGTGGACCACCCGGGCCAGCGGCACAAGGCCATCCGGGAGGCGTACGACGGCGGGCTCAACGTCTTCCGGCACCGCTACCGGGTGCCCGGGCCGCTGCGGTTCCACAGCACCGACGGCGGCGCGGTGGACGAGGTCGCCCTCTACGCCGGCCTCCGGACCCGCCGGTACGAGCCGGCCGGCACCGGGTGGCACGTGCTGCTGGCCGGCGAGCTGGCCTACAACCCGGAGCGGGTGCTGGCCCTGGCCGCCCGCGGGCACCGGCTGTCCGGCACCTGGACCCCGGACGGGCTCGGGGCCAGCACCGTGGGCCCGCTGCCGTTCGGGCACGTGGCCGAGGCCGGCGGTGGCGACCCGGACGAGGTGCTGCGCCGGACCCGCCCCGACGTCGTCTACGGCCTGCTCAACTGGCGGGCCGTGCCGTACTGCGCGGCGCTGCTGGCCGCGGCCCGGCGGCAACGGGTCCCGTTCGTCTGGCACTTCAAGGAGTCACCCCAGCGCAGCATCGCCCGGGGCGAGTGGCCGCAGCTGGCCGAGCTCGTCACCGGGGCCGACGCGGTGCTGTTCTCGACCCCGGAGGAGGCGGCCTGGTTCGGGCTCAACCTGCCCGGGCTGGACCCGGCCCGGGTGTCGGTGCTGGACGGCGACCTGCCCTCGGCCCACTGGCTGCCCGGCGGCCCGCCGCCGCCGCGACTGTCCGAACTCGACGGTGACGTGCACACCGTGGTGGTCGGCCGGGCCCTCGGGCTGGACGCGGCCACCGTCGAGCGGCTGGCCGCGGCCCGGGTGCACGTACACCTGCACGGCGCCGTCCGGGCGCCAGGGCCCAAGGGCGAGTGGGAGTCCTGGCTGGCCTCCGTGGCCCCGGCCGCGCGCCGGTTCCTGCACCTGCACCCGGCCGTGCACCAGGACCGGTGGGCGGTCGAGCTCGGCCGCTACGACGCCGGCTGGCTGCACCGGGTCGGCAGCGACAACGGCGGCGACCTGCGCCGGGCCAGCTGGGACGACCTCAACCAGCCGGCCCGGCTGGGCCCGCTGGCGGTGGCCGGCCTGCCGGTGCTGCAGCCCGACCACAGCGGACACGCGGTGGCGATGGACCGGGTCGTCCGGGAGACCGGCGCCGGGCTCCTCTACCTCGACCTCGACGACCTGGCCGACCAGCTGCACGGGCCGGCCCTGGCCACGGCCCGGACCGCGATGGCGGCGCAGCAGGCCCGGTTCACCTTCGAGGAGCACGTCCCGCTGCTGGAGCGGGTGCTGGAGCGAACGTCAGGGCAGGAACACCGCCAGTAGCGCCTGCCGGCGCCGCTCGGCCAGCTCGACCAGGAAGGCCGGGGCGTCGGCCAGCGGCAGCACGTCGGTGACCAGGTGCTCCCGCACCGCCGGCCCGGCGGCCCGCAGCAGGTCCACTGTGGACGCGGCCAGCCGGGCCCGGTCCCAGCCCAGCGCGATCCGGCCGATCTGCGCGCACCGCACGGTCAGCGCGTTGTGGTGGAACTCCTCACCCAGCCGCAGGTCGGGGGCGCCGTCCTGGTAGAAGGCGAGGTCGATCACCGTCCCCTCCGGGCGCAGCGCCTTGAGCGCAGTGACCAGCGCGGCGCTCTGCCCGCGGCACTGGAAGGCCAGGTCGGCGCCGTCGGCCCAGTGCTCCCAGGCCGGTCCCTCCACGGTGTCCAGCCCCAGCCCCTTGGCCGCCGCCAGCCGGGCCGGGGTGGGGTCGGCCACCGCGACCTCGGCCGCCCCCTGCCCGATCGCGAACAGCGCCGTGAGCAGCCCGATCGGGCCGGCCCCGGTGACCAGCACCCGCCGGCCGGCCACCCCGCCGGCCAGCCCGTCCGCCCCGGCCTGGGCCGACGCGTGCAGCAGCCCATTGGCGCAGATCGGTCCCAGCTGGGCCACCAGCGTGCCCAGCACCGGGTCGAAGCCGGGCGGCAGCGGGAACCGGAACTCCCCCGGCCCGGCCGTGTAGGCCCGCCGGTGCCCGTACGCCATGGCCAGCACGTCGCCCTCGGCCACCCCGTCGGCCCGGCTCTCGGTGACCTCGGCGACCTCCATGTAGCCCATCGCCCGGACCGGGTACGCCGAGGTCGGCGGGCCGTCGACGAAGACCCGGCGGGCCCGGTCGAAGGTCCGCTGGTGGTACGGGTTGGTGCCCTTGAGGAAGGTCAGCTCGGTGCCGGCCGAGAGCCCGGTGGCGATCGTGCGGACCCGGAACCCGCCCGCCTCCGGCTCCGGCGCCGGCAGGTCGAAGAACGCCGGCACCCCGGGCGCGGCCACACCGAGGGACTCAGCCATCGACCGTCACCGTCGTCCCGGTGGCCGCGGCCCGGGCCACCGCGACGGCGAGCCGGTGGGTCCGCAGCGCCTCCCCGTACGGAACCCGGGGCCGGACCGGCTCCCCGCGCACGGCGGCGACGAAGTCGGCGTCCTCCCGCCGCACCGGGTCCACGCCCACCGGCACCGTCCGGACCTCGGTGCCGTCGTCCACGACCAGTTCCCGCTCGGTCAGGGCCAGGACCAGCCCGTCGGCGACCACCTCCAGCCCCATCCGCCAGCCCCGGTGCAGCAGGCAGGTCGAGGTGATGGAGCCCACCGCCCCGGACGCGAAGGACAGCGTGCCCGCGGCCACGTGGTCGATGTCGCCGGCCCCGGCCGGTGACCGCCCGGCCACCGCGGACACCGCGTCGACCTCGCCGCCCAGCAGCCGGCAGAGGTCGAACAGGTGAGTGGCCTGCTCGACCAGCTGGCCGCCGGAGGACGCCCGGACCGGCCACCAGGGCGTACCCGGGGTGCGGTCCAGCCAGCTGGCCGCGAGCAGCCGCGGCGGCCGGCCGTCCAGCAGCCGCGCCGCCTTCTCGACGGTGTCCAGGTAGCGCCAGTGGTAGCCGGTCGCCGTCGGCACCCCGGCCGCGTCGATCTCCTTGGCCAGCACCTCGGCCACGGCCAGGTCGGGAGCCAGCGGCTTCTCCACGAACAGGCCCAGCCTGCGGGCCAGCACGGCCCGCTCGGGCGCGCCGTGCGCATCCGGGGGCACGCACAGGTACACGGCGTCGAGCCGGGCCTGGTCCAGCATCGTGTCCAGGTCGCCGAACACCGCGGCGCCGGCCCGGGCAGCCAGCGCCGCCGCCCGGTCCTGCTGCGGGTCGCAGATCCCCACCACGGCGACGTCGGGCAGGGAGCACAGCGTCTCGACGTGCCGGCCGGCGATGAAGCCCGCGCCGAGCACGCCGATCCTGGTAGGCGGCATATGGCGCGTTTACCCGGCGCGCACAGGGTGATGCCCCGGACTGCCGGAGGTGACGCATGTCGATCGTGCCCGTGCCGCTTGTCCCGCCGCGGCCCGCGGACGCCGGGCTGCCGCGGGTGCTGCGGCTGGCCTCGGTGTTCCCGGTCCCGGACCGGGGCCTGGCCGCGGCCGGGTACGACCCGGTCGGCGGCATGCAGAACCACACCGGCCAGCTCTCGGCCGCCCTGGACCGGCTCGGGGTGCCGCAGACCGTGCTGACCGCGTACCGGCCCGGGGCGGCGCGGCGGGAGGCGCTGGGCGACCGCGGCGAGGTGCTGCGGGTCGGCCTGCCGATCCGGCGCCTGCGGCAGGCCTACGGGCCGGCCGCGGCCCAGGCGGTGGCCACCCTGCCCGGCCCGTACGACCTGGTGCACGCGCACCTCGGCGAGGACGCGGCGGTCCTGCTGGTGGCGCTGGCCGCGGCCCGCCGGTTCGCCGCGCCGCTGGTGCTGACCGTGCACCTGAGCCCGCGGCACACGCTGACCGGCCGCGACCCGCGCAGCCGCTTCCTCCGTACGGTCGGGGGCGCGGCCGAGGACGCGGCCGTGCGGCGGGCGGCGGCGGTCATCACCCTGACCGACCGGCTGGCCGCCGTGGTCGGGTCCCGGGTGCCGCCCGGCCGGGTGCACGTGGTGCCGTCCGGGATGCAGGCCGCCGCCTTCGCGCCGGCGGTCGCGGCGTCCGCCGAGCCCACCGGGGTGCTGTTCGTGGGCCGGCTGCACCGGCAGAAGGGCCTGGACACGCTGGTCCGGGCGGTGCCGCTGCTGCCGGCGGGCCGCCCGGTGACGCTGGCCGGCGACGGCCCGGAGCGCGGCGCCCTGGAGCGGCTGGCCGCCGGGCTGGGCGTGGCCGACCGGGTCAGGGTGACCGGTTTCCTGCCGCACCGGGCCGTCCCCGGGCTGCTGGCCGGGGCCGAGGTCGCCGTACTGCCCTCCCGCTACGAGGAGCTCGGCACCGCGCTGGTCGAGGCGATGGCCGCGGGACGGCCGGTGGTCGCCAGCCGCGTCGGCGGGATCCCGGAGCTGGTCCGGGACGGCGTGGACGGCCTGCTGGTGCCGCCGGGGGACCCGGTCGCGCTGGCCGCGGCCATCGGCCGGGTGCTGGCCGACCCGGCCGTGGCGGCCGGGCTGGGCGCGAGCGGCCGGGCCCGGGTGGCCGGGCACGACTGGGGCATCCTGGCCGGCCGGGTCCTGGACATCTACCGGGCCGTCAGCCTGCCGGCGGTCCGGTGACGCACGTCGCCTGGGTCGTCGACAGCGCGACGTACGGTGGGGCCGAGCAGTGCGTGGTCCAGCTGGTCCGCGGCCTGCCCGGGCTGACCCGCACGGTGGTGTGCACGGAGCCGGTGCCGGACCGGCTGGTCCGGGCGCTGGCCGGGGCCGGGGCGGCGGTCCGCCGAGTCCCGAAGGACCCGCGCCGGGTGGCGGCGGCGGTCGCCCGCGCCGACCTCGCCCACGTCAACATGACCGACCCGGCTGGCTGCGGGCCGGTCCTGGCCGCGGTGGCGGCAGCCGGCCCGCCCACGGTCGCCGACGTGCACATGACCGGCACCGTCGACCCCGGGCTGGCCCCGGCGTACCGGGCCTGCGCGGCCGTCCTGGTCCGCTCGGCCCGGATCGGGCGCCGGCTGAGCGCGGCGTACGGGCTGACCCCGACGGTGGTCCGCAACGGCGTGCCCGTCGGACCGGCGGCCGGCCGGGCAGTCGGGCCCGGCGGTCGGCTGCAGGTCCGGGCGGTCGGCCGGCTCACCGCGCAGAAGGGCTTCGACCTGCTGATCGAGGCGACCCGGCGGCTGCTCGCCGACGGCGTCCCGGTGGAGGTGGCGATCGCCGGCGAGGGCCGGGACCGGGCCGCCCTGACCGCCGCCGCCCACGGTCTGCCGGTGCGGCTGGCCGGGCACACCGACGACGTGCCGGCCTTCCTGGCCGGCGCGGACGTGTTCTGCCTGCCGTCCCGGGCCGAGGCGCTGCCGCTGGCCCTGCTGGAGGCGGTCGTGGCCGGGCTGCCCTGCGTGGCCGCCGACGTCGGCGACATCGCGGCCGAGCTGGGCGACCTGGTCGTGCTGGTCCCGCCGGAGGACGCCGGGGCGCTGACCGCGGCGCTGGCCGGCCTGGCCGCGGACCCGGCGGCCCGGCGGCGGCTGGGCGCGCGGGCCCGGGCCGCTGGCCTCACCCGCTTCGACGAGCGCGACACCATCGCCACCGTCGCCGCCACCTACGCCGCGATCACCGGGCCCCGGGGGTCAGAGGGGTAGGTAGCTGATCTGCTCGAGCACGGCGGCGGGCGGGATCCGGGTCGCGCAGCGGTGGTCGATCGGGCAGTCCAGGTGCGGGCACGGGTTGCAGCCGACGTCGGCCCGGGCGATCCGGTGCCGGTCCCGGCGCAGCCCGGCCCAGCGCCGGGGGTCCCCGGACAGGAAGACCGTGACCGACGGGGTGCCGACCGCGACGGCCAGGTGGGCCGCGCCGGTGTCGTTGGACGCCAGCAGCGTCGCGCCGGCCAGCACCGCCGCGAACCCGCCCAGCGACGTCGCCCCGCAGGCGTCCCGGGCCGGCTCCGCCATCGCCTCCACCACCGCGGCGGTCAACTCCTCCTCCCCCGGCACGCCGGTGACGAGCACCGGCAGCCCGTCCCGGACCAGCGCGTCGCCGACCGCGGCCCAGCGCTCGACCGGCCAGCGTCGGCTGGAGGAGGTCGCGCCCGGGTGCAGCACGGCGTAGCGGCCGCGGACCAGGTCGGCGGCCTCGGCCCGGTCGGCCGCGGTGAGCGGGAACTCCAGGTCCTCCCCGGCCGGCGGCACGCCCAGGTGCTGCAGCAGCGCCAGGTGCCGGTGGACCTCGTGCATAGTGGCCGGGTACGGCAGGTGGGTGGCCGGGTCGGCCGGGTGCCGGGCCGGGTCGTGGAACCCGCCGACGTGCCGGGCCCCGACCGCCTCGGTCACCTCGTTGGCGGCCGGGCGGTCGCCGTACACCTGCAACGCGGCGTCGAACCGGCGGGCCCGGACGGCGGGCAGGAAGCCGGGGTCGTCCCGCGGCGGCCGCTCCGGGATCCCGGGCCAGCCCGGGAAGTCGACCAGCTCGTCCACGTACCGGCCGTAGCGGTCGACCACCGGGGCCATCTCGGCCCAGGTCAGCAGGGCGACGTGCAGGTCGGGCCGGGCCCGGCGCAGCGCCCGCAGGGCCGGCACCCCGCAGAGCAGGTCACCCAGGCCGACCCGCAACCGGACCAGCAGCACCGTACGAATCCCCGGATCCCGAAGCAGCACGGGACCGGGTCTGCCCGACCGGGCCGGTCCTAGGCCTGGCCGCGCTGGAGCAGGCCCTTGACGTACGCGGCCTGGCCGGCGTGCTGGAGGTCGTCGGAGATGACGCTGACCAGCCGGACGCCGAGGGTCACCGGCGGGTCCCAGTTGGTGTCCACGACCCGGTCGTAGTCGGGATCGGTCAGCGTCCGCACGTAATCCAGGGTCCGGGCATGCACGGCGTCGTGGTAACCGCGCAGCAGCTCGCCGGACACCCGCACCGCGCGGACCTGCTCCTCGCGGTGGCCGTAGCCGTGGTCGGCGGAGTCGAAGGGGACGCCGAAGCGGTCGTACCAGCCCTGCTCGGTCCAGGCCTGCTCGACGCCGGCGACGGCGCAGACGTGGTCGTCCTGGATCCGGGTCAGGTGCCAGACCAGCCAGCCGACGGAGTTCGCGCCCGGTCCGACCTGGGCCGCGAGCTGCTCGTCGGAGAGCCCGTCCAGCGCCCGCCCGACCACGCCCTTGATCCGGTCGAACGCGTCCGCGAGAAGGTCAGCACTCGTCACGGCCGCAGACCCTACCCACCTTCACCGGGGGCCGACCCTTGACGGCCGGGATGCCCCGGCGGCTTAATTAATCGCATGACGAGTTCGCCGGTCGAGATCGAGGGCCTTCGCGTCGTCCGCGCCGGCCAGGAGGTGCTGCGCGGCATCGACGCCGAGCTGCCGGCCGGGGTGATCACCGGCCTGCTCGGGCCCAGCGGGTCGGGCAAGAGCACGCTGATGCGGGCGATCGTCGGCGTGCAGCGGATCACCGGCGGCCGCGTCACCGTGCTCGGCCGGCCGGCCGGCAGCCCCCCGCTGCGCCGGCTGGTCGGCTACTCGACCCAGACCCCGGCGGTCTACCAGGACCTCACGCTGACCGAGAACCTGCGCTACTTCGCGGCCGTCCGCGGCGACGACCCGGCCGACGCGGGTCGGGTCCTGGACCTGGTGGGGCTCTCCCGGTATGCGCACCGGCTGGCCGGCGAGCTCTCCGGCGGTGAGCTCGGCCGGGCCAGCCTGGCCGTCGCGCTGCTCGGGCAGAGCCGGCTGCTGGTGCTGGACGAGCCGACCGTCGGGCTGGACCCGGTGCTGCGGGGCGAGCTGTGGGACCTCTTCCACCGGCTGGCCGGGACGGGTGTCACCATGCTGATCTCCAGCCACGTCATGGACGAGGCGTCCCGCTGCGACCAGTTGCTGCTCATGCGGGACGGCGCCGTGCTGGCCCAGGACAGCCCGGCCGGGCTGATCCGGCGCACCGGCGCCGCCGACACCGAGCAGGCGTTCATCCGGCTGGTCCGTGACGGCCGGCAGGAGGTCGCGTCATGACCGTCACGGTGACCCTGGCGACCGCGCGGCGGGTGCTGGACCAGCTCCGCCACGACCACCGCACGGCCGCGCTGCTGCTGGTCTTCCCGACCGTGCTGATGGTGCTGCTGCGCTACGTCTTCGACGCCCCCGAGCGCTTCGACCGGATCGCCCCGGCCCTGCTGGGGATCTTCCCGTTCACGGTGATGTTCCTGGTGACCTCGGTGGCGACGCTGCGGGAGCGGCGCAGCGGCACCCTGGAGCGGCTGATGACGATGCCGATGGGTCGGCTGGACTTCCTGCTCGGCTACGGGCTCGCGTTCGGGCTGGTCGCGCTGGTCCAGGTGAGCCTGGTCACGGCCGTCACCGTCGGCCTGCTCGGCCTGGACGTGGCCGGCCCGGTCTGGCTGCTGCTGCTGATCGCGGTGCTGGACGCGCTGCTCGGCACCGCGCTCGGGCTGGCGGTCAGCGCCTTCGCCCGGACCGAGTTCCAGGCCGTCCAGTTCCTCGCGGTCGTCGCGCTGCCGCAGGTGCTGCTGGGCGGGCTGTTCGTCGCCCGCGACCAGATGGCCGCCCTGCTGCGGTGGGTCTCGGACGCGCTCCCGCTGTCGTACGCGATCGCGGCCATGCGCCTGGTCACCGGCTCGGCCGACGCGCCCGCCGAGCTGTGGCGTGACATCGTGATCGTCGCCGGGGCGTCCCTGCTGGCCCTCGCCCTCGGTGCCGCCACGTTGCGGAGGCAGTCCGGCTGAGAGGAGGGGCATGGCGCGCACGGGACGCCGCCCGGGCCCGACCGTGACCCGGGAGGAGATCCTCGACGCCGCGCGCCGGAAGTTCGGCGAGCGCGGCTACGACGGGACCACCATCCGCGCCATCGCCGCCGAGGCCGGCGTCAACCAGGCCCTGGTGCACCACTTCTTCGGGACCAAGGAGCAGATCTTCATCGCCTCGGTCGACTTCCCGGTCGACCCCGCGGTGGTGCTGCCGGCGATCCTGGACGGGCCGCGGGAGCAGTTCGGCGAGCGGCTGGCCCGGTTCCTGCTCTCGGTCTGGGGCAACCCGGCCAGCCGGGCGCCGCTGCTCGCGCTGCTGCGGTCCTCGACCGGAAACGAGCAGGCCGCGGCGATGCTGCGGGACCTGCTGGGCAAGGTCCTGTTCAGCCGGGTGGCCACGGCGACGGGCTCGTCTCCGATGCGGGTCTCGGCGGCGGCGGGGCAGGCGGTCGGCCTGATGTTGCTGCGGTACGTGATCCAGGTCGAGCCGCTCGCCTCCGCCGCCGACGACGAGATCGTGGCGCTGCTGGCGCCAGCGATCCAGGCCTGCCTCGACCCCTAGTCCGAACCGCCGAGCTTGGCCTTCATCGCCGACATGACCGCGTTCGGCCCGTCGACGTTGTCCTCGTCCAGCCCCCGCAGGGCCTGCACCAGCTCGACGTCCCGGCCGGCCCAGCACCCGGCCCGGGCGCGCGCACCAATCGGGCGTCCACCACAGCGCCCGGCCCGCATCCCCGGTCGCCTGCACATCAATCGGACGTCTTGGGGGATATTTTAGTTGGTTGACTCATGCAAGCAGTTCTACCCTCGGTGACCATGACCCGAGCCGCTTCCGAGGAGCAGCTCGCGACCGAGGTGAGCCGGCTGATGCGGCTCATGCACCCGGTGAAGGCCGCCGCCGCCCGCGAGGTCGGCGGGGGCGTGGGGCACGACCGGTCCGCGATGCTGCTGCTCTTCCCGCTGATGCGCGGGCCGCTGCGCCCGGGCGCCCTGGCCGAGGCCAGTTTCGCCGACCCGTCCACGATCAGCCGGCAGGTGGCCGAGCTCGTCGGGCGCGGGTTCGTGCGGCGCGAGCCCGACCCGTCCGACGGCCGGGCCAGCCTGCTGGCCATCACCGACGCCGGCCGCGAGGTCTGCGAGCGGCTGCGGACCCAGCGCCGCGAGCTGCTGGCCACCGCCGTCGAGGGCTGGACCGACGAGGAGGTGGCGATGTTCGCGTCGCTGCTCGACCGGTTCAACAACGGGCTCGGGGTCGTGTGCTGCCCGCCGGTCCCCCGCGCCTTTGCTTCCAGTAGTTCCCGTAGTCCCGCAGAGCAGGAGCTCGCATGACCACCCCGGCCACCCGGAGCGCACCGTCGGAGCAGACCGACGGGGGCTTCACCCACCGACAGATCCTCACCATCCTCGTCGGGCTGATGATGGGGATGTTCCTCGCGGCGCTCGACCAGACCGTGGTGTCCACCGCGATCCGGACGATCGCCGACGACCTCAACGGCTTCTCGCTCCAGGCCTGGGCGACCACCGCGTTCCTCATCACCTCGACGATCTCCACCCCGCTGTACGGGAAGCTGTCCGACATCTACGGGCGCAAGCAGTTCTTCCTGTTCGCCATCGCGATCTTCATCATCGGCTCGGCCCTGTGCGGCCTGTCCCGCTCCATGTACGAGCTGGCCGCGTTCCGCGCGATCCAGGGCATCGGCGCCGGCGGCCTGTTCTCGATGGCGCTGGCGATCATCGGCGACATCGTGCCGCCCCGGCAGCGGGCCCGCTACCAGGGCTACTTCCTGGCCGTCTTCGGGACCTCGAGCGTGCTCGGCCCGGTGCTGGGCGGCCTGTTCGCCGGCACCGACAGCATCCTGGGCGTGTCCGGCTGGCGCTGGATCTTCTACATCAACGTGCCGGTCGGGCTGGCCGCGCTGGTCGTCGTGCAGCGGGTGCTGCACATCCCGCACGAGCGCCGCGACCACCGCATCGACTGGGCCGGCGCGGTCGCGCTGATCGTCGGCCTGGTGCCGCTGCTGACGGTGGCCGAGCAGGGCCGCACGTGGGGCTGGGCGTCCGGGCGGAGCCTGCTCTGCTACGGCATCGGCGCGGTCGGGCTGATCCTGTTCTACCTGGCCGAGCGGGCGTACAAGGACGACGCGCTGCTGCCGCTGCGGCTGTTCCGCGGCCGGACGTTCGCGATCGCCAGCATCAGCAGCACGATCATCGGCATGGGCATGTTCGGCGCCATCCTGGTGCTGCCGCTCTACCTGCAGATCGTGAAGGGCTACTCGCCGACCCTGGCCGGGCTGGCCACGATCCCGCTGGTCGCCGGCATCATGGCCGGCTCGATCATCTCCGGCCAGGCCATC
>DATDKW010000045.1:0-24321 GCA_036519715.1 Mycobacteriales bacterium
CGCGGTCCACGTGCTGTTCTCCACCGCCACGTCGTCGTTGACGACCACGGACTCGACCTGCAGCCCGTCGTCGGCGGCCAGTTCGGCGGCCATCTGGAAGTTCAGCACGTCGCCGGTGTAGTTCTTCACGATGTGCAGCACCCCGGCGCCGCCGGACACGGCCGTGGTGGCGGCGGTGATCTGATCGGGTGTCGGTGAGGTGAACACCGCCCCCGCGACGGCGGCGTCGAGCATGCCCGGACCGACGAATCCGCCGTGCAGCGGTTCGTGCCCGGATCCACCGCCGGAGATCACCCCGACCGTGTTCTGCTGCGGCGCATCACCGCGTACGACGATGCGGTTCTCGAGGTCGACCCGCAGGTCGGGATGGGCGGCGGCGACTCCGCGCAAGGCGTCCAGCACGACGTCAGCGGGGTCGTTGATGAGCTTCTTCACCCGGGTTGCGCCCCCTGTGATCGTTGTTGTTTCCGCACGATGTCAGCGTGGTGACCACCCGGTCAAGGTCAACAGTGGTCGTACCTCGCCTCGGCGATTTCCTGGCACTGGCACCTTTCGCCCCGTACCGTTCGGGGCGGTGGCGCTCCGTGCCGGAGCACCCCCCGGGAGGCCCTGACGTGTCGAGCAGTCGACGGCGAGGGGGCCGGCACCAGCCCCCTCGTGGGCGTGCCGGACCTTCGAGATCGGGCGTTGGTGTGCCGCCCGCAGGGAGGGCCTGTGGCCGACCGCCGCACGACCGAATCCCGCAAGACCTACGTCCTCGACACCAGCGTGCTGCTCTCCGATCCCGGAGCACCCGCTCGCTTCGGTGAGCACGAGGTCGTCCTGCCCCTCATCGTGATCTCGGAGCTGGAGGGAAAGCGGCATCACCCGGAGCTCGGCTGGTTCGCCCGCCAGGCGCTGCGCATGCTCGACGACCTGCGCATCAAGCACGGCCGGCTGGACAACCCGATCCCGCTCGGCGACGGCGGCGGCACGCTGCACGTCGAGCTGAACCACAGTGACCTGTCCGTGCTGCCGGTGGGCTTCCGCCGGTCGTCCGAGGAGGGCGCCGACAACGACTCCAGGATCCTCGCGGTCGCCCGCAACCTGTCCGCCGACGGGCGCGACGTCGTGCTGGTGTCCAAGGACATGCCGCTGCGGGTGAAGGCCGCGGCGGTCGGCATCCCGTCCGACGAATACCGGGCGCAGCTGGCGGTCGACTCCGGCTGGACCGGGATGATCGAGCTGGAGGTGGGCGAGGACGAGATCGGCGCGCTCTACTCCGACGAGCGCATCGACCTGCCCGCGGCCGCCGACCTGCCCTGCCACACCGGGCTGCGGCTGCTCTCGCCGCGCGGTTCGGCGCTGGGCCGGGTGACCGCGGACAAGCAGGTCAAGCTGGTCCGGGGCGACCGGGAGGCGTTCGGGCTGCACGGCCGGTCGGCGGAGCAGCGGGTGGCGCTGGACCTGCTGCTGGACCCCGAGGTCGGGATCGTCTCCCTCGGCGGCCGGGCCGGCACCGGCAAGTCCGCGCTGGCGCTCTGCGCCGGGCTGGAGAACGTGCTGGAGCGGCGGGCGTTCAAGAAGGTCGTCGTCTTCCGGCCGCTGTACGCCGTCGGCGGCCAGGACCTGGGCTACCTGCCCGGCTCCGAGGGCGAGAAGATGGCGCCCTGGGCCCAGGCCGTCTTCGACACGCTCGGTGCGCTGGTCAGCAAGGAGGTCCTGGACCACGTCCTGGACAGCGGCATGATCGAGGTGCTGCCGCTGACCCACATCCGGGGCCGGTCGCTGCACGACTCGTTCGTCATCGTCGACGAGGCCCAGTCGCTGGAGCGGGGCGTGTTGCTGACCGTGCTGTCCCGGCTGGGCGCGGGGTCGCGGGTGGTGCTCACCCACGACGTGGCCCAGCGGGACAACCTGCGGGTCGGGCGGCACGACGGGGTGGCGGCGGTGATCGAGGCGCTGAAGGGGCACCCGCTGTTCGCGCACGTGACGCTGACCCGGTCGGAGCGGTCGCCGATCGCGGCCCTGGTCACCGAGATGCTGGAGGACCTGCCGCTGTAGCTCCGGGCGCCGGCCGCCCCCGGATCCGCCGGGGCGGCCGGCGCCGCGCGTGCGGCGGGCTGGGTATGCTCCGGCCTGGTTGCGGCGGCGCGCGCCGAGAACGCCTGGGTCCGCCCAGGCTCTCCGGGGCAACCCCGGGGACGGCTCCATGTCCTCACAGCGCACCGCCTGTGCTCCGCTGCGCTCCCGCGCAGGTCCGCACACGCACGACCGCGACAGGTCGGCCGCGTCGCCGCAACCCTGGACTCGGTGCGGGGGGTACGGGTGGAGCGGCTGGCACGGGCGCTGGCCGGGGCCTTCCTGGCCGGGCGGTGGACCGAGCGGGCGCTGACCGACCGGGGCCGCACCGTGACCGGGCCGGGGCAGCCGTGGCTGCGACCGGTGGTCCGCGAGGTGCTCCGGGCCTACCCGTCCGCGCCGGCCGACCGGCCCCGGGAGCTGGCCTCCCTGGTCGCGGCCCACCTGTCGGCGGCCGGCCGGCTGCCGGCGCCCCGGCGGTGGTACGTGGCGCCGACCCGGATGGGCCCGTCGGCGCGGCCGGGACCGGCCCTGGACACGGTCGGGTCGCTGGCGGCGCTGCTCGGGCTGAGCATCGGCGAGCTGGACTGGTTCGCGGACGTGCGCGGATTGCAGCGGCGGGCGGCCGGGGTGCGGCTGCAGCACTATCGGCGCCGGTGGCTGGCCCGGCCCGGCGGCGGGGTCCGGCTGCTGGAGGCGCCGCAGCCGCGGCTGCGCTCGGTGCAGCGCCGGATCCTGGACGAGGTGCTGGCGGCGCTGCCGGCCTCGCCCTGGGCGTACGGGTTCGTGCCGGGGCGCTCGGCGCCGGCCGGGGCGGCCCGGCACGCGGGCGCGGCCGTGGTCGTCTCGCTCGACCTGGCCACGTTCTTCGCCTCCGTCACCGCCCCCCGCGTGTACGGCCTGTTCCGGTCGGCCGGCTACCCCGAGCCGGTGGCCTGGCGGCTGGCCGGGCTGACCACGGTGGCGACACCGCTGCCGGTGCTGGCCGGCGCGCCGCCCGGCCTGCGGTCGGCGCTCGCGGCCGGGCACCTGCCGCAGGGCGCGCCGAGCTCGCCCGCGCTGGCCAACCTGGCCGCGGGCCGGCTGGACCGCCGGCTGGCCGGGCTGGCCGCGGCGGCCGGCGCCACGTACACCCGCTACGCCGACGACCTGACCTTCTCCGGCGCCGCGACCCTCCGCGCCGGCCGCATGATCGACGCGGCCGGGCGGATCGCGGTCGAGGAGGGGTTCCGCCTGCAGCCGGTCAAGACCCGGGTGCAGCGGGCCGGCGGCCGGCAGACCGTGACCGGCATCGTGGTCAACGCCCACCCCAACGTCCGGCGGGACGAGTACGACGCGTTGCGGGCGCTGCTGCACAACGCGGCCGTGCACGGGCCGGCGTCCCAGAACCGGGCCGGCCACCCGGACTTCCGGGCCCACCTGACCGGCCGGATCGCCTGGGTGGCTGCGGTCAACCCGGCCCGGGGCGACCGGCTGCGGGCGGCCTTCGACCGGATCGCCTGGTGAGCGCTACCGTCCCCGCTGTGCACGCGCTGGAGGTGCTGGCCGATCCGGTCCGGCGGCGGATCCTGGAGCTGCTGGCCGGGGGCGAGCGGCCGGCCGGGGCGCTGGCCGAGGTGGTGCGGGACGAGTTCGGCATCAGCCAGCCGGCGGTGTCGCAACACCTGCGGGTGCTGCGCGAGTCCGGCTTCGCCACCGTCCGCGCCGACGGCACCCGCCGTCTCTACCGGGCCGACCCGTCCCGCCTGCGCGAGGCCGACGAGTGGCTGCGCGCCCTGCGCGACCGTCAGGTGTAGCGGCGGGGGATCGGGTTGTAGGCGTTGGTGCCGATCCCGAGCGCGATGATCGGGCCGGCCGCCGACCGGAACCAGCGCATCAGCCAGACCAGCTCGGTGGCCGACACCGCGACGCAGCCCGCGGTCGCCGACGAGTTCTTCACGTGCAGGAAGAACGCGGACCCCTTGCCCGCGACCGCGCCCGTCCCGTACGGCACGGGCGCGTTGTAGCCGATGAAGACCCCGTAGTCGTACGAGCCGGGGTATCTGCTGAGCCGCTCCAGTGCCCCGTACGACGCCGGGCAGGTGCCGGCGGCGCAGCGGCGGTGCTCGTTGATCACCGAGCCGGTGGAGCCGGTCCAGACGTCGTTGGCGTCGACCTGGAAGTAGGACGTGGACACGCCGGGGTTGGGCTTGATGCCGAACGGCTGGGTCAGCCGGTAGCGGCCGGTCGGCGTGCGCGACAACCCCTCCGAGGTCGGGCCCATGCCGGCGGAGCCGATCCGGGCCCCCGGGAAGTAGGCGACCCGCTTGTAGCGGCCGTCGGGCTGGCGGGACCAGGCCTCGACCGTAGCGGTCGTGCTGGTGGCGCTGGGCGCCGACACGGTGACCACCTGGCCGGCGGTGGTCGCCACCGCCCCGGCCGGAGAGCCCGGCCACACCAGCACCGTCGCGGCGACGAGCGCCGCCGCGACCGCACCGCCGATCGCGATCCTCGTCCGCACGGTCCCCCCTAGATCACCTGTGAAGCGCCGAGACGGTAGCAGGCTCAGGCGTCCGGCATCGGCACCTGCACCGGCAGGTAGGTGCCGCGCAGCACGAGCAGCCCGCGGCCCTTCGGCATCGGCCCGACCGCGCTGCGCGGCGGCTTGATGCCGAGCAGCTCGCCCTCCATCGGGTGTTCCGGGTTGAGCAGCACGCCGGACTTGGTCTTCCGCGCCTCGACCACGTAGCCGCGGTAGCCGTTGACCATCTCCCCGGTGGTCCCGGCCACGACCAGCGCCCGCTGCCCGTCCCGGCCCTCCCGCAGCACCGCCTCGAAGCCCGGCGCGCACGGCGCGTCGACCAGCAACTCGCCGTCGTCGACGAGCACCGCCACCGGGCCCAGGGCCAGGTCGAGCAACCCGTACAGGTCCTGCTCGGTGGGGGTGCCGGTGAGCACGCCCAGCACCCCGGGCCCGCCGGCCAGGTGCCGCAGCGGGGACGGCCGCGGGGTGACCAGGACCAGCTCGCTGCCGCCGTCCAGCAGCGACCGGGCCACGGTGAGCAGGGCCGTCGACCGGCCGGACCGGGCCGGCCCGCCGATCACGAAGCCGGGGCCGTCGTCGTCCAGGTCGACCCCCATCGGGGCCAGCTCGTCGCCGCCGACGCCGACCAGCGCCCACATCGGACTGGCCGGCCGGGGCGGCGCCGGCAGGTCGAGCACCTCGCGCAGCGTGATCCGGGCCGGCAGCACGTCCACCCGGGCCGGCCGCTGGGCCCGCGGCACGTACGCGTCCCGGTCCCGGGCGGCCGCGGCGATCCGGGCCAGCGCCGTGACCTGGGCCGGACCGGACGGGTCGGGGTCGAGCAGGGCGAGCTGGGTCTCCACCATCGAGTCGTTGCGGAACGCCCGTCCCGGCGGCATGGAGTCGGGCATCTTCTTCATCTGGAGGCCGCCGAGCCCATAGTCGTTGCGGTCGCCCATCCGCAGGATGAGCTTGTCCTCGATCGTGGTCGGCAGCCGGCCCAGCAGCGCCGACCGGTCGCCGGCCACCACCGCCCGCAGCCCGACGCTGGGGCCCTCACGCAGGATGCGCAGCACGTTCTGGGTCAGCCGGCCGCCGTCCAGCTCGTCGAAGGAGGCCATGAAGCCCTCCCACCGGTCGAGCAGGAAGACCAGGTAGGGCAGCCGCTCCTCGGGCGCGGCGGCCGCCCGCTGCTCGGCCAGCGAGCCGTAGCCGTGCTGGGCCAGCAGCACCTGCCGGCGGGCGATCTCGGCCAGCAGCACCGTCAGCAGCCGGTCGGTCCGGTCGACCTGGTCGCGGGACACGACCGCGCCGCAGTGCGGCAGCTCGGCCAGCGGCATCATCGCCGCGTTGCCGCAGTCCAGCGCGTACAGGTGGACGTCGCGGCTGCTGGTCAGCCGGGCGATGCTGCCGGCGATCGTGCGCAGCGCCGTGGACCGGCCCGACCGCGGCGCGCCGGCCAGGATCAAGTGGCTGCCGTGCTCCAGGTCCAGCAGCAGCGGCGCCTGGGCCTGGCTCTCGGGCAGGTCCTCCATCCCGAACGGCACCGCCGGCACCCGCCCGGCCGGATCGGCCGGCCCGGGCTGCCCGGCCACCGCCGGCACGTCGGCCAGCGCGATCTCCTGCCGCAGCGCCGGCAGCCACGGGCTGCGGTAGCGCGGCACCCCGGCCCGGGCCGTGGCGTCCTTGATCGCCTCGACCAGCACCTGCAGGTCGGTCTCCATGGTGGAGTCGTCCTCGGCCACCTGCGGCCGCTCGATCGGCGCGTCCAGCCGGTCCCAGCCGACCACCCCGGCGAAGGCCGGCGGCGGGCCCGCCACCGCGCCCGGCCGGCGGCCGCCAACCCGGCCGGCCTGGAAGGCGGTGAGCGCGGAGAAGCCGGTCCGCGCGTACGCCCGGCCGGGGGTGCTCTTGGCGATCCGGGCCGCCTCCCGCGCGTCGATGACGTCGGTGGACTCCGAGTCGTCGGTGACCCGCAGGGCAATCCGCAGGTTGGTGTTGGCCCGGATCACCGGCGAGACGACGCCCGAGGGCCGCTGCGTGGCCAGGATCAGGTGCACGCCCAGCGACCGGCCCCGCATCGCGATCCCGACCAGGCCGGTGACGAACTCCGGCAGCTCCTCCACCAGCGAGGCGAACTCGTCGATGATGAGGATCGTGCGCGGCATCGGGTCGCGCTGATAGCCCGGCGGCGGCACGAAGTCGGGGTGGTCGATGGTGTCCCAGTAGTCCTCGACGTCCTTGGCCCCGACCAGGCCGAGGATGTGCTCGCGCCGCTTGAGCTCCGCGTTCAGCGACTGCAGGGCCCGCTCGGTGAGGTGGCCGTCGAGGTCGGTGACCATGCCGACCGTGTGCGGCAGGTCGACGCAATCCTTGAACGCAGCGCCGCCCTTGTAGTCGATGAGCACGAAGGTCATCGCGTCCGGCGGGTTGCCCACGGCCAGCGCGGCGATGATCGACTGCAGCAGCTCCGACTTGCCGGAGCCGGTGGTGCCGGCGACGAGCGCGTGCGGCCCGTCCTTCTTCATGTCCACGGTGAACGTGCCGGTGGCGGACGCGCCGATCGGCGCCGCGGTGGTGCGGCCGTTGGCGCGCCAGATCTCGGCGATCCGGTCCGGCGCCGGCGGCTCCAGGTCGAGTACGTCCAGCAGCCGCAGCGAGGTCGGCAGCGCGCTGTCGTCCTCCTCCCGGCTGACGTCGCGGACCGCGGTCATCGCCCGGGCCACCCGCTCACACCAGGCCACGCTGACCTGGTCGGCCAGCACGCCGGGGATCCGGTCGCCGAACGCCCGCCGCACGGTCATCCCGACCGGCTCGCCCGGCTGATAGCTCGCCACCACCCGGCATTCCTCGGGCAGCAGCCGCTCCTCCGCGTCCAGGCAGAGGGCGTGGATCCCGACCGCGGGGCCGTCCTGCAGCACGATGGGCATCCCGGGCAGCGACCGCAGCTGCCGGGCGCCGTCCAGCACCACCAGCACGACCGGTATCCGGCCCAGGTCGAACGCGCGCCCGGCGTTGTCGGCCACCGTCTGCCGCTGCTGCACCATGCCGGCCAGCTCGCTGACCCGGCGGGCCGTGGTCGCGGCCGAGCTGCCGGTCAGCGACACCGTCTCCCGGTTGTCCGGGCGGGTGTGCGGCAGCCACCGGGTCCACTCCCAGTCGGCCCGGCCGGACTGGTCGGTCAGCACGATGATCGACAGATCCCGGGGGCTGTGCAGGACCGCGGCCTGGGCGACCAGCCACCGGGCGGTCGCGTGCACCTCCCGCGGCGGCCCGGCCACGCCGAGCACCCCGCCCGTCTCCATCAGCGGCACCGTGACCGGCACGTCCTCGAGCATCGGCTGCTCGGGCCGGTCCTTGGGGGAGCCGCCGGTCAGCTCCATCGACGAGCGCAGCCGGGCCGTGCCGACCCGCAGCAGCAGGCGGTCGGAGTCCCAGCGCCGGCGCTCCCACAGCCGCCGCCGCGGGCCCAGCGCCGTCACCAGCACCGTGGCCGGGTCGGGCGCGTCGTGCCGGCGCATCCGGCGCTCCCAGCGGGCCGCCTCGGTGACCTCCTTGCGGGCCTTGGCCAGGTCCCGCTTGTAGTCGGCCATCTGCTGCCGGTAGGACCGTTTGCCCTGCTTGCGCTCGGTCAGCCAGCTGCTCAGCATCAGCACCGGGCTGAGCAGGGTGAACAGCAGGAACATGGGCGACTTGGTGATCGCGAACATGGCCACGCCCAGCGCCACCGGGGCCAGCGACGCCAGCAGCGGGATCGGCCGCTTCTGCGCGTCGGTCGGCTCGGCCGGCATCTCGATGGTGACGTTGGCCGGCGCCGGGGGCAGCCGGGGCGGCCGGTTGTAGGCCAGCCCGCCGTCCTCGCTCGGCACCAGCGCGGCGTCCGGGGCCTCGGCCGGCACCACGGTCAGCCGGGTGGTGCCGACCGCGACGACCTGCCCCGGCAGCAGCGGCCGCGGCTCGCTCAGCGCGCGGCCCTCGACCGTGGCCGCCGGCGCGCCGTCGTACGGGGTCCAGCGGACCTCCTGCGGGGTGACCAGCAGCCGGGCCTGGCGGGGGGCGACGCTGCCGTCGGCCACGTAGGCGTCGGCGTCGTGGGCGCTGCCGAGCACGAACTCGCCCAGCGGCAGCCGGTGCACCCGGCCCGCGTCCGGGCCGCCGACCACGCGCACCTCGGCCACGCCGCCGACGTCGGGGTCGTGCACGCCCAGCCCGACCGGGCCGCCGAGGCCGACGACCGCGCCCTCGCGCAGCGGGCTGACCGTCATGGGCAACGACGGGTCGACCGGGCGGCCGGCGATCCAGACGTCGGCACCGGCCGGCCCGAACCCCTCGACCGTGCCCTCGGCCGCGCCCGGCAGCCCGAGGGCCCCGCGCAGCGCCCGGGCCGCGTCCGCGACGGTGCTGTCCTTCTCCACCACCAGCACCACGTCAGCGGAGCGACCGCTGCGGGCGTCCACGGCGGTCAGCTGTACGTCCACCCCGTTCACCTCCGGCAGCAGACCTTAGGTGAACCGGTCAGAAGATGAGCTGAGTTGTCCACAAGCGGACGGGTTGTCCACAGCCTGTGACGGCGAGTCGGGAGTGCTCCCGAAACGTGCTTAGACTGCCCACCGACCCCGCCGGCCCCCCGACCGGAGCGAGCACTGATGACCACCCAGACCACGAACGGCGAGCTGCCCACCCGCGCCGCCAGACGCAGCGCCGCCGGCCCGGTGCCCACCGGCGACCGGCTCCCGGTGCCCACCCGGCAGCGCCGCCCGATGCTCGCGCTGCTCGCCCTCGTGCTGATCCTCGGCGGTGCCGCGCTCGCCGCCACCTTGGTCCTGACCAGCGGCAAGAAGCAGGAATACCTGCTGATCAACAAGAACATCGCGCTCGGCGAGACGCTGACCCGCAACGACTTCCGGCAGCAGGCGCTCGCCGCCACCAACTCCTCGATCTTCGCGCCGGTGCCGGTGGCCGACTTCAGCAGCCGGGTCGAGGGCAAGAAGGCCCTCTTCGCGCTGAAGAAGGGCTCGCTGCTGACCGAGGGGACCTTCGGCGACGCGCTCACCCCCGCCGTCGGGCTGGGCCAGATGTCGCTGACCGTGCCGGAGGGGCGCTACCCGGCCGGCCTGGCCGCCGGGGACGTGGTCAAAGTCCTCTACACGCCGAGCGCCAACGCCGGCACCGGTTCCGGTGCGGCCTCGGGGGAGAAGCCGCTGCCGCGTGGCACCACCCTGGTCGCCGCGGCCTACGTGACCAGCGTCGGCAGCAGCTCCTCGGGGCAGAACGGCGTGGTCGTCGGCATCGACATCAAGAACGTCGACCTCACGGACTCCCCCAACTCCGGGCTGCCGGCCGTGGCCGCCGCCAACGCCGCCAACGCGATCTCCGTGATCCGGCTCGACCCCGGCCACGAGTACGACAAGGGGAACCCGTAGTGCCCCTGATCGTCGTCGCCTCGGACAAGGGATCGCCCGGGGTCACCACCACGGCGATCACCCTGGCCGCGGTATGGCCGCGGCGGGCGCTGCTGGCGGAGCTCGACCCGTCCGGCGGCGACGTCGCGCTGCGCCTGCGCGGCCCCCGCGGGGCCCCGCTGTCGCCGGAGGTCGGGCTGATCAGCATGGCCGTCGGCGTCCGCCGGGGGTCGCGTCCGGAGCAGGTGTTCGAGCACGTGCAGCGGCTCGACGGCGGCCTGGAGGTCATCGTCGGGCTGTCCACCGGCGAGCAGGGCAGCGGCCTGGCCGGCCTGTGGGGACCCGTCGGGGAGCTGCTCGACCGCGCCCCCGGCGTCGATGTGATCGCCGACTGCGGCCGGCTCTACTCGGGCAGTCCGGCCGCCGACGTGCTGGCCTCGGCGGCCGCGGTCGTGCTGGTCACCCGGCCCAGCATCGACGCGGTCGCGCACCTGCGGGCCCGGGCCGGCGCCGTGCTGCGCGAGCTCGACCGCCGCCCCGGCCGCCCACCGCTGGTCTACGCGGTGGTGGTCACCAGCCCGCGCGACGACACCTCGCCCAAGCAGATCGACCAGGTGCTGCGCCAGGCCGGGCTGCCGGTGCCGGTGCTCGGCCGGGTCGCGCTCGACCCCAAGGGCGCCGGCCTGCTGGCCGGCGAGTGGGTCGGCCGCCTGGACAAGTCGCTGCTGGTCCGCTCCACCCGGGAGATCGCAGGCCAGCTGGCCGGCCGTCTGGCCGCCCCGGTCGGGCGGTGAGGTGATGGACCACGCCCTGGTACGGCGGCTGCGCACCGAGGTCGCCGAGCAGATCGCCGGCCAGCGCCGCGACGACGCGGTGCTCGGCCTGGCCATGAGCGCCGAGGACGAGCGGCAGTACGCGCGGTCGCTCATCGCCCGCGCCCTGGCCTCCCACGCCCGGGTCGAGCTGGAGTCCGGCCGCCTCCCTCCGAGCGCCGAGGAGGAGGAGGACCTGGCCGCGGCCGTGCACGCCGCCCTCTACGGCGTCGGCCGGCTGCAGCCGCTGCTGGACGACCCGATGGTGGAGAACGTCGACATCAACGGGGCCGACCGGGTCTTCGTCGGCTACGCGGACGGCCGGGAGCTCATGCTCGACCCGGTCGCCGAGACCGACGAGGAGCTGGTCGAGCTGGTCCAGACGCTGGCGGCCTACTCGGGCCTGTCCAGCCGGCCGTTCGACACCGCCAACCCGGAGCTGGACCTGCGGCTGCCGGACGGCTCCCGGCTCTCGGCCGTCATGGAGGTCTGCAAGCGGCCGGTGGTCTCGATCCGGCGGGCCCGGCTGCCCAAGGTCTTCCTGTCCGACCTGGTCGGCAACGGGACGATAGACGAGGGGCTGGCCGCGTTCCTGCGGGCGGCGGTGCTGGCCCGCAAGAACGTGATGATCGCCGGCTCCACCAACGCCGGCAAGACCACGCTGCTGCGCGCCCTGGCCAACGAGATCCCCCCGCACGAGCGGCTGATCACGGTCGAGCGGGCGCTCGAGCTGGGCATGGACGAGTTCCCCGACCTGCACCCCAACGTCGTCGCGTTCGAGGAGCGGCTGGCCAACTCCGAGGGTCAGGGCCGGATCTCGATGGCCGAGCTGGTTCGCCGCTCGCTCCGGATGAACCCGAGCCGGGTCATCGTCGGTGAGGTGCTCGGCGACGAGATCGTCACCATGCTCAACGCGATGAGCCAGGGCAACGACGGCTCGCTGTCCACGATCCACGCCAACAGCTCGTCCGAGGTCTTCAACCGCATCGCGACGTACGCGCTGCAGGCGGCCGAGCACCTGCCGATCGAGGCCTCGCACATGCTCATCGCCGGCGCGATCAACTTCGTGGTCTTCATCGAGCGGCGCAACGACTACCGCACCGGCGGCGGGCTGCGCCGGTTCGTGGCCAGCGTCCGCGAGGTCAACGGGGTCGACGGCCGGGTGACGTCCAGCGAGATCTGGGCCCCCGGTCCCGACGGCCGGGCCCGCCCGGCCGCGCCGATCCAGTGCATCGACGACCTGGAGGCGGTCGGCTACCGGCCCGACGACTACGGGAGGTGGTCCGGGTGAGCTCCGACCTGCTGCTCGCCCTGCTCGGCGGGGCCATCGCCGGCGGCGGCCTGCTGCTGCTGGTCGCGTCCCTGGTCGGCTGGGCGCCCCGGGAGTCGACCGGCCCGTCGCTGTCCGACCGGCTGGCCCCGGCCGACATCGGCCGCCGGCTTCTGCTCGGCGGCGGGCTGGCCCTGGTGGCGCTCCTGGCCACCGGCTGGCTCGTCGTCGCGATCGGGGTGGGCCTGCTCGGCTTCTTCGCCACCGCGCTGTTCGGCGGGGCCGCGCACGGCCGGGCCGAGGTCCTGCGGCTGGAGGCGCTGGCGTCCTGGACCGAGTCGCTGCGGGACACCATCGCCGGCGCCGTCGGCCTGGAGCAGGCCATCCCGGCCTCCTACCACGCGGCCGCGCCGATCCTGAAGCCGCAGCTGGGGCTGCTCATCGACCGGCTGCACACGCGCGAGCCGCTGCCCGACGCGCTGCTGAAGTTCGGCGACGAGCTCGACGACCCGGGCGCCGACCTGATCCTGGCCGCGCTGGTGCTCAACGCCCGGCTGCGCGGGCCCGGCCTGCGCGACGTGCTCACGGCGCTGTCCCAGGCCGCCCGCGAGGAGATGGACATGCGCAACCGGATCGAGGCCAGCCGGGCCGCGACCCGGCGCAGCGTGCAGATCATCACGATCCTGACCCTGCTCGTGGTCTTCGGCCTGCGTTTCCTCAACCCCGCCTACGTCGAGCCGTACGGGTCGTTCGGCGGCCAGATCGCGCTGGCCGTCGTGTGCGCGTTCTTCGCGGCCGGGTTCCTCTGGCTGCGCCGGCTCAGCAAGTACGACACGGCCCGCCGGTTCCTGGAGGACCGCAGCAGCCGGGCGCCGCTCGGACGGGCGGGGGTGCCGTCGTGATCCTGTCCAGCGACCTGATCTACGCGCTGCTGGCCGGCGCGATCGCCGGTCTGGGGCTGCTGGTCCTCATCGTGGCGCTGCGACCGGCCCGGACCGGCATCGCGGCCGGCATCGCCCGGCTGGACGCCGACCGGCAACCGGCCCGGTTCTCAGTGTCGGAGGCCATCCTCACCAATGAGGGGCTGCCGGACTGGCGGGTCCGGCTCGGCTCCCGGCTGGCGGCCGAGTTCGAGGCCCGCGGCCTGCGGGTGCAGTCGCTGCGCTCCGACCTGGCCGTGCTCGGCCGGTCGCTGGAGGGGTTCCTGGCCAGCACCGTGCTGTTCGCCGTGGGCGGTCTGCTGTTCGGGCCGATCCTGGCCACCGCGGCCGCCGCCGCCGGGGTGTCGCTGGGCCTATCCGTGTCGGTGGGCATGTCGCTGGTGTTCGCGCTGGTCGCGGCGGCGCTGCCGCTGCTGTCGCTGCGGCGGGAGGCCGCCGACCGCCGGCAGGACTTCCGGCACGCGGTCGGCGCCTTCCTCGATCTGGTCTCGATGAACCTTGCCGGCGGCCGCGGCGTCCCGGAGGCGCTCACCGCGGCCGCGGCGATCGGCGGCGGCTGGCCGTTCGCCCGCCTGCGCGACACGCTGGCGTTCGCCCGGCTGCAGGGCCTCACCCCGTGGGCGGCGCTGGGTCGGCTCGGCGACGAGGTCGGGCTCAACGAGCTGCGCGACCTGGCGGCGGCGCTGGCGCTGGTCGCCGACGACGGCGCCAAGATCCGCGACTCGCTGGCGGCGCGGGCGGCCACGCTCCGCCGCCGGGAGCTGGCCGAGATGGAAGGCAAGGCCGGGGAGCGCTCCCAATCCATGTTGGTGGCCCAGATGCTGATCGTCCTGGGCTATCTGGTTTTCCTGGCTTACCCGGCAGTAAGTCGAATTCTGTAGTTTCGGGCGGAACCGCACGCAGGTACCATTCGTCGGTCCGTCCGCGTCCCGCCAAGACAGACACGAGGGAGAGCTGTGCACAAGGTCCTCGAGAACCCGCTGGTGGCGTTCACGCTGGCGCTCGTCAACACCCGGCTCCAGCCGCTGCGGCAGCGTAGCGACCGCGGTGCTTCCGCGCTGGAGACCGCCATCATCGCGGCGGTGCTCATCGCCGCCGCCGTGGCGATCGGCACCATCGTGCTCGCCAAGGTCAGGCAGGCCGGCACCACCGTGCAGAACGAGCCGATTCCGCAGTGAGCCCGCGGCTGCCCCGGCGACGCTCGGCCGGTCCGGCCGACCGGGGCTCGGGCAGCCTGGAGTTCGCGGTGCTCTCGCTCGCGTTCCTCCTCCTCGTGTTCATGGTCGTCCAGTCGGCGCTCTACTACCACGCCCGCAACGTCGTGAAGGCCGAGGCCGAAGGGGTCGCCCGGGCAGTCCGGGCCTACCCGACCGCGGCCCAGCTGGAGGACACGGTCCCGTCCGACGCGCAGGTCAGGAGCCTGGCGGAGACGGCAGCGGTGGCCCAGTGGCAGCGGCTGGACAACAGCGGCGACACCACCAGCCGGCCCCGGGTCGACCGGGCCGACGTCGACCCGGTGCTGGACCAGGTCCGCATCACGATCTCGGCCGACCCGATCCTGATCATCCCCGGGGTGTTCGGCGGCAACCGGCTGACCATCACCGAGACGGCCGGCGGGCCGTTCGAGATCTTCAAGCGGTCAGGAGACGACTGAGCATGGCGAGCAGGAGGGGGACCCGGCGGGGCGAGCGCGGCTCGTTCTCGGTCGAGCTCGCCGTGCTCGCACCCACGCTGCTCGTCGTCATCTCGTTCATCATCTCGGTCGGGCGGGTGACCGAGGGGCGGGCGCTGGCGCAGGGCGCGGCCCGGGACGCGGCCCGGGCCGCGACGATCAACCACAACGGCAACGCCGCCGGGGCGGCCCAGGACGCCTACCAGCAGGCGACCCGGGGCCGCGACTGCGAGGCGCTGGTCCTCAACCCGCAGGTGCCGGTCCCCGGCGGCACGGTCACGGCCACCGCGACCTGTCACGTCACCACCATGTGGGGCCGGCAGACCATCACCCGCAACGCCCGCTCCGCCGTCGACCTCTACCGCGGGACCGACTGATGCGCCGGGTGCTGGGCCGATCGCGGCCCGACCGGGGCTCGGCCGCGCTGTTCGTGGCCATCTTCGCCCCGGCGATCATCTTCATGGCCGGCCTGGTCATCGACGGCGGCGCGGCGCTGGAGGCGAAGCAACGGGCGGCCGACAGCGCCGAGCAGGCGGCCCGGGCGGCCGCGGGCCAGTGTGACGTCGCGCTGCTGCGCTCCCTCGGCGACTGCCGGATCACCGACCGGGGCGCCGTCAACCAGGCCGCCGCGCCGTACCTGGAGGAGGACGACTTCACTCCGGCGCCGCGGATCGAGCTGACCCGGGAGGTCGGTGCCGGCCAATACCACGGCGTCCGGGTCACCGTCACCGTCACGTTCCGGACCACGCTGCTGGGCATCGATCCGAACTTCAAGAATCTGACCGTGACCGAGACGGCCGAGGCCGTCGCGGTGACCGGGCTGTAGAGGGCGGGCACACCGTGAGCAGGACGATGTCGACAGCGCCGCTGGACGGTGCCCGCCGGGTCAAGCGACCCGGCGACACGCTGCGGGGCCTGGCCTCCGGGGTGCTGCTGCTGGCCATCGTCCTCGGCATCCCGGCCGCGCTCGTCCTCGTCGTCGGCAACCCCATCCCGGAGATCCCGCGCGACCCGGTCGGCGGCCAGGTCCCGATCGAGTTCGTGCTCGACATCATCGTCTGCATCGTCTGGCTGGCCTGGGCCCAGCTGGTGTCCTGCCTGCTGGTGGAGCTGGTCGCCGGGGTCCGGGGGAGCGGGCTGCCGTGGCGGGTGCCGTTCGCGGCCGGCGCCCAGCAGGACTTCGCCCGCCGGCTGGTCACCGCGGTGCTGCTGCTCTCGACCGCCGGCCACGGGCTGCAGAGCGCACACGCCCCGGCCGGCCCGGCCCAGGCCGCGCCGGCCGCGGTCGCCTCCGTGTCCGGCGCCTTCGACCAGGTCGCCGGAGCCGCCGTGGGCCAGGCCGACGCCGCCGCCCGGCAGGCGGACGCAGCCCGGGTCGGGCCCGGCAGCGAGTCGGCCGGCGCCCTGCACGGCACCCGGCAGTACGTGGTCATGCCGCCGCAGGGCCGCCACCACGACAGCCTGTGGGACATCTCCGAGCGCTACCTCGGCTCCGGGATCCGCTACCGCGAGGTCTTCGAGCTCAACAAGGGCCGGGTCCAGCCGGACGGGTCCAAGCTCACCCTGGAGAGCCTGATCCGGCCGGGCTGGACGCTGGTGCTGCCCGCGGACGCGCGCGGCGAGGGTCTGATCGAGGTCACCCCGGACCTGGAGGCTCCCACGACCTCAGCCGCCGGCGGCACGATCTCCGGCGCCGGCGGCATCAGTGGGACCGGTGCCGTCAACGGCACCGGCGGAGTCAGCGGCACCGGTTCGGTCGCCGGCCCGGGCGGCGTCAGCGGGACCGGTTCCGTCGCCGGGACCGGCGGCCGGACCGCATCCGGCCCGGTCAGCGGCACCGGCGGTGTCAACGGGACCAGCGGTGTCGACGGGACCAGCGGTGTCAACGGGACCAGCGGTGTCAACGGGACCAGTCGCGGCACCGGTGCCGTCAACGGCACCGGCGGCGCCACCGGGACCGGCCCGGCCGCCGGGACCAACGGCACCCCGGGCCCGCTGGACCGGATCGCCGCCGGGAGCCGCCCGGTCGCGGGAGAGGCCCGGGCGCCGGAGCGCTCGCCCGAGATCCCGTGGGACCTCGTCGGCGCCGAGCTGCTGGCCGCCGGGGTCCTCGAGGTCCTGGTCGCCCTGCGGCGCAAGCGGGCCAATCAGCGCCGCCCCGGCGCCGGCATCCCGCTGCCCGACGCCGAGGCCGCCGGGGCAGAGGTCGCGGTCCGGCTCGGCGCCGACACCGCCGCCGCCGACTTCCTCGACCACGCCCTGCGGACGCTGGCCCGCACGCTGGCCGAGCACGACCGCCCGGTCCCCGAGGTGTACGCGGCCCGCCTGTCCGACGAGGCCTTGGAGCTGCTGCTCGCCGTCCCCCAGGACCAGGCGCCGCTGCCGTTCGTGGCCGAGGCCGGCGGCTCCCGCTGGGTGCTCGACCGGTCGATCGGGCTGCCGCCGGTGGACGGGGTGGCCGCGCCGCTGCCCGGGCTGGTGTCGGTCGGCGGCGACGGCAAGGGCCGGATCTTCGTCGACCTGGAGAGCGCCGGCGGCGCCATCTGCGTGGCCGGCGACTTGGACCGGGCCCGCTCGGTGGTCGCCGCGGCCGCGGTCGAGCTGGTCACCAACCGCTGGTCGGACGACATGCGGGTGACGCTGGTCGGCTTCGGGTCGGCCCTGGCGCCGATCAGCGAGGACCGGCTCCGTTGCGTCGACTCCTTGGACGAGGTCGTCGAGGGCGTCACCGACCGGCTCTCCGCCGGCCGGCAGGAGCTGACCGCGTCCGGCGTCGACTCGGTCCTCACCGGCCGGGTCCGGGGCCTGCGCGGCGACGGGCTCACCCCCGACTTCCTTGTGCTGGCGTCGCCGCCGGCGCCGGAGCAGCTGGCCGAGCTGCAGGACTGGGCCCGCTCGGCCCGGCGGGCGCCGCTGGGCGTGCTCATCGCGGGCGACGTGCCCGGCGCGCGCTGGCGGTTCGCGATCGATGACAAGGGGATCCTCGACACCGGTGTGCTCGGCGTCAGCGTCGGCGCCCAGCTGCTGACGGTGCGCAGCTACGCGGCCCTGGCCCGGCTGATCCGGGCCGAGGCGGCGGCCGCGGAGCCGGTGCCGGCCACGCCGGTGTGGGCGCCGCTGTCCTCGGTGCCGGAGCAGCCGGTCGAGCAGCTCGCGGTGCCGGCGCTGCCCCGGCCGATCGACCCGGACCGGGAGCCGGCCGTGCTGCTGCGGATCTTCGGCGAGCCCGGGGTGGACAGCGCCGACCGGCTGCTGCCGGGCACCCCGCTGGCCCTGGAGATCGCCGGCTTTCTCGCCCTCAACGGCGGGGTGACGCCGCGGGCGCTGGCCGCCTCGGTCTGGCCGTACGGGGTGACCGTGGCCGAGCGGGACGCGACCCTGGCCCGGGTCGGCGACTGGCTCGGCACCGACCCGGCCGGGCAGCCGCGGCTGCGGCTGGACCCCGACGGCCGGCTGCGGCTGTCGGACGAGGTCCAGCTGGACTGGCATCTGTTCGTGGCGCTGGCCGCCCGGGGCGGCGACGAGGACGTGCTGCGGGCGCTGGAGCTGGCCCGCGGCCCGCTGGTCGAGCCGCACCTGCCCCGCCGCTACACCTGGATCGCGCGCGACCCGGTGGCGCACCAGATGCCGGCATTCGTGGTCGACGTCGCCCACCGGGCCGCGAGCGGCTATCGCACCGCCGGCCGGCTGGACGGCGCGATCGCGGCCGCCCGGGCCGGGCTGCGGGTCGAGCCGGCCTCCGGCCTGCTCTGGGACGCCCTGGTCGAGGCCGTCCGCGAGCGGGATGGGGAGGGGGCCGCGGCCCGGGTCCTGGCCGACAAGGCCGAGGCGCTGGGCTCGCCGCTGCCCGACCCCCGCGGCATCACCGCGACCCGGCTCACCGCGTGACCGGCGCGGCCGCGCCGCCGACGTGACCGGCGCGGCCGGCGTGACCGCGCCGCCGACGTGACTGGCGTGACCGGCGTGACCGGCGTGGGCAGGGTTCCTACTGGCGTTCGAGGGGCAGGACAGCGGCCATGCTGATCTGGGGATTCAAGCTCTACAGCGCCATCCTGACGACCTTCGCGTACGTCTGCGAGAACTGTCAGCAGCAGTCCGCGCACCACCTGGTCAAGCGGGTCCGCAAGTTCACGCTGTTCTTCATCCCGCTGTTCCCGGTGTCCACGAAGTACACCGACACCTGCACGTACTGCGGGCGCACCATCCCGGTCCCCAAGGAGCAGGCCGAGCAGGCGGCCGAGGCCGTCCAGCGCGCCGCCTGAGCGGGCTACTCCGCCGGCCGGGTCATCGCCAGCACGTCGAGCACCCGGTCCAGGTCGGCCTCGCTGATCTTGCCGTCGGCGACGTACCCGCGCTCGATCACGACCTGCCGGATCGTCTTCCGCTCGGCCAGCGACTGCTTGGCCACCTTGGCCGCCTCGTCGTAGCCGATGAAGCGGTTCAGCGGCGTCACCACCGACGGCGAGGACTCGGCCAGCTCCCGGGCCCGCTCGACGTTGGCGGTGATCCCGTCCACGCACCGGGTCGCCAGCAGCCGGGCCGAGTTGGCCAGCAGCCGGATCGACTCCAGCACGTTGCGGGCCAGCACCGGCAGCATCACGTTGAGCTCGAAGTTCCCGGCCGAGCCGGCGTACGCCACGGTGGCGTCGTTGCCGATGACCTGGGCCGCGACCATCTGGACGGCCTCCGGGATGACCGGGTTGACCTTGCCCGGCATGATCGACGACCCCGGCTGCAGGTCGGGCAGCGCGATCTCGCCCAGCCCGGTGCGCGGGCCGGACCCCATCCAGCGCAGGTCGTTGGTGATCTTGATCAGCCCGACCGCGATCGTGCGCAGCTGCCCCGAGGTCTCCACCAGCGCGTCCCGCGCGCCCTGGGCCTCGAAATGGTTGCGGGCCTCGGTCAGCGGCAGGCCGGTCTCCGCCGCGATCAGCGCGATCACCGCGGCCGCGAACCCGGCCGGCGCGTTGATCCCGGTCCCGACCGCCGTCCCGCCCAGCGGCAGCTCGGCCAGCCGCGGCAGGCTGTCGGACAGCCGCGAGATCCCGTACGACACCTGGGCCGCGTAGCCGCCGAACTCCTGCCCCAGCGTCACCGGCGTCGCGTCCATGAGGTGGGTGCGCCCGGACTTCACGACCGTGTCGAACTCGGCCGCCTTGGCCGACAGCGACGCGGCCAGCACCTCCAGCGCCGGGATGAGGTCGTTGACCACGGCGTTGGTCGCGGCCACGTGGATCGCCGACGGGAACTGGTCGTTGGACGACAGCGGGTCGTTGACGTCGTCGTTGGGGTGCACGGGGGCGCCGCCGAGCCGCTCGGAGGCGAGCGTGGCGATGACCTCGTTGGCGTTCATGTTGGAGGAGGTGCCGGAGCCGGTCTGGAACACGTCGATCGGGAACTCCGCGTCCCACTCGCCCGCGGCCACGGACAGGGCGGCGGCGGAGATGGCCCGGGCCTTGTCCGGGTCGAGCAGCCCGCGCTCGGCCCGGACCTGGGCCCCGAAGCCCTTGATCAGGGCCAGCCCGCGGATCAGCTCCCGCTCGATCGGCCGCCCGGAGATCGGGAAGTTCTCCACCGCCCGCTGGGTCTGCGCCCGCCACTTGGCCGCGGCCGGCACCCGTACCTCGCCCATCGAGTCGTGCTCGACCCGGAAGTCCTCGCTGCTCACGTGCGGCCCCTTCGACGCTGACGTGCGTCGATCCTAGGCAGCCCGGCGCCGGCCGATGTAGTGAGTCCGGCCACCCCGGTACGGTCGGCGGCGTGGAGATCGAGCCGCGACCGCCCGGGCCGTTGACCGACACCGAGCGCGAGGCCGCGGCCGAGCGCCTCGCCGACGCGGCCGGGGCCGGCCGGCTGACCCTGCAAGAGTTCAGCGACCGGGTCGGGCTGGTCTGGGGCGCCGACGACCGGGCCGAGGTCGCCCGGGCCACCGCGGACATCGAGCTGCCGCCGCCGGTCGGCTCGACCCGCACGGTGTCCACCGTGGTCTGCGTGATGGGGGACCAGCGGCGGACCGGTCGCTGGCGGCTGCCGGCCAAGGTCCGGGGCTGGACCCTGATGGGCGACATCCACCTCGACCTGCGCGAGGTCGTCACGGCCGAGCCCGTGGTCGAGATCGAGGTCTGGACCGTGATGGGCGACCTGGAGGTGGTCGTGCCCGACGGGGTCGAGGTCGAGCTGACCGGCTTCGACCTGATGGGCGACCGGGACCTGCGGCTGGCCCCGGTGCGGCGGGTGCCGGGCACGCCGCTGATCCACGTGAAGGCGTACACGGTGATGGGGGACGTGAAGATCCGGTCCTCCGGCGCCGAGGAGCCGAAGCGCCGCCGCGGCTGGCACGGGGGAAAATAGTTGGCCGGCCCCCGTCGGAGCTGGCGATCCCCGGACGACGTACGGGTGTGAGCGAGCAGCCGGTGACCGGCGGCCTGCTGGCGCTGTACGACGAGGCGCTGCCGCAGGTCTACGGCTACCTGCTGTCCCGGTGCGGGCAGCGGGCGCTGGCCGAGGACCTGACCGCGGAGACGTTCCTGGCCGCGGTGAGCGCGGACGGTCCGCTCAGCGTGGGCTGGCTGATCGGGGTGGCCCGGCACAAGCTGGCCGACCACTGGCGCCGCCAGGCCCGGGAGGAGCGCAGCCTCGCCCTGGTCCCGGTGGAGCCGGAGCCGCCCTGGGAGGACTGCGTGCTGGACGCGGTCAACGCCCGCGCGGTGCTGGACCGGCTCGGCCCGCACCACCGGCTCGCGCTCACGCTGCGCTACCTGGACGGCCTGCCCGTCCCCGAGGTGGCGCGGCTGCTGGACCGGAGCCTGCACGCCACCGAGGCGCTGCTGGTCCGGGCCCGAGCGGCGTTCCGCCGCGCGTACGAGAAGGAGGTGGACCGGTGACCGACCCGTTCGACGCCCTGCGCGAGCCGGTGGTCCCGGCCGACCCCGACCCCGGTTTCGCCGCCACGCTGCGCGCCCGCCTCGAGCGCGCGCTGGCCCTGCCCCGAGGAGTGGAACCCGTGACCATGATGGAGACCCGCACCACCCTGATCCCGTACCTGGCCGTCCCGGTCGGCTCGGGCCAGCAGGCCCTGGACTGGTACGCCCACGTGCTCGGCGCCCGCGTCGCCGGTGAGCCGATCCGGATGCCGGACGGCAGGCTCGGCCACGCCCAGCTGGACCTGGACGGCGCCACCGTCTACCTGGCCGAGGAGTTCCCGGAGATCGGCGTGATCGCGCCGACCGGCGCCGGCACCCCGGTCAGCCTGTCCCTGCAGGTCGAGAACGTGGCCGAGACCATGCGGCGGGCGATCAGCCGCGGCGGCCGCACCCCCCGCCCGATGTACGACGACTACGGCAGCCGCAACGCCACGGTCGTGGACCCGTTCGGGCACCGCTGGCTGCTGCACACCCCGCTGTCCGCCCTGCCGGACACCGAGCGGCAGGGCGACATCGGCTACGCCTGGCTGAGCGCGCCCGACCCGGACCGCGCGGCCGACTTCTACGCGGCCGTGCTGGGCTGGCGCTACACGCCCGGCCATGTCCCCGGTGGCCGCAACGTCGAGGGCCAGTCGCTGCCGCTGGGCATCGGTCCCGGCGAGCCCGGCTTCCACCTGTCCTACGCGGTGGACGACGTGGCCGCCGCGGTCGAGCGGGTCCGGGCCGCCGGCGGCAGCGCGGACGAGCCCGAGAGCCGGGCGTACGGGCAGGCCGCGGACGCCGTCGACAACCAGGGCGTGGCCTTCTCCCTGCACCAGGCCGGCTCGGCCCCGCGGTCGCCGGAGAACGGCGCGCGCCCGGGCGACCTGTCGTACCTGACCCTGGAGGTGATCGACTCGGCCAAGGCCCGGGCCTTCTACGGCGAGGTGCTGGGCTGGACCTTCACCGGCGGCACCGCCGACGGCTGGAGCCTGCAGGGCGTCAGCCCGATGACCGGGATGCACGGCGGCAACGAGCGGTACACCGCCATGCCGATGTGGAAGGTGGACGACGTGGCGGCCGCGGTCGAGCGGGTCCGGGCCGCCGGCGGCACCTCGACCGACCCGGAGGAAAAGCCCTATGGGATCACCGCCGAGTGCCGCGATGATCAGGGCGTGCGCTTCTACCTGGGGGACGCTTGAGTTGAGTTATGACGACGTGGAGGACGCCCGGCTGTACGACGTGCAGAACGGGTGGGGTCCCTCCGACGAGTTCTACCTGGCGCTGGTGATGGCCGCGGCCGACGTGCTCGACGTCGGCTGCGGCACCGGCACGCTGCTGAAACGGGCCCGCCGGAACGGCCATGCCGGCCGGCTCGTCGGGATCGACCCCGGCCTCGGCATGCTCACCGTGGCCCGCGAGGAGCCGTCCGTGGAGTGGGTCGAGGGCGTCCTGCGACCCGGCGCCTACGACGCCGAGTTCGACCTCGTCACCATGACCGGCCACGCCTTCCAGGAGCTGCGCACCGACGCCGAGGTCGCCGGCGTGCTGCGAGGCATGCGGGACGCCGTCCGCCCCGGCGGGCGCATCGCCTTCGAGACCCGCAACCCCGGCGCGAAGGAGTGGGAGTCCTGGCACGGCGCCTCGTTCGACGTCCCGTACCAGGGCCAGACGATCACCGTGTCGTACGAGGTCCACGAGGTGACCGGGGACCTGGTCACCTTCACCGAGACCACCCACGGCGGGCGCTGGGATCACCAGCACGACACCGGGACGCTCCGGTTCCTGTCCCGGCTCGACCTGGACCGCTTCCTGGCCGCCGCCGGCCTCGAGGTCGAGACCTACTACGGCGACTGGGACCAGGGCCCGCTCACCGACACCAGCCCCGAGATCATCACGATCGCCCGGCGGTCAGCCGGCTGACTCCGGCCCGCCGAAGTCGATGGACGCGTACGCCCGGAGCTTGGTCAGCGAGTGCCAGCTGTCCACCACCCGGATGGTGCCGCTCTTGCCCCGCATCACGATCGACTGGGTCTGCGCGCCGCCGCGGGTGTAGCGGACCCCGCGCATCAGCTCGCCGTCGGTCACCCCGGTCGCGGCGAAGTAGACGTTGTCGGTGCTGACCAGGTCGCGGGTGGTGAGCACCTGGTCCAGGTCGTGGCCGGCGTCCAGGGCCTTGCGCCGCTCGGCCTCGTCCCGGGGCCACAGCTTGCCCTGCAGCACCCCGCCCATGCAGGTCAGCGCGCAGGCGGCGATGATCGCCTCCGGCGTGCCGCCGATGCCGAGCAGCAGGTCGATCCCGGTGCCGTCGCGGGCGGCCATGATCGCGCCGGCCACGTCGCCGTCGCTGATGAACTTGATCCGGGCCCCGGCCGCCCGCACCTGGGCCACCAGCTCCTCGTGCCGGGGGCGGTCCAGGATGCAGACGGTGACGTCCTCCCGGGCCAGGCCCTTGGCCCTGGCCACGGCGGCGATGTTGGCCTCCGGCGGCGCGGTGATGTCCACGGCGTCGGCCGCCTCCGGGCCGGTGGCCAGCTTCTCCATGTAGAACACGGCCGACGGGTCGTACATGGTGCCGCGCTCGGCCACGGCCAGCACCGCGACCGCGTTGGGCATCCCCTTGGCCATCAGCGTGGTGCCGTCGACCGGGTCCACGGCGACGTCGCACTCCGGGCCGAGCCCGTCGCCGACCTCCTCGCCGTTGTACAACATCGGCGCCTCGTCCTTCTCGCCCTCGCCGATGACCACCACCCCGCGC
>DATDKW010000046.1:0-4234 GCA_036519715.1 Mycobacteriales bacterium
CGGGGGCCGGTGCGGTTGGGCCCGACCCGCGCCTGCATGTAGGCCACGATCTTGCGCTCGAACACGATCGCGAACAGCGTCATGCCCACGAGCAGCACGAAGACCGCGACGACCTTGATCAGCACCAGCCAGAACGGGTCGGTGCCGAAGTTCTCCAGGGTCGGGTCGGTCGCCAGGTTCACTGTGCCCACTCCTCGGACAGGCCGGTCCTCGCGAGCTCGGACCGACCGGCCCTCATCGCTCCCCGCTCGCGCTGCGAGCCCTCGCGCTCGCTCAATGCCCACTCCCCGGACAGGCCGATCCTCGCGAGCTCGGACCGCCCGGCCCTCGCTCCCCGCTCGCGCTCGCTCATGCCGTACCTCCGCTGATCTCGACGACCGCGCCGGCGCCGACGCCGAGGGTCGAGCGCACGGTCGAGCCGGGCGAGTTCGCCGGCAACCAGACCACACCGTCCGGCATCGGGGTCAGCCGGGCCGGCAGCGTGATGGCACCGCGGGCCGTGCGCACGGTGACCTTGGCCCCGTCCACCACGCCGATCCCGTACGCGGTCAACGGCGACAGCACCGCCACCGCCTCCTTGGCCGTACCGGCCAGGTGCGGCTCGCCGGCCTGCAGCGCGCCGCGGTCGATCAGCTGGCGCCAGCTGGCCAGCACGGCCCGGCCGGTGCCGCGAGCCGGGGTGACCGGCGGGCGCACCATCGGGTCGCCCGGGCGGGCCCGGCGGGTGGTGCCGACGCGGGCCAGCTCGGCCCGGGTCGCCTCCACCGACGGCAGCTCCAGCAGCACGTCCATCTCGTCGGCGAGCGCGTTGAGCACCCGGACGTCCGGCATCGCCCCGGTGGCCCCGCGCAGGGTCGCGTCGAACGGGCGGGCCCGGCCCTCCCAGTCCAGGAAGGTGCCCGGCTTCTCCACCACCGGCGCGACCGGCAGCACCACGTCGGCCCGGTCGGTCACCGCCGACCGCCGCAGCTCCAGGCTGACCACGAACCCGACCCGGCCCAGCGCCTCGCGCGCGGCCGCCGGGTCCGGCAGGTCCTCCAGCTCGACCCCGCCGACCAGCAGCGCGGACAGCTCGCCGCTGGTGGCGGCGGCCAGGATGCCGGCCGTGTCGCGGCCCGGGGTGGTGGGCAGCAGGCCGCCCCAGACCACCTCGACCTCCTCGCGGGCGCCGGGGTCGGCGACCAGCCGGCCGCCGGGCAGCAGGGTCGGCAGCGCGCCGGCCTCGATCGCCCCGCGCTCGCCGGCTCGCCGCGGCACCCAGGCCAGCCGGGCCCCGGTGGTGGCGGCCAGCCGGGCCGCCTCGGTGAGCAGCCCCGGCACTTCGGCCGCGCGCTCTCCGACCAGGATCACCGCGCCGGCCAGCCGCATCGCCTCGGCCGCGGCCCGGGCCACGTCGATGCCGACCGGGCCGTCGACCCCGGCCGCGACCGCGCCGGACACGGTCGCCCGCGGCGCCTCGATGGGAAGCGCCGCGACCGGCGCGTCCCCGGCCCGCTCCGGCGTCCCCAGCGCGGCCAGCACCCGGGGCTCGTCCCCGGGCACCGTCGCCAGCAGCGTGCCGAAGGCCTTGCGGACGCCGTTGGTCAGCCAGGGCGCGACCGCGAACAGCCGCTGGCCGCGCTTGCGGGCGGCCTTGCGCAGCCGCAGGAAGACGATCGGCGACTCCTCCTCCGGCTCGAAGCCGACCAGCAGTACCGCCGGCGCCGCCTCCAGCTCCCCGTACGTCACCGCGCCGGTCTCCGGGCCCATCCCGGCCACCCGGGAGGCCAGGAAGTCCAGCTCCTCGGCCGAGTGCACCCGGGCCCGGGCGTCGACGTCGTTGGTGCCCAGCGCGACTCGCGCGAACTTCGCGTACGCGTACGCGTCCTCGACGGTCAGCCGGCCGCCCGGCAGCACGCCCACGCCGCCGGTGTCGCGGGCCTCGCGCAGCCCCTCGGCCGCCCGCTCCAGCGCGTCGGTCCAAGACGTCTCGACCAGCTCACCGGTCTTCTCGTCCCGCACCATCGGGGTCAGGATCCGGTCGGACTGGGTCGCGTACGTGAAGGCGAACCGGCCCTTGTCGCAGTTCCACTCCTCGTTGACGGCCGGGTCCTCGGCCGCCAGCCGGCGCATGACCTTGCCCCGGCGCCAGTCCGTGCGCAGCGCGCAGCCGGAGGCGCAGTGCTCGCACACGCTCGGCGTCGACAGCAGGTCGAACGGCCGGGCCCGGAACCGGTAGGCCGCGCTGGTGAGCGCGCCGACCGGGCAGATCTGCACGGTGTTGCCGGAGAAGTAGGACTCGAACGGCTCGTCCTCGTACGCCCCGACCTGCTCCAGCGCGCCCCGCTCGAACAGCTCGATGAACGGGTCGCCGGCCACCTGCTCGGAGAACCGGGTGCAGCGGGCACAGAGCACGCAGCGCTCCCGGTCGAGCAGGATCTCCGAGGAGATCGCGATCGGCTTCGGGTAGGTCCGCTTCACGTCGACGAACCGGGAGTCGACCCGGCCGTTGGACAGCGCCTGGTTCTGCAGCGGGCACTCGCCGCCCTTGTCGCAGATCGGGCAGTCCAGCGGGTGGTTGATGAGCAGCAGCTCCATCGTGCCCTGCTGCGCCTTGTCCGCGACGGCCGAGGTGAGCTGGGTCTTGATGACCATGCCCTCGGCGACCGTGGTGGTGCAGGACGCGGCCGGCTTGGGCATCCCGCGGCCGTTGCCGGCGTCGGTCACCTCGACCAGGCACTGCCGGCAGGCCCCGATCGGGTCCAGCAGCGGGTGGTCGCAGAACCGGGGGATCTGGATGCCGAGCTGCTCGGCGGCGCGAATGATCAGGGTGCCCTTCGGCACCCTGATCTCGAAACCGTCGATGGTGACGGTCACCAGATCCAGCGCCGGTGGCCCGTCCGGACGGTCAGTGGCCAGCGTCATGTCAGTGCGCTCCCACGAGCTCGGTCTGCCGCAGCCGCGGCGGGATCCGGCCGGCGATGTAGTCCTCGTACTCCTCGCGGAAGTACTGCAGCGAGGACGTGATCGGGCTGGTGGCGCCGTCGCCGAGGGCGCAGAAGGCCCGGCCGGTGATGTTGTCGCAGGTGTCCAGCAGGGTGTCGAGGTCGGCCTGGGTGCCGCCGCCGGACAGGATCCGGCGCAGCACCTGGACCATCCAGTACGTCCCCTCGCGGCACGGGGTGCACTTGCCGCAGGACTCGTGCGCGTAGAACGTCGTCCACTTGTAGACCGCGTAGACGACGCTGTCGGAGTCGTCGAAGATCTGGATGGCGCTGGTGCCGTTCATCGAGCCGGCCTTGACCACCGAGTCGAAGTCCAGCGGCACGTCCAGGTGCTCGGCCGTGAACAGCGGGGTGGACGAGCCACCGGGGGTCCAGAACTTCAGCTCGTGGCCGTCGCGCATGCCGCCGGCCATCTCCAGCAGCTCCCGCAGCGTGGTGCCCATCGGCGCCTCGTACTGCCCCGGGTTCTTCACCCGGCCGGACAGCGAGAAGATCGAGGTGCCGGGCGAGCGCTCCGGCCCCATCGCCTTCCACCAGTCCGCGCCGCCCATGATGATCGCCGGGACGCAAGCCAGCGTGCCGACGTTGTTGACCACGGTCGGCGAGGCGTAGAGACCCGCGGTGGCCGGGAACGGCGGCTTGAGCCGGGGCTGGCCGCGGTAGCCCTCCAGCGAGTCCAGCAGGGCCGTCTCCTCGCCGCAGATGTACGCCCCGGCCCCGCTGTGCACGATCAGGTCCAGGTCGAACCCGGTGCCGAGGATGTCCTTGCCCAGGTAGCCGGCGGCGTAGGCCTCGCGGATCGCGTGCTGCAGGCGGCGCAGGCAGTGCACCAGCTCGCCCCGCAGGTAGATGAAGGCGGTGTTGCAGCGCACCGCGTACGACGCGATGACGATGCCCTCGATCAGCGAGTGCGGGTCGGCCATCATCAGCGGGGTGTCCCGGCAGGTGCCGGGCTCGCCCTCGTCGGCGTTGACCACCACGTAGTGCGGCTTGCCGTCGTTCTGCGGGATGAACTGCCACTTCATGCCGGTGGGGAAGCCGGCGCCGCCGCGGCCGCGCAGGCTGGAGTCCTTCACCACCGTGATGACCTCGTCCGGGGTCATCTCGGTCAGGGCCTTGCGCAGGCCCTGGTAGCCCTCGAGCTTCTCGTACGTCTCCAGCGTCCAGGAGCGGGGCGACAGCCACCGCTTGGTCAGCACCGGGGTCAGCGGCACGGCTCAGCCCTCCTTGCGTCGGGTCTTGCGACCGCG
>DATDKW010000047.1:0-13408 GCA_036519715.1 Mycobacteriales bacterium
GCCGCGACGCTGTCCTCCACCACGGTGGTCAAGCCGACCTTCACCATGCCGAACACCGCCGACCCGGTGATCTTCCAGCTCACCGTCACCGGCCCCGGCGGCAGCGACGTCGCGACCGTCCAGATCAGCCCCATCGCCGACGTCCTCACCACCAGCCAGGTCGAGTTCCGCCAGGACAAGGCGGATCGTCGGCACGGCCTCGGTGACCACCGGCAACACCGTCACCGTCTACCTGGGTGACACGCTGGGCGGCACCAAGATCGGCACGCCGGCCAACGTGGACGCGCTCGGCGCCTGGAGCGTCCGGCTGCCGAACGGCCCGCAGCCCACGGCCAGCCGCACCATCAGCATCCAGAGCAGCCGCGGCGGCGTCCTGCTCTCCATCCCGGTGGTGGTCCGCAACTAGCCCGGCCGGCCGGCTCGGCCAGCACCACGCACGTTGGCACCACGCAGATCGGCACCACGCACCGTCCCCTCACGGCGGAGCCCCGCGGCAGTTGGCCGCGGGGCTCCGCCCGTTGTGCGGGCGGCCGGGCCGGTCGCGATGGACCGGCGTCATCCGGATCGACCGGCGTCCGGGCGGGTAGGAGTTGTTCGGACAGAACACCGCATGATCCGGATCGGGAGTCGTGACCACACCAGAGCCGCACACGCTCCCGTACACGTTGGACGCGCCCCGGCTCGCCCGCCGCTACGTGGCGTCCCGGTCCGCGGCCTGGCCGCGGGGGCTGGTCGAGCTGACCGTCCTGCTGGCCAGCGAGCTCGTCACCAACGCGGTCGTGCACGGCCGCGGCCCGATCCAGCTGCTGCTGGTCGAGGACGGCGACCGGCTCCGGGTCGAGGTCACCGACGCCGAGCCGCGACTGCCGGACGGTCCCGGCAAGCCCGCCGAGCACGACGAGGGCGGCCGCGGCCTGCTGATCCTCGACCGGCTGGCCGACCGGTGGGGCAGCCACCCGCGCCGGCCGCCCCCCGGCAAGGTCGTCTGGTTCGAGGTGCGGCACCGGCCCCTCGGCTGAGGCCCGCATCATCGGACTTTCGGATCCGTCCGGACAGGTAAATGGTATTTCCTGCCGTCAGTGTCCGAATCGGCGTACGGTCGGCGCCCGTAGACAAATCGTGGCGGACTGCCCGGACCTCCAGGACCTCCGAGCGGCCGCCCCTGTCTCGGTTGACCTACGGAGTCTCGCGATGTGGCGACTCGGCCGCCTGCCGGTGGTTGCTCGGGCGCTGGTCCAGCACGCCGCCGTCAGCCTGGTCGCTCTGGTCCTCGTCGCGGGCGCCGCCGCCGTCGTCTGCGTACGGCTGGTACAGACCGAGGCGCTGCGCCAGGCCGAGAGCGGGGGCGAGGCCGTGGCCCGGTTGATGGCGCCGCTGATCGACGACGACTTCAACAACGGCGACCCGGTCGCCTTCCAGCAGTTGGACACGAAGGTGCGGATCCGGATGGCGGACGAGTCGATCCAGCGGATCAAGCTCTGGTCCGCCGACGGCGTGATCCTCTACTGCGACGACCACGAGCAGATGGGCAAGCGGTATCCGCTCGAACCCGAAGACCAGGCCGTGCTGCGCCAGAGCGGGGTGGAGTCCGGCATCTCCGACCTGACCAAGTCGGAGAACGTCCGGGACCGCCGCTTCGGCGAGAGCCTGGAGGTGTACGTGGGGATCCGGGACAACCGCGGCCGCCCGCTGCTGGTCGAGACCTACTTCACCGCCGGCCCGCTGCACTCCGACGAGGCCGCGCTGATCCGCCGGATCGTCCCGGTGGTGCTGGCCTCGGTGCTGGTGCTGGGGTTGCTGCTGGTCCCGCTGGCCTTCGGCCTGGCCCGCCGGGTGTCGGGCTACGAGCGGGAGCGGCAGGCGATGGTCCGGCTGGCGGCCGGCGCGTCCTCGGCCGAGCGCCGCCGGGTCGCGGGCGAGCTGCACGACGGGGTGATCCAGGACCTGGCCGGGGTCGGCTACGCGCTGTCCGCTGTGGACGGACAGCTGGCCGGGCTGGGTGCGCCCTTCACCCCGGACCAGGTCGCCGACCTGCGCGGCCGGCTGCGGACGGCGCAGCGGCTGGTGATCGACGACGCGGTGTCGCTACGGGAGGTCGCCGGCGTCGAGTACGCCATCGACCGCGGTGCCGCCGACCCGGTCGCCGCGCTGGAGAAGATCGCCGCCGACCTGCGGGAGGGCGGCCTGGCGGTCGAGCTGGAGATCGGGGCCCTGCCGGAGCTGCCCGCGGGCCACCGGGCGGCGCTGATCCGGGTCGGCCGGGAGGCGCTGCGGAACGCCGCCAAGCACGCCCCCGGCGCGACCGTCGTCCTGGACCTGGGGACCCAGGGGCACCGGGTCGTGATGACGGTGACCGACCACGGTCCCGGCTTCGACCCGGACGCCGCACCCGGACCGGCGGAGGGCCACATCGGGCTGGCGCTGCTGAGCGACGCCGCCGAGGGCGTGGGCGGCCGGCTGGAGCTACGCTCCCGGCCGGGCCGGGGCACCACGGTCCGCATGGTGCTGCCGGTCCCCGGCCCCGACCGCGGTGGGTGCTAGGCGCCGCATCCGGTCCGCCGCCGGAGGCTAGGGTGCGCACCGATGAGCGACTCGGAGGAGCGGACCACGTACGTGCTCGTCGATGGCGAGAACATCGACGCCACGCTGGGCGGCAACGTGCTCGGCCACCGTCCCAACCCGGACGAGCGGCCGCGCTGGGAGCGGGTGCGGGAGTTCGCCCGGCAGGTCTGGGACCAGCCGGTGACGGCGCTGTTCTTCCTCAACGCCAGCTCCGGCCAGCTGCCGATGTCGTTCGTGCAGGCGCTGCTGGCGCTCGGCTACCGGCCGGTGCCGCTGGCCGGCGGGCCCGGCGAGAAGGTCGTCGACATCGGCATCCAGCGCACGCTGGACGCGATCGAGGGCCGGGCCGGCGACGTGCTGCTGGCCAGTCACGACGGCGACTTCCTGCCCCAGGTCGGCCGGCTGCTGGCCGGCGACCACCGGGTCGGGCTCATCGGCTTCCGGGAGTTCGTCAACTCCGGGTTCGCCGAGCTGCGGCACGACGGGCTGGAGGTGTTCGACCTGGAGGACGACGTGCGCGCGTTCACCAGCGTGCTGCCCCGGGTCCGGATCATCCCCATCGAGGACTTCGACCCGCTGCGCTACCTCTGAGCGTTGCGCCGGCCCGGCGGCCCGCGCGACGATCCGGCGATGAGCGGGGACTACGGCCGGATCGAGATCACCACGCGGGCGCAGTGGCGGGACTGGCTGCAGGCCCACCACGCCGACGTGCCCGGGATCTGGGTGGTGACCCACAAGAAGGCCGCCGGCGAGAAGCACGTGCCGTACGCGGACCTGGTCGAGGAGGCGCTCTGCTTCGGCTGGGTCGACTCCAAGGGCGGGTCGGTGGACGAGCAGCGCACCATGCTGCTGCTGACCCCGCGCCGGCGCGGCAGCGGCTGGTCCCGGCCCAACAAGGAGCGGATCGCCCGGCTGGAGGCGGCCGGGACGATGGCGCCGGCTGGGCGGGCCGTGCTGGAGGCGGCCCGGGCGGACGGATCCTGGACGGCGCTGGACTCGGTGGAGGCACTGGAGGAGCCGCCGGAGTTGACGGCCGCGCTGGACGCAGACCCGGACGCCCGCCGCAACTGGGACGGCTTCCCGCGCTCGGCCAAGCGGGCCAGCCTGTTCTGGATCAGCACCGCCAAGAGGCCGGAGACCCGGGCCACGCGCATCCGTGAGACCGCGGCCCGGGCGGCCCGCGGCGAGCGAGCCGACCAGCCCCGGCCGACCTGAGCCGCCGCCACCGCGTCGCGCGGCCACCGGATCGGGTGTAGGACCGGGCTCGGTCGGGCACTCGCTGAGGGTGGGCACCGAGCGGCTCGACACCTACCGGCGCAAGCGCGACTTCGGGCGCACGCCGGAGCCGGCCGGCGGCAGCCCGGCCCCGGGCGGGTCGCTGCGGTTCGTGGTGCAGCGGCACCGGGCCACCCGGCTGCACTACGACCTGCGGTTCGAGATGGACGGCGTGCTGGCCAGCTGGGCCGTGCCGCGCGGCCCGACCCTCGACCCGGCCGCCCGCCGCAACGCCGTGCACGTCGAGGACCACCCGATCGAATACCTCGACTTCGAGGGGGTCATCCCGGCCGGCGAGTACGGCGGCGGGGACGTGATCGTCTGGGACATCGGCACCTGGGAGCCGGTGAAGACCGACGACCCGGTGGCCGCGGTCGCGGCCGGCGAGCTGCACGCCGAGGTGCACGGGGAGAAGCTGCGCGGCCGGCTGGTGCTCGTCCGCCGGGACCGCGACCCGGGCCAGAAGGACCAGTGGCTGCTGCTGCACAAGCGGGACGAGCACGCCGTGCCGGGCTGGGACCCGGAGCAGCATCCCCGGTCCGTCCTCAGTGGACGGACCAACGACGAGGTCAAGGCCGACCCGGACCGGATGTGGCGCTCGGACCTGCCGGCCGCGCGGGCCTCGATCGCGCTCAAGCCGATGGCGGCCGAGGGCCCGACCGCGGACGAGCTGGCCGAGCTCGATGCCCTGAAGACGCAGGGGATCTGGCACTTCGCCGGCCGGGAGCTGCGACTGTCCAACCTGGACAAGGAGCTGTTCCCGGGCGGGGTGACGAAGCGCGACTTCGTCCGCTACGCGGCCGTCATCGCGCCGACCGTGCTGCCCTACCTGTCCGGCCGGGCCCTGAACCTGCACCGGTTCCCGGGCGGCGCGGCCAGCAAGGGCTTCTGGCACAAGCAGCTGCCCGACCACGCCCCCGACTGGCTGCCGCGCTGGGACAACCCGGAGGCCAAGGAAGGCGACACCACGACGTACCTGGTCGTGGACGAGCCGGCTGCGCTGGCATGGGCCGCGAACTTCGGCGCGCTGGAGTGGCACGCCTGGACCTCGCGCACCGACCAGCCCCGCCGCCCGACGTACGCGCTGATCGACCTCGATCCCGGCCCGGCCACGTCGTTCGCCGACATCCTGACCCTGGCCCGGCTGCACCGGACCGCGCTGGAGCACCTGCACGTCCGGGCCCAGCCGAAGCTGACCGGCCGGCGCGGCATCCAGATCTGGATCCCGATCGCCCGCGGGCCGTCCTTCGACGAGACCCGGGCCTGGGTCGAGCAGCTGTCCCGGGCCGTCGGCGGGGTGGTGCCGGAGCTGGTGAGCTGGGAGTGGAACGTGCGGAACCGCCGCGGTCAGGCCCGGCTGGACTACACCCAGAACGCGATCAACAAGACGCTGGTCGCGCCGTACAGCCCGCGGCCGGCGCCGCTCGGGCCGGTGTCGGCGCCGATCGACTGGGACGAGCTCGACGACCCGGACCTGCGCCCGGACGGGGTGACGATGGCGGACGTCCCGAAGCGGCTGGCCGAGCGGGGCGACCCGTTCCGGACCGTGCTGCGGCCCGACCAGACCCTGCCCCGGATCAGCTGAGCCCGGTCAGGCCGGCCCGGTCAGGTGGGCCCGGTCGGGTGGGTCCGGTCGGGCGGGCTGGTCAGGCGGACCCGGTCGGGTGGGTCCCGGTCAGGGCTTGCGCCCGACCCCGGCCAGCCCGGTCATCCGCTCCGGCTGCTGCACCGGCGGCTCGCCCGGGTCCGGGCGCCACAGCGGCAGGTGGACCACGCCCGGCTCCACCAGTTCGTAGCCGTCGAAGAAGCGGACGACCTGGTCGTGGGTGCGCATCGTCATCGGGGTGGCGGTGCGCTGGTAGAGGCCGCGGTGCTCGGCCGCCCGGTCGGCCTGCTGGCCGGCGATGGCGTGCGACAGGGCCAGGAAGCTGCCGGCCGGCACGGCGTCCCGGAACCGCGCCACCAGCCCGGCCGGGTCGGCCTCGTCCGGCACGAAGTGCAGCACCGCCACCATCAGCACGGCCACCGGCTCGCCGCCGGACAGCAGGGCCCGGACGGCCGGGTCGGACAGCACCTGGTTCGGCTCCCGCAGGTCGGCCTGCACGACCGTGGTGCGGTCGTCGGCGGCCAGGATCGCCCGCGAGTGCTCTACCGCGACCGCGTCGTTGTCGACGTACACCACCTGGGCCTCGTCGGCGCCGCGCTGGGCGACCTCGTGCACGTTGCCCTCGGTCGGGATGCCGGAGCCGAGGTCGAGGAACCGCCGGACGCCCGAGGCGACCAGGAAGTCGACCGCGCGGCGCAGGAAGCCGCGGTTGGCCCGCATGATCTCCGGCAGCTCCGGCCACAGGCTCACCGCCTGCTGGCCCATCTCCCGGTCGGCGGCGAAGTTGTGGAACCCGCCCAGGTAGAAGTCGTAGACCCGGGCCGCCGAGGGGCGGTTGAGGTCGATGCCCGCTGGCGCCCACTCCGGTCGATCCACCCCGGCACCGTACCGACCCTGCCTGCTGCTACTCCGGGTCGGGCAGGGTGGGGTGATCGGCCGGGTAGAGGCCGGCCACGAATCCGTACACGGTGTCGCCGGACCGCGGCAGCTGCATGTACTCGTGGACGAGCGCGAACACCCGCTCCCAGAACTCCGCGGCCCGGTCCTCCGGGATCCGGGCGTAGCGCAGGATGGCCCTCAGGTCGTCGGCCTCGTGGGCCGGGATGGACTCGGCCGCGGCCTCGGACAGCACGTTGACGATCTCCCGGGCCGGGTCGAAGCCGGGATGGCTGACGGTGCCGACGTAGAAGATCCGAGCGGTCCGACCGTAGAACCGCTCGTCGATGGCGCGGACCCGGCGGGTCCGGACGACCTTGAGCATGTCCGCCTCGACCAGCACGCCGACGTGGTGAGCCACCGTGCTCTTGGGCCGGCCGACGGTGGCGGCCAGCTCGGCCACGGTCGCCGCCCGCTCCAGGACCAGGTCCAGGAGCCGGCTCCGCAGCGGGTCGGCCATCGCCCGCAGCTCCCGCGGCGACGACACGATGCGCAGGTCGTCCAGCTCATAGTCCGGGACCGGGCTAATGCTCGACATAGTTAGATCGTTCCGTTAGGTTGCATTGATCGAGATGTACGGATCATAGCTGGAAGGGACGGCACGTCGTGGACATCATCCTGGTCCCGGGTCTCTGGCTCGACGCTTCCTCGTGGGACGCGGTCGTCCCGGTGCTGCGGCGAGCCGGGCACCGGACGCACCCGCTCACCCTGCCCGGCCTGGAGTCCCGGGACGCCGACCGCGCCGGGATCAGCCTGCGCGACCAGGTCGACGCGGTCGTCGCCGCGATCGACGCGACCGGCGCGGACTCCCCGGTGCTGCTGGTCGGGCACTCGGCCGGCGCCGGGATCGCGTACGCCGCCGTCGACGCGCGGCCGGGCCGGGTCGCCCGGGCCGTCTACGTCGGCGGTTTCCCCACCGGTCCCGGGCGGCCCGTCGCGGACGGCTTCCCGGTCGCGGACGGCGGGATCCCGCTGCCGGACTGGGCCGACTTCGACGACGACGACCTCGCCGGGCTGGACGACCGGGCCCGGGCCGACTTCCGGGCGCGGGCGATCCCGTCCCCGGCCCGGCTGACCACCGACCCGCAGCAGTTGTCGGACGAGCGCCGCTACGACGTGCCGGTCACGGTGATCTGCCCCGAGTTCAGCGCCGACCTGCTGCGGAACTGGATCGAGCAGGGGATGGAGCCGGTGCAGGAGTTCGCGCGGATCCGGCAGGTCGACTACGTCGACCTGCCCACCGGGCACTGGCCGCAGTTCACCCGGCCCGACGACCTGGCCGCGGCGATCCTCGCAGCGGCGAAGTGACCCCGGCCTGGGAGTGGCCCGCGCCGCTCCCAGGCCGGTGATCGTCAGACCGCCGGGCGGCACCACCGCGCGGTGGTCAGCGGTCCGAGCACGGCGGTGGTGGTCAGCGTCCCGTCCGACCAGCGGACGCTGACCGACGTCCGGACCCGCACCCGGGCCGGCCGGGCGCAGGTCGCGGCGGCGGTGACGGGGACCTGCGCGGTCACCTCCTTGACCGACGCGGCCGTGCCGGAGTTGACCGGGGTGCCGTTCCGCGTCCACACGATCGCGTTCTCGCTCTCCAGCTGGGTGTAGTTCACCTGGACCCGGAGGGCGCCGGCCGCCCTGGTCGCCCGCGAGACGCCCTGGACGGTGCGCGGCGTCGGCCAGGTCGAGAACGCCTCCGACACCCAGGTGTCGGACCGGAACTGCCCCTTGGCCGGGTTGCCGAGATGGCTGTACGTCGCGGACCTCAGCGCGTGCAGGCGCGGAGCGGGCGGGTTCTTCGCCACCACCCCGGACGGCTTGACCTCGCAGCCGACCCCGTCCCGATCCCGGTCCAGGCTGAAGTTGTAGCCCGCGTCCTGCGGGAAGATCGGCCGGCCGAGCTGCTGCCACACCGCCGTGCAGTTCGCGTACGGAGCCGCGGCGTCCGCCGCCGTGCTCATCAACGCCACCGGCAAGACCGCGGCAGCGGCGGCGACGACCGCGACCCGGCCCAGCGTCCGGGCAGCACGAAAGAACATGAGATCCCCCAGAGAGATAAGGCGGTGGCCCGGATGTCGATCGGGCCCCGTGAGCGCGGTAATCCTCAACGCTGTCGCGACACCGCGCAGGCTGTTGGCGGCTCGTCAGCCCAACGGGTGACGCGGCTACTGGGGGTCGGAGGTGGCGAGGTGAGCGGACCAGCGTTCCTCGATGCGGCCGTAGCGCCAGACCAGGAGGGCGACGGCCCAGGCGGCGAAGAACAGGCCGACGATGCCGTAGCCGGCGTAGTCCAGCGGGATGGACGCGATCGCCGACAGCGGCCCGGTGGTGATCTCGGCCTGGTCGGCCAGCACGCCGATCAGCTCGATGGTGCCGATGATGAGCGCGACCGCGACCGAGATCGCGGTGATGGTGATGTTGTAGAAGACCTTGCGGACGGGGCGGGCAAAGGCCCAGCCGTACGCGGCGTTCATGAAGACGCCGTCGATCGTGTCCATCAGGCACATGCTCGCCGCGAACAGGATCGGCAGCACCAGGATGGCGTAGAACGGCAGGTTGAACGCGGCCGCGCCACCGGCCAGCACCAGCAGGCCGACCTCGGTGGCGGTGTCGAAGCCGAGTCCGAAGAGGACACCGACGGGGTAGATGTGCCAAGCCTTGCGGACGGACTTCGTCAGCCCGCCGAGGAAGCGGTTCATGAACCCGCGCTTGTTGAGCTGCTCCTCCAGCTCGGCCTCGTCGTACGTGCCGTGCCGCATCTCCCGGAAGACCTTGATGATCCCGAAGAGCACGACCAGGTTGAGGATGCCGAGGATCCACAGGAACACGCCCGACACCGACGCGCCGATCACCCCGGTCAGCGAGTGCAGCCGGGAGTCGTCGTCCTCGACCTGTCCGGCCAGCGCCTTGACGCCCAGCGAGAGCAGGAACGCCAGCCCGAACACGACCGACGAGTGGCCGAGCGAGAACCAGAACCCGACCGACAGCGGCTTGCGGATCTCGGCCGGATCGGTGCCGGCCGCCTCCCGCTCGGCGTTGTCGGCCATCAGCTTCCTGGTGGTGTTGTCCACGGCCGCGATGTGGTCGGCATCGAACGCGTGCCGCAGGCCGAAGGTGTAGGCCAGCACGCCGACGCCGATGGAGAAGACCGGGTGGTCGCCACCGAGCGCGTAGTGATGGGGGAGCACGAAGCCGAACAGGATGCCGAAGCCGAGCACGTGCAGGACGACGATGAACCCGGCCATCCCGGCCAGCGACCGCCGGTCCCGCCGGGACAGGCCGTCCCGGAAGCGGGACGCGCGGGACGCGTCCACTGCCCTGTCGCTGCTCGTCACGATCCGCCCTCTCGCCGGCCCCGTGCGGTGACTCTGTAACTGTCGTACAGGGTCTGACAGGTTGCAAGAGCGCGCTCCGGCGGGTCCCCGACGGCGCTTCGCGATCATGGACTGACGCACCGCGACCGGTGGTTGACACCCCCACTAAGGGCCGTAGCATTCGCACGGCTTACCGGCCGTCTGCCTCCCGGATCGAGGGAAGCACCGGTGTGCACCGCTCGACCGGACCCCGTCGGGGGGGCCTGAACCGGCCGGCGGACGGATGGAAGGAGTGCCGCCTCGGTGCCAGTACCGAGAGCCACATCCCCCCTCGTCCGGGCCCTGGCCATCGCCGGCGCCGCCGCCCTGGCGGTCGGGCTCGGCGCCGCGGGCGCCCAGGCCGCGCCGGTCACCCCGGCCGCCGCCCCCGACACCTCGGCCGAGGCCGCGAGCCAGCTGAAGACGCTCAGCGCCAAGCTCGAGCAGGTCTCCAACCAGTACGTGGCGGCGCAGAAGCTGCTCGTCACCCGCAAGGCCCAGGCCAGGACGGCCGGGGCCAGGGCCGAGGCCGCCGCCCGCGCCGCCGCCGGCTACCAGGACCGGATCAAGCAGCTGGTCGGCTCGGAGTCGCGCACGGCGCCGTTCGGCAGCTTCGGCGCGCTGATGACCAGCAGCTCGCCGGGCCAGTTCGCGGCCCAGGCCAGCCTCATCGACGTGGTGTCGAGCCGGCGGGCGGCCGTGCTCAGCGCCGCCTCGACGGCCAGCGCCACCGCGACCCGGGCCGACGCCGAGGCCCGGGCGGCCGTCGCCGCGGCGGCCCGGCTGACCCGCGACCTCGCCGCCAAGAAGGCGGAGCTGACCCGGGAGTCGGCCCAGAGCAAGGTGCTGTTCGACCGGCTGTCGCTGACCGAGCAGCGGGCGGTCCTGGCCGACGCGGGCGCGTCCGACCCGCGGGCCAGCCGGAGCGACCCCCGTACGGACCCGGTCCCGCCGGTCGGGTCGGTCCCGGCCAGCGAGCGGGCCGCGATCGCGGTCGCCACGGCTCGGGCCCAGATCGGCAAGCCGTACGTGACCGGTGGCAACGGGCCGGGCTCGTTCGACTGCTCCGGCCTCACCAAGTACGCCTGGGCCGCGGCCGGGGTCACCATCCCCCGGGTCAGCCGCGACCAGTACGCGGCCGGCGTCAAGGTGTCCCGGTCGGAGCTGCAGCCGGGTGACCTCGTCTACTTCGGGTCGCCGATCTACCACGTCGCCATCTACATCGGCGGCGGCCAGATGATCACCGCCCCGCAGCCCGGCGAGTACGTGAAGTACCAGGCCGTGAGCGTGTTCCCGGACTACGCCGGAGCCACCCGCCCCGGCGCCTGAGCCACTTCGCCCCCCGCGGCGGCCGGCCCACCCCTCGGGCCGGCCGCCGCCTTCTTGTCTGCTGCCTTTCTTGTCTGCCGCCTTCTTGTCTGCCGCCTCGATGACGACTAGAGGAAGCCGCGGCGGGAGCGGGTGCGGACCCGGACGTCGGACTGGGACTGGGTCCGGCTGCCGAGCTGGGCCCGGGTCCGGGCCGCCTGCACGGCCGCGGTCAGCCCCTCGACGCTGAAGATGCCGGTGTAGCGCTGGCCGTTGATGAAGAACGTCGGCGTGCCCGACACCCCGCTCACGTCGGCCGTCTCGACGTCCTGCGCGACCCGGCCGGCATGCACATGGCGCCTGAGGTCCTCGTGGAACCGGTCCGTGTCCAGTCCCTGCTCCCGCGCGTACCGGATGAGGTCCGCGCCGCTGAGCTTGTCCTGCCGGGTCAGCAGCAGGTCGTGCATGGGCCAGAACGCGCCCTGGGCGGCGGCCGCCTCCGACGCCTCCGCGGCCAGCTGCGCCTGCGGGTGCACGTCGGTCAGGGGCAGGTGCCGCCAGACGTACCGGACGTCGTGGTCGGTCTGCAGCTCGGCCCGGATCGCGGTCTCCGCCTGACCGCAGTAGGGGCACTGGAAGTCGCCGTACTCGACCACGGTGACGGTGGCGTCGTCCGGCCCGCGGATGTGGTCGCGCTCCTCGTCCACCGCGTCGACCAGGTCCAGCAGCTGCTCGGCGGTCCCGAGCAGGGCCCGGTTGCGCCGGGCCGTCGGCAGCGTCGCCGTGACCCGGAAGACGGCCCAGGTCAGGCCGGTGGCCAGCAGGGCCGCGGTGAGCACGCCCAGCTTGGCCTGGGCCAGCGCGGTGCCCTCCAGAGCCAGGTTCGCGATGAGGAACGACACCGTGAAGCCGACCCCGCCGATGGCGCCGCTGCCGGCCACCGCCGCCCAGCCCACGGTCGGCCGGATCCGGCCCCGGCTCAGCGCCGTGACCAGCCAGGACGCGCCGGTGATGGCAATCGGCTTGCCGGCCACGTAACCGGCGATCACGCCCCAGGTCACCGGCGACCGGTACGCGTCGGCCAGGAAGGAGCCGGACAGGCTGATCCCCGCGTTGGCCAGCCCGAACAGCGGCACGATCGCGTAGCTGGTCCACGGGTGGTAGACCCGCTGCAGCCGGGCGTTGGGGGACAGCGAGGAGTTCAGCCGGGTCACCGTGGTCCGGGCCAGCTCCGGCGTCGGCTGCTCCCGGAACAGCCGGAACAGCCCGGACGTCTCCTCCAGGCTCTGCCGCACGGGCGAGTACGCCGGGGCGGTCAGCCCGATCGCCAGCCCGGCCACGACCGGGTCGACCCCGCTGGTGAGCAGCGCCGACCACATGACCAGGCCGGCGATCAGGTAGGCCGGCGACCAGTTCACCCCGAAGGCGAGCATGCCGATGCTGACGCCCAGCACGAGCACCGCCAGCACGATCGGCATCAGCGACACCGAGTCGCTGTACGCGACCCCGATCACGATCAGCGCGACCAGGTCGTCCACCACGAACATGGTCAGCAGGAAGATCCGGGTCCGGTCCGGGACCCGGCGGCCGAGCAGCGACAGCCCGCCCAGCGCCAGCGCGGTGTCGGTCGACATGGCCACGCCCCAGCCGTGCGCGTCCGGGCCGCCGGCGGTGAAGGCCAGGTAGATCAGCGCCGGCAGCAGCATCCCGAGCGACCCGGCCACGATCGGCACCACCAGCCGGCGCCGGTCCCGCAGGTCGCCGAGGTCGATCTCGCGCCGGGCCTCCAGCCCGACGACGAGGAAGAACAGCGTCATCAGCCCGCTGTTGATCCAGGTCCGGGCGTCCCGGGCGACCCCGTGGTCGCCGATCTCGATGGCCAGCCGGGTCCGCCAGACCGCGTCGTACGAGCCTAGGTCGATGTTGGCCCAGACCAGCGCGGCCAGGATGGCCAGCACCAGCACCCCGGCGCTGCCGGACTCGGTCCGCAGGAAGGCGCGGAAGGGCGCGGCCACCGACCGCCGCGTGTACGCGGGGGTCTGGCCGGAAGTCTCCGCGTCGGTCGTCACCACCGGTGGCCAGCGTAGAGAGTGACGCCCGGATTCCCGTCCGGAACAAATCCTCCCAATATCCGCCTACCGGGCACCCATGCTGTATCTTCTGGGCCGACCGTGTTCATGATCGCCACATCCCGTACCGGAAGCGTGCAGGGGGTCCTCGGATGACGACGCGCGAGTTCCCGGCGCTGGGGTTCGATCCGGCGCCTGGTGACCCGGGTGCGGTGAGCTCGGCGGCTGCGGACGTGGCGGGCACGGGGAAGGTGTTCGGTGAGGCGTCGGCGCATGTGTCCCGGTTGAACTCCTCCGGGTGGACC
>DATDKW010000048.1:0-14855 GCA_036519715.1 Mycobacteriales bacterium
GGTCCACCCGGAGGAGTTCAACCGGGACACATGCGCCGACGCCTCACCGAACACCTTCCCCGTGCCCGCCACGTCCGCAGCCGCCGAGCTCACCGCACCCGGGTCACCAGGCGCCGGATCGAACCCCAGCGCCGGGAACTCCCGTGTCGCCATGCGCCTCCACCTCCGGCTCGTCCCTGGCTCCCGCCGGGCCGTAGGCTAGCGCAGATTCTCCGGTTTGTGCAGAATGTCCATAGCGATGACTAACGCGCGTAACATCCGGGGAACAATGGAAGCGCAAGGTAGAGGCAGAGGCCGTCCGACCGGGCGCCCGCCGAGAGGGGAGAGCCCCGTGACTCCGACCCTTATCCCGGACACCGTCGCCGCCACCCTGACCGCAGCCGACCGGTGCGACCGCTGTGGTGCTCGCGCCACCGCCCGCATCACCCTTTCCGGCGGAGGTGAGCTGTTCTTCTGCGGCCACCACACCCGCCGTTACGACCAGGCCCTGCGCGCCGTCGACGCCGAGGTCGTCGCCGCACCCTGAGCCCGCCCCGCTGACCAGACCCGACCCCTCGGTCCGGGTCTGGTCGGCGACGGCTCTGACCGGCCGGCGCGGCCGTGGCGACCGGAGCTCCGGCGTACCGGTGGCTCAGTGGTCCGGGACGAAGCCGATCGTGCCAATGGGCGGACCGGGCGGCGGCAGCGTGGTCCCGTCCTCGGCCAGGAACTCCAGCCCGGCCGCGATCCGGCCGGCGAACTCGGCGAACTCCTCCTGGTCGTCCACGTCCGGCGTCGAGAACGTCAGCACGGCCAGCCACTGGTCGGCCGGCGGCGGCACCGGGATCAGGTGCTGCACGATCACGACCTCCTGCCGCCGCGACGTCAGCGGCACCGGCACCTGCTGCCGGTTGACCACGCGCACGGTCTCCCCGTACGGGTGCTCGACCCGGCGGACCTCACGCCGCCCGGGGTCCTCCCCCGGCTCCGGGTCGGCCTCCCGGAAGTAGAGCTCCAGCCCGTCGAGGTCGATCCCGCCGTCGAACCGGCTCCAGGCCAGGGTCATGCTCGCGCCGATCATCTCGCCCGGCGAGGACCCCTGTCCCGCCAGGAACGAGGACAGGAAGACGCCGGCCTCGCGGTGGTCGGCGGTGATCCGCTGCAGCACCTGCCGGGCCCGCGACCGCTGCCGGGCCGCTCCCGGCACCCCGGCCGAGCGCTCGTCCAGCAGCTGCTCGATCCACTCGTCCGAGGTCGCCGGGTCGAGGTCGAGCGAGGTGAACTGGTCCGGCACGTCGAGCCGGAACCCGATCGGCGGCCGGGGCGCGGCCGGGTCGACCCCGACCTCGCGCTGCGGAGCGGTCACGACCTGCCCGCCGCCGCGTCCGCGATGGCCCCGTCGACCTGGTCGTAGCCGTCGGCGGCGGAGGTGACCTTCTCCGCCGTCTTCTCCGCCGTCTCCTTGATCTTCTTCAACGAGTACTCCCACTTGTCCTTGAAGTGGTGCACCGCGCCGGTGAGATCGCCGTCGCCGGTCTGGCCGTCGCCGAGCCCGTCCATGCCGTGCTGGGCCGCGCCGACCTTGTCGCCGATCGAGGTGAGCTCGCTGGCCAGCGCGCGCAGCGTCCCGACCTCGACCGAGAACCCGTCTCCCATAACGAAATCACCCGAATCCGGTCAATAGTGGCGTACCGGTCGATGATGCTATAGCGTCCGCGGCCGCAGGTCCACGACCGTACCGGGAGTTGCCCAGCGCTGGGCCGCCCGGCTCAATGCCTAACTTCTGGACGAAACGGACTTCTTGGGTATTATCGCAGCCCTGACCGGTCGAGGGAGGTCGTGTGGCGAGCCGTGAGTTCCCGGCGCTGGGCTTCGACCCCGCGCCCGGCGACCCGGGTGCGCTCAGCTCGGCCGCCGCGGACGTGGCCGGCACCGGGAAGGTCTTCGGTGACGCGTCGGCGCACGTGTCCCGGCTGAACTCCTCGGGCTGGACCGGCGACGCCGCCGATGCGTTCCGGGGGCAGCTGAAGGACCTGCCCCGAGACCTGGACCTGGCCGCCCGGTCACACCAGACCGCGGCCCGGGCGCTGACCGACTACCAGACCGGGCTGGTGTCCCGGCAACGCCGCGCCACCGAGTTGGAGACCCAGGCGGCCGAGCTGCGCCGCCGCGAGTCCGCCGCCGTGGCCGAGGTCAACCGCCTGGCCGGGCAGACCGCCCCGTCCGGCAGCCCGGAGTACGCCCGGCTGAAGAGTCAGTACGACTCGGCCCGGTCGACCGCAACCACCCTCGGGTCGGAGCTGCAGGAGGTGATCGCGCAGGCGCGGCGGCTGCACGGGGAGCACCGGTCGGCCGCCTCCACCGCGGCGGGCACGATCCGCGGTGTCGCCGAGGCCCCGTACAAGGAACCGGGGTGGTTGTCGCGGGCCTGGTCCTCGGTGAAGGGCTGGATCTCCGACCACGCCGACGTGCTCGCGAAGATCTCCTCGGTCCTGAAAGGCATCTCCGCGGTCCTGGGTGTGCTGTCGTTCGTGCCCGGGCTCCAGTTCCTGGCCCCGTTCGCCATGGGTCTCGGCGTCGCCGCGCTGGTGATCGACGGCGCACTCTGCCTGGCCGGCAAGGGCGACTGGAAGTCCTTCGCCATCGACGTCGTGCTGACCGTGCTCCCGACCGGCCCGGTCATGAGGGCGGTCAAGCGCATCCCCGGAGTGACCAAGACCCTCAAGGGCGCCAACGCGCTCATCCCGGCGTCGGTGAAGGGCAAGCTGTTCCGCGCCGTCGGCAACCTCCCCGAGGGCGTCTCGGCGACCCAGCTCGACTCCGCCGCCGCGCGGATCCGATCGGAGGCCGCCCACCTCGGCGACGATGTCATCGTGCAGGGCAGCCGAGCCGGCCACTCGGCCCGACCCGACTCCGACATCGATTTCGGCATCAGGGTCGATCCCGACCGGTTCGAGCAGCTCGTCCGGGAACGGTTCGGCACGCCGAACCCCGGTAGCGCCAAAGAACGCACCATGCTGGCAGCGTTGGAACGCGGACGACTGCACACCAAGGAGGCCGGCTTGCGAGCACTGCGCAACGGACTTGCCGAGGATCTGGGCCGGGACGTCGACCTCGCGGTCATCCGGCGCGGCGGCCTGTTCGACGCCGAGCCGTGGCTGCCACTGCCATGACCGTCACCACCGCGGCGTATCGCGAATGCTCGCTCTATGTCGATGCCGACGACGTCGACGCTCTCACCGCGACCATGGCGAGCTGGTTCGGGCCGGTGCAGCGGTTCCATCGGTTCGCCCCGGCCGGGTTCACGATCGACGTGGTGAAGAACGGCCGACGGTTGCCGCACCAGCCGGACACCTTCATCGACTGGTCGGTCATCGTCGAGATCGACGCGGGGGCCACGCCCGACGCCGAGGCGGTCCGTTTCGTGACCGAGCTGATGGGGCTCCTGCGGTCCGCCGGACGCAGGGTCGTAGCGGTCTGCGACTTCGAGGACGAGCTCCCGCAGACCGACCTGGACTGAGCGCTACCAGGACTGCAGGGTGGCGATGCGTTGTTCCAGTTGCTCGACGGAGCAGACGGCGGTGGGGGGACCTCCGCAGGCGCGGCGCAGGTCGTTGTGGATGGTGCCGTGCTGCTTGCCGGTGCGGTGGTGGTACGCCGCGACCAGCGCGTTGAGCTGTTTGCGGAGCGCGGCCCGCTTCTCGTACGGCGCCACCGCCGGCACCGGCGCGACCACCGGCGCCTTCTTCGACGCCGACGCGGCGGCCGCGACCTGGCGGGCCTGCCGGGCCCGCAGCAGCATCGCCACCTGGTCGGGCTCCAGCAGCCCGGGCAGCCCGAGGTAGTCCTCCTCCTCGGCCGTACCCGGCGTCGCCCCGGTCCCGAACGACGCCCCGTCGAAGATCACCTGGTCCAGGTGCGCGGACGCCCCCAGCGCCGTGAACGCCTTGTCCTCGTCGGTCTGCTCGTCCCGCCGGGACTGCGCGGCCGCCAGCAGGTCGTCGTCCCAGCCCTCCTCGCCGTCCTGGTCGGACCGTCGCCGCCCCAGCACGTGGTCCCGCACGGCCTCCAGCTCGCCCGCCAGCCGCAGCAGCGGCGGCACCGAGGGCAGGAACACCGACGCGGTCTCCCCGGGCCGTCGGGCCCGCACGAAGCGGCCGATGGCCTGGGCGAAGTACAGCGGGGTGGAGGCCGAGGTCGCGTAGACCCCGACCGCGAGGCGGGGCACGTCGACGCCCTCGCTCACCATCCGCACGGCGACCATCCAGCGGTCCTCCGAGGCGGCGAAGGACGCGATCCGGGCGGTCGACCCGCGGTCGTCGGACAGCACGAGCGCCGGCGCCTGGCCGGTGATCTCCCGCAGCCGGGCCGCGTACGACCGGGCCGCGGCCTGGTCGGTGGCGATGACGAGCCCGCCCGCGTCCGGCATGGACGTCCGGACCTGGGACAGCCGCTGGTCGGCGGCCCGCAGCACCGCCGGCACCCAGTCCCCGGCCGGGTCCAGCGCGGTCCGCCAGGCCCGGGCGATGTGCTCGGGCGTACCGGGCTCCCCCAGCCGCGCCGACAGCTCCAGCCCGGCCCGGGTCCGCCACCGGGCCTCCCCCGAGTAGGCCAGGAAGATCACCGGGCGCACCACGCCGTCCCGCAGCGCCTCGCCGTACCCGTAGGCGTGGTCGGCGGCCGAGCGCAGCGCCCCGTCCGGCTCCGGCTCGTACCGGACGAACGGGATCGGGTTCTCGTCCGACCGGAACGGCGTGCCGGTCAGGGCCAGCCGCCGGGCCGCCGGCTCGAACGCCTCCCGCACCGCGTCGCCCCACGACAGCGCGTCGCCGGCGTGGTGCACCTCGTCCAGCACGACCAGCGTCCGGCGGTTGGCGGTCCGGGCCCGGTGCAGCGCCGGGGCCGCGGCGACCTGCGCGTACGTCACGACGGCGCCGCGGAAGTCGCGCGCGGTGGCCCCGTCGGCGTTGCGGAACGTCGGGTCCAGCGGGATCCCGTGCGCCGCGGCGGCCAGCGCCCACTGGTTCTTCAGGTGCTCGGTCGGCGTCACCACGGTGACCCCGGCGACGGTGCGGTCGGCCAGCAGCTCGGCCGCGACCCGCAGCGCGAAGGTGGTCTTGCCGGCGCCGGGGGTCGCCACGGCGAGGAAGTCCAACGGCCGGCGCACCAGGTACGACGAGAGCGCACGGCGCTGCCAGGTCCGCAGCGGCGGCGTGCCGGAACCCGGCGGCGGCACGGTCTGCGCGGCGGTCACGTGCCTCCTAGCAGGGGTGGCGGACAGCGATCACCCCCGCCGAGAATCCCCGACGAGGGCTCCGCAACCCTACCCGGCGGCAACCTCCGATCGGCGGGTCGCAGGGGTCCGGCGTGTCCGCGCAGCCGGGCGGGGGCACACTTCGTGATGATGACCGCCACCCAGGACCCGGTGAGGCGGCGACGCCGCATGCCGGTCCTCGCCGTGCGCCAGGCGCTGCGCCGCGGCGGCGACCAGCAACGCCGCGCCACCGAGGCGGTCAAGGAGGTGGCGCGGCCGGTGGCACGCCGAAAACCCGTCTCGATCATCCGCCGTACGGTGGCCAAGGCCTGGGACGACCGGGTGCTCGGACTGTCGGCCGAGGCGGCGTTCTGGCAGCTGCTGTCGCTGGCGCCGCTGTTCCTGGCCCTGCTCGGCAGCATCGGTTACCTGTCCGGCATGCTCGGCGCGTCCACGGTGAACCAGATTGAGACGTCGCTGCTGGACGCGGCCAACCGCGCGTTCGCACCGAGCGTGGTGAACCAGATCATCCAGCCGACGGTGGACGAGGTGCTGCGCCGCGGCCGGGCGGACGTGGTCAGCGTCGGCTTCCTGATCGGCCTGTGGGCGGGCTCCTCGGCGACGGCGACGTTCGTCAACACCGTCACCATCGCGTACGGCATGCGCGACCAGCGCGGCGCCGTCCGCAGCCGGCTGCTGGCGCTGTGGCTCTACCTGCTCACCGTGGTGATCGGCATCGTGCTGCTCCCGGTCATGGTGCTGGGCCCGGGCCGGCTGGTCAGCTTCTTCCCGGACTCGATCCGGGGCGACGTGGAGACGGTGATCAAGGCGGCGTACTGGCCGACGGTGGCCGTGCTGCTGCTCATCGGGCTGGTCACCTTCTACCACCTGGCCCCGCCGCACCGGCTGCCGTGGCGGCGAGGGCTACCGGGCGCCGGGGTGGCGGCGCTGGTGTTCGTGGCCGGCTCGTTCGGGCTGCGCGAGTACATCAACTTCGTGGTCGACCGCGGCTTCTCGTACGGCGCGCTGGCCGCCCCCATCGGCGCGCTGCTGTTCTTCTACGTGCTGGCGCTGGCCGTGCTGCTCGGGGCCGAGTTCAACGCGACCATCGAGCAGACCTGGCCGACCCGGAAGCCGGCCGCGGCCGCCGACCCGGATCCGGGTTAGCGGTCCGGGTCGTCGCCGTCGTCGCCGGGCGGCAGGTGGTCGAAGATCTCCTTGCACTCCGGGCACACCGGATACTTCTTCGGGTCCCGGGACGGGGTCCAGATCTTGCCGCACAGCGCCCGCACCGGCGTGCCGTTGACAAGCGCTTCCATCAGCTTGTTCTTCGGCACGTAGTGCGAGAACCGCTCGGAGTCGCCGGGCTCGGGCCGGAGGTCCCGGTCCGGGCGGGTCTCGGTGCGCTCCTCGACGGCCGTGCCGGGCCGGGGGGCGTGCGGGGTGGTCATCCCACGATGGTGCCACGCCCCGCGGGCCCCCTCGCCGGGGACACGTTTGCGCACCAGATGGTGAAATTGCCGGCAAGCGCTGGACACTAGCCCGGAGCACCGGCATGCTCGCTCAGCGTGACGGTCGAGCACCTGCGCCCCCGCGAGCCCCGCGTCTCCCCCGAGTCGTCGTCAGGTCCCCGGAGGTGGCTGGTCGAGGATGTCGTCGACGTCACCGTCGACGGCGATGGCGCCTGGGACCCGGAGGAGGGCTCGCCCGCCCCGGCCGTCGTGCTGCGGATGCCCGCGTACGTCGCGCGCCACCTGGCCTGCCTGCTCGACGACTGGTCGACGATCGGCCGGCTGCTGGAGTCGGCTCGCGGCGGCGACGAGCGCGACCTGGCCGGCGCACTCTACGAGGCCGCCCGGGTCGCCGAGGGCCTGCGCGCGGACGCGTCCTAGCCGCACGTCAGGACACGCGCCAGGACACGCGTCCGGACGCATCTCGGGCACGCGTCGGAGATGCATCCGGACGTGTGTCGGAGACACCGTGCGCAGCCCGCGGCCCAGACACGCGGACGGCGGTGGGGTCGGGACCCCACCGCCGGACGAGAAGGCGTCGGCTCAGCCGGACGCGGCGCGCTCACCCTGCTGATGACCCGGCCGCGTGTCCCGGCCCGACGACCCGTTCTGGCTCGGGCTGCTGGAGTCGACGCGGTCGAACTCTTCGAAAAGGTCGGACAAACTCAGTCCGAGCGCATCGGCGAGCTTGAACACCCGGTCCAGCGACGGCGAGTACGCCGCGTTCTCGACCCGGTTGATCGACTGCCGGTCGCAGCCCGCCTTCTCGGCGAGCTTTTCCTGGGACAAGCCCAGCGACTTGCGCTTGGCGCGGACCACAGCACCGAAGGACAGGCGTCGCCTTTGGACTGAGGCATTGGGAGATGGCGGCACGGGCTGAGTTTCGTCAGAGGATTCACGAATGGCTGTATCGAGCTTGCCTCAGTATGCATCAAAACCGTTCCCTGTGCGATCTTCTCTGCTCACAGGAAACCGGCAGATCGGACACCGACCATCAAGGCTGCCGCAAGATGCTCATCCGTCAATGACGCGGCTGTCCCGGCTGGATGACGTGATTGCACGGCCCGGGTCCGGGTGGCCGCCGTAGCGGTTGACCTTCTGGGCCTTTTTGGGCGGACGGTCGTTGGCAATGAGCACGGCCATCCACGGCAGGACGACGGCGCCGGCCACGAAGACGGCAAGCAGCCAGGGGTTCTTGTAGAACACCGCGGCCGCAATCAGGCAGACGATACGGGTGAGCATCATCAGCAGGTACTTCTTCCGACGAGCAGCCAGCTGCTCATCCAGGCTGGGCTGGGCCTCGGTGATCAGCACCGGCTCGCCGTCCCGGCCATAGGTGGTCACTGGGAAACGCCTCCTCGGCCGCGCCGAAGACAGGCCCGACCAGCTCCCATCGTGGCACCGCCCCCGCGCCTCCGCATCCCGCGCCCCCCGCAATCACCCACCTGCGCGCCCCACCGGCATCGCCCTCACCCCAACCCGAACCCACGGTCCGGTCAGGCCTGGGCTTTGGCGGCGGCCTTGAGTTGCTTCTTGTAGTCGCGGACCTTGGCCAGGGAGGTCGCGTCGCGGATGTCGGCGACGGACTTGTACGTGTCGGCCGGGCCGAACTCCCCCGCCGCCTCCCGCCAGCCCGGCACGTCGACCCCGTACTGCTTGCCGAGCAGCGCCACGAAGATCTGCGCCTTCTGCTTGCCGAACCCGGGCAGCGCCGAGACCCGCCGCAGCAGGTCCGCGCCGTCGGCCGCACCGGTCCAGACGGTGGCCACGTCCCCGTCGTACCGGTCCACGACCAGGGCGCACATCGCCTGCACCCGCTTGGCCATCGACCCCGGGAACCGGTGCAGCGCCGGCGGCTTCGAGAAGATCGCGACCAGCTCGTCCTCGGGCATCCCGGCGATCTCGGCCGCGTCCGGCACGTGCCCGAGCCGCTCGGTCAGCACGTACGGCGACGAGAACGCCTTCTCCAGCGGGATCTGCTGGTCCAGGACCATGCCGATCACGAGGGCCAGCGGGTCGCGGTCGAGCAGCGCGTCCGCCTCGGGCTGCTGGCTGAGCATGAGACCCATCCGCGCAGGCTAGCGCCCCGGCTCGACGGTGGCCCACGGCCGGCGGCAGAATGCCCGGCCATGACCACCAGGCCGGGCGACCCGCAGGGCGACCCGTCGGGCGATCCGAACGGCCCCTCCCGCTGAGCGGCCCGGACCGGCGCCGGCCGCGGTTGGAGGACTACCCGCTGCGGTTCGAGACCCGCGCGCTCTACAGCGACGTGGACGCCAACCGGCACGTCAACAACGTCGCCTACGCGCGCTGGTTCGAGGAGGGCCGGGCCCAGCTCAACGAGCGCGTGGCCGGGCCGGGCGCGCTGCTCGACCCGCCCCCGGGCGTGCAGTTCCTGCTGGTCAGCCTCCGGCTGGACTACCGGGCCCAGGTGCCGTACCCGGCCACGGTGACGGTCGCCACCGCGGTCGGCCGGATCGGAGGGGCCTCGTACGTCATCGAGCACGCGCTGTTCCACCAGGGCCAATGCGCCGCGCTGGGCGAATCGGTCGTGGTCCGGGCCCGCGACGGCCGCCCGGTCCGGCTGGCCGAGGCCGAGCGGGCCGCGCTGGTCCCGCTGGCCCTCACCGCTGCAGGATCAGCTCCGCCTCGATGACCAGGTCGATCTCCTTCGACACCAGCAGGCCACCCCGATCCAGCGGCATGTTCCAGGTCAGGCCCCAGTCCTCGCGGTCGACCCGCCCGTGCGCGGAGAAGACGGCGCGGTCGTTGCCCCACGGGTCGCGCGCGTACCCGACGTAGTCGACCGTCAGCGTCACCGGCCGCCGTACGCCCTTGATCGTCAGGTCGCCGGTCATCGTGCCCGCGGTGCCGTCCCACTGCACCGATCTCGACTCGTACGTCGCGGTGCCGTGCCGCTCGACGTCGAAGAAGTCGGCGGATCGCAGGTGGGCGTCCCGGGTCTCGTCGCCGCTGTTCACGCTGGCCATGTCGATGGTCACCGACACGCGGCTCTGCCCGGGCTCCGGCGCAACGGTCACCGTCCCCTGCACGCCTTGGAACCGGCCGCGGACCTTGGTGAGCAGGAAGTGCCGGCCCACGAAACCGACCTCGGCGTGCCCCGGGTCGAGCATCCAGGTGCCGGCGATCGGCAGCTCCGTCCCGCCGACGAACCGGGTCGCCGCCACTGTCTCCGTCATGACTCCTCCTCGGTATGTGCGTTCGCACGCACTCTATCTCTATGTGCGTTCGCACGCAACCATTAGGATGGCGACCGTGACCGACGACGCCGGCCTGGCCGCCTGGAGCGCGATGCTGCAGGCCCACAGCGCCGCCCTGCGCGCCATCGACGCCGAGCTCGCCCGCGCCGCCACCATTCCTCTGACCTGGTACGACGTGCTGCTGGAGCTGCGCGGCGCGGAGGAGGGCCGGCTGCAGATGCAGGAGCTCGGCCGACGGGTCGTGCTCAGCCGGACCCGGGTCAGCCGGCTGGTCGACGAGATGACCGCGCACGGGCTGGTCGGCAAGGTCCGCGACGAGGACGACCGGCGGGTGGTCTGGGCGACGATCACCGACGAGGGCGTCGCCGCGCTCCGGAAGACTGCGCCGCTCTACCTGCGCGGGATCGAGACGCACTTCTCGCGCTTCCTGACCGAGACCGAGAAGGCGGTGCTGGAGTCCGCGTTGACCAAGGTGAGCCGGCAGGGCGCCTGACCGGCAGGATGGCCCCGTGCTGACCGACCTGCTCACCGACGACGAGGCCGACCGGCTGGCCGAGGCGCTGCGCGCGGCCGACTACACCGCCGACGCGGTCGTGGCGCTGCTCGGCGACGAGGCCGCCAGCGCGCTGGCCCGGGGCGAGCGGGTGCCGGCGCTTCGCGCGACCGGCGGCGGCTCGCCGATCGAGACGCTGATCCGGCTGTTCCTGCTGGGCACGACCGAGCCGGCCGCCGCGGTGGAGGCCGCGATGCCGGTCAGCGCCCTGCTCCAGCCGGGCGGCGGCACCTACCGGGCCGCGATCGACCTCCGCCCGTATGAGAAGTGGTGGGTGGTCGCCGACCTCGGCACGGACGTCCGCCCCGGGCCGGTCCGGCCGGATCATGTGCTCGGTGTCGGCCCGGCGTCCCTGACGCTCGCCGCGGCAACGGTCCGCCGGCCGGTGGGCACCGCGCTCGACATCGGCACCGGCTGCGGCGTCCAGTCCCTGCACCTGTCCGAGCACGCCGGCACCGTCACCGGCACCGACGTGCTCCCCCGGGCGCTGGCGATGGCCCGGCTGACCGCCCGGCTCAACGGGCTGGACTGGGAGCTGCTGGCGGGCGACCTGCTCGACCCCGTGGCCGGCCGGCGCTTCGACCTGGTCGTCTCCAACCCGCCGTTCATCGTCGGCCCGGGCGACGGCGGCTTCACCTACCGGGACAGCGGGCTGGCCGGCGACGAGGTCTGCCGCCGGCTGATCCGGCGGGCGCCGGGCGTGCTCGCCGACGGCGGCTGGTGCCAGCTGCTGGCCAACTGGGAGCACCGCGGCGACGAGGAGTGGCAGGACCGGCTGGCGGGCTGGCTGGACGGCCTCGGCTGCGACGCCTGGGTCTGGCAGCGCGAGGTCGCCGACCCGGCCCAGTACGCGGCGCTGTGGCTGACCGACGCCGGCGAGAAGGGCTCGCCGGAGTACGAGGCCCGGTACGACCGGTGGCTGGACTGGTTCGCCGCGACCGGCGTGGAGGCGGTCGGCTTCGGCCTGGTCACCCTGCACCGCTCCGGCGCCGAGACCCCGACCGTCCGGATCGAGGAGGTCACGCAGGCGGTCGAGGAGCCGGCCGGGGCGCACATCGCGGCCTGGTTCGACCGGCTGGAGGCGCTGTGCGACGCCGATCTGGCCACGGTCCGGTTCGACCGGGCGCCGGGGCTGGAGCTGGAGCAGGTCGCCGTACCGGGTCCCGAGGGCTGGGAGGTGACCGGCCAGCGGTTGCGGCAGCCGGCCGGGATGCGCTGGTCGGCGGCGGTGGACCCGGCCGTGGCGGCACTGGTGGCCGGGTGCGACGGCACCCGCCCGCTCGGCGACCTGGCCGCCGTCCTGGAGCTGGCCTACGGCATCGAACCCGGCCAGGTCGGGGAGATGGCCCGCGGGCTGGCCGAACGCGGGTACTTGTTCCCTACCGAAGAGGTAGGGTAAGCACTAACCCGACTTGGGGACTGTGCTCGGGGGACGTGAGGCCCTAGCCTTCGCGGGTCGGCGGACCCCCTGACCAGCCTGCCGCCGGATCGGAGCGCGTGATGACAGCAGCCGTCGACCTCCTGCCGTACGCGCATCCGTCCGTGGCCGGCGCCCGGGCCCTGGCCGGCGTGCTGGCCCCGCGGCCGCGCTGGTCGGAGCGCGATCTGGCTCGGCTGACCAGGATCTTCGCCACCCGCGCGGCCGACGAGCTGCACCAGGCGGCCCGGTTCGACCCGGTGGAGCCGTGGCGGCTGCGCCTGGCCGCCACCGACCAGGTCCAGGTGTGGCTGCAGACCTGGACCCCGTGGCAGGGCACCGGGCCGCACGGGCACGGCGGCTCGGCCGGGGCCTACACGATCCTGCTGGGCGAGCTGACCGCGACGTGGCGGTCGGGCCGGGGCCGGACCCGGCAGGCGGTCCGGGTGGCCGGCTCGGCCGCGTCCTTCGACCCGGCCGGGGTCCACTCGCTGCGCAACCGCGGCACGATCGAGGCCATCAGCGTGCACGCCTACTCGCCGCCGCTGGACTACTTCGGCGCCGAGTAGCGCATCTCCCCCGCCGGAACCGGCGCGACCAGCCAGTTCTCCCGCGGCGCCAGCGGGCACAGGTAGGCCGAGTTGTAGGCGCAGGACGGGTTGTACGCATAGTTGAAGTCGAGCGTCACCGCGTCGCCGTCCAGCACCAGGCCCCGGCCGTACGTGCCCTTGATCGTGTCGGTGAGGTAGCGGCCCCCGCCGTACGTGCTGGTGGCGCCGGTCGCGTCCCGGAACGGCAGGAACAGGCCGCCGCCGTACCCCAGCAGCCAGAACAGGGTCAGCTCCCCCACCGGCATCACCATCCGGCCGAGCCGCCGGTAGTGCAGGATCCCGTCCTCGCCGCCGGTGTCCATGGCCACCCGCTCGCCGTCGTCCACCGGCACCAGCGTGGTGGTGACGACCATCCCGGCGTCGCGCTCGTAGTACGCCGGCCCGACGCCGGTCCGGCGTTGCGAGTCGTCCAGCGCCGAGCACGGATGGGTCAGGAACAGCTCCTCCCGAGCGGCCCGGAACGCGGCCAGCCCGTCGGCACCGTCGCGGGGCCGGGTCAGGTACATCTCCGCGACCCGCTGCCGGTAGTCGGCCAGTGCGCTGCTGCCCTCCACACCGCATAGTGTGCCGCCCGTGCGCGCGGTGGTGTCCCGGGTCCTGTCGGCCGGCGTGACCGTGGACGGGGCGGTGACCGGCGAGATCGGACCGGGACTGCTGGTGCTGCTCGGCGTCACCCACACCGACACGCCCTCGACCGCGCAGACGATGGCCCGCAAGGTGCACGAGCTGCGGATCCTGCGCGACGAGCAGTCCGCGGCCTCGGTCGGCGCCCCGCTCCTGGTCGTCAGCCAGTTCACGCTGTACGGCGACACCCGCAAGGGCCGCCGGCCGAGCTGGGTCGCCGCCGCCCCCGGCCCGGTCGCCGAGCCGCTGGTGGACGCCGTGGTGGCGTCGCTGCGGTCCCGGGGTGCCCGGGTCGAGACCGGCGTGTTCGGTGCGTCCATGCAGGTCACCTCCGTCAACGACGGCCCGTTCACGGTCCTGCTGGAGGTCTGACTGGCACCTCCCCCTGCGGGAGGTCCTACGGTCCGGGGCGTGGAACTGGTGCCCATCGGCAGCTTCGCCCGGCAGAGCGGGCTGACCGTGAAGGCGCTGCGCCACTACGACACGCTCGGCCTGCTGCCGCCGGCCCGGGTCGACCCGGCCACCCGCCACCGCTGGTACGCCCCGGACCAGCTCGACCGGGCCCGCCGCATTCGCCGGCTGCGGGCCCTGGAGCTGCCACTGGCCGAGGTCCGGGCCGTGCTGGCCGCACCGGACGGCGGCCGGGCGCGGCTGATCGCGTACCGGCGGGACGTCGAGGCCCGGCTCGCCCGGGACCAGCGCATCCTGCACGGCCTGGTCCACCTGATCGAAGGAGACGACATGCCCGACCCGACCGAGTCGGCCGCCCCGCCCGAGCGGCAGCTCGCCGCCGACCTGTTCAACCTGGTCTGGACGCTGCTGGAGCAGCCCGGCCGCAGCACCGAGGACGACGACCGGATGGTGCACGCCGCGCACGCGTCCCGGTACCACTGGGGCCAGGTCGGCGGTCCGGAGCAGATCGCGATCGGCGAATGGCAGTGCGCCCGGGTCTACTCGGTGCTGGGCCGGTCCGAGCCGGCCCTGCACCACGCTCGGCGCTGCCTGGCGATCGCGTCCACCGCGGACGTGCCGGCCTGGCTGGTCGCGTCCGCGCACGAGGGCCTGGCCCGGGCCTGCCTGGTCGCCGGGAACCGGGAGGAGGCGCTGCGCGAACGCTCAGCGGCACGCGGGGTGCTCGAGACGGTCGGCGATCCGGAGGACCGGCAGGTCGTGGAGGACGATCTGGCGTCGCTGGCCCTGTGAGATCGCTGAGGGACAGGGCTCATCGAACCCCGGGTGGGAACACCGCGTACCACAAGACGTTGAACAAGTCGTAGCACCGCACTCGACCCGGGAGTCTGTTCCGTGACGCTTCCTCGCACCGATTCTGCCACGCCGCGCCGCCGGGCGTCGGTGGAGCCGCGCATCATGTCGCGGCCTCACCGGACCCAGCGGCAAGTGGTGCGGCCGGACGCGGCCGGTTCCGACCCGTCCACCCCTGACAACGAGGTCCTGCCCGACCTGGACGAGCAGTCCGCGGCCCTGTCCGCGGACCTGGTCCGGGTCTACCTGAACGAGATCGGCAAGGTCGCCCTGCTCAACGCCGAGCAGGAGGTCGAGCTGTCCAAGCGGATCGAGGCCGGCCTCTACGCCGACCACCTGCTGGCCGACACCACCAAGAAGATCACCCCGGCCAAGCGCCGTGACCTGCAGGCCCTGGCCACCGACGGCCGCCGGGCCAAGGA
>DATDKW010000049.1:0-44744 GCA_036519715.1 Mycobacteriales bacterium
GCAGTCCACGCCGCGGGTCATTCACTGCTCCGGCGGTGCTGCATCGAGCTCGCGGGACGTGGCCGCGGACAGGCGCTCCGGGTCGGCGGCCGCCTGCACCGCCGCCGACGGATTGGCGTCGTGCGTGGCGACGAGGGGGCACCTGCTGCACGCCGACCGCCCTTCCTGCTGGAACCACCGGCACCGGTGCCGGATGTGGCAGGCCGGCAGCCCGGCGGTGTCCGAGGGCAGGATCTCGACGATCTTCGCGGCCAACTGGCACCGTGACTCGGCGAAGTGGCGGCACCGGTTGTCGATGCAGGGAGCGGCGAAGCGGAACACCTCGGTGGGTCGGACCGGCTCGGCCAGTGCCAACAGGTCGGCCGAGACGGGCACCGGGCGCTCGAGGTACTGAACCCGCGGAGCGTCAGCCGTACCACCGACGACCCCGATGGTGACGGCCTGCGGCCACGTCGGCTGGGCCCCCGGACACAGCGGCGTACGGTCGCCGTCGGCGTCCGTCACTGGACGGCGTCGCCCAGGCCACGGCCGAGGTCGCCCCGGAGCGGACCGCCATCGGGCCAGCCTCCCGCCGTGATGTCGATCTTCACGTGGAAGCCGTTCTTCGACGTGAAGTCCGTGGCGCTGATGCTCCTGGCCTCCATGGCCCGGAGAACACCGTTCGTGGCAGCCTCGACGATGTCGTCAATGGCGATCTTCTGCGGCTCATCAGGCATTGTCGCTCCCCGTTGCGTGAATTCCCGAGGAAAGGCTCGCAGCGGCCGTATTCCGCGTCGACGAACGATGGGGCAATCCTTCGGGCAGACATCGGTGCCTATCGGGCACCTGGGAAACGGACCCGAAGGTCACGCAACACTCTCTTCCGACGAGTACGTTCGGCGTCCCTATCGCGGCGGGATGAGGGGGACGGGCATGGACGGAAATGCGGGAAATCGAGCCGAGCACGGGTCCGCGGCCCGATGAGCTGGGCCGAGGCGGGACACCGGCTCTCCCGAATAGGGTCGGGAGTCTTCGGGGTGGGCCTCACCGGTCTCACGGTCAGCGTGGGCGCCGGCCCCCTCGCGCCGAAGGTCGCGGCCGGGAGCGCCCGCGTGATGATCGGCGGCGGCTTGATGGTGCTGGCCGGGCGGGCGATCCAGGCACTGGCCTCGTAGGTCGCCGGCTGCCCGACCTGCCGGATAACGCGGCCCGTCGCGGCGGTGCGGCTGCCTGACTCGGCTGCCGCAGGCCGATCAGGGTTGGGGCCGATCGCTGTTGTAGTTGGCTCCACGGCGACGAAAGAGGCGGTGCCGGATGGACCGACACCGCCTCTGACCGGGGTGGAGCTGAGGGGATTCGAACCCCTGACCCCCTCGATGCGAACGAGGTGCGCTACCGGACTGCGCCACAGCCCCGGGGCCGGGTAGAGGGTATCAGGACAGCCCGGTCACTCGTTGACGGCCCGGGGCCGGTCGTACCCCGCGGCCACGGTGTCGAGGTCGGCGAAGGAGAGGTCGTCGTCGTCCAGGTCGATGGTGCTCTCGGTACGCCGGCGGACGACGGGGGCGGTGACGTAGGTGGGGGCCGGCACCGGGATCGGGCGCCAGGACCGGTCGTGCGCGGCCGGCTCGGCCTCGGCCGCGATGGCCGCCGCCAGGCGGTTCGGGCGGCGGACGGTGTGCTCGGCCGGGGCCGCCGCCGCTCCGGTCTCGCCGAACATGGCGGTGCGGCGGGCGCGGCGGTCGTGCTCGCGCCGGACCTGGGCCCGCAGCCAGCCGACGTATCCGGCCAGCAGCAGCGTGGCCGGCACCTGCGCGAACCACAGCAGCGAGCTGACCGTGAGCGCGGCCGGCGCGGCCAGCACCGCGGTCGCGCCCAGCACGGCCAGGGTGCGGCGCCGGCGGCGGAGCATCCGCTCCCGGGCGGCGGTCCGGACCGGTGAGGCGCCGTCCGCGTACGGGGTGGGCGCGGCCGTCGCGTACCGGCGCCGGCCGGCGACGCCGCCGCGGGCGGGCGCCCGCCGGGCCAGGACGCGCATCGCGGTGGCGAACCGGTCCATCGAGCGGGCCTCGGCCCGCTCGTCGCCGCGCCGGACGAACATCGGCACGAGGACCACCAACCACATGATCACTAGCACGATGGCCATGAGAATCGTCGAGCTCATCGCGCCCCTCCCGTCCCACCATTCACAAACGTGATCACGCTAGCCAGACCGGACCCTCCGGCCCGGGAGGCGCGCGGGAGTGTCGACGTCCGGTTGAGAGTTCGGGGTTGCGGGCGGGGCCGGCCGGGCGGTCCGGCGCTCAGGCCGAGCGCTGGCGGAGCCGGCGCAGCATCCCCTCGGGCACGTCCTCCACGGTCAGCGCGTAGGTCACGTGGTCGCGCCAGCCGCCGTCGATGTCCAGGTAGCGCACGTACAGGCCTTCTTCGCGGAAGCCGAGCTTCTCGGCCACCCGGCGGCTGCGCATGTTCTCCGGGCGGATGTCGACCTCGACCCGGTGCAGCCCGACCGGACCGAAGCAGTGGTCGGTGGCCAGGGCGAGCGCGGTGGTGGTGATCCCGCGGTTGGCGTGTCCCTCGTCCACCCAGTAGCCGATCTGGGCCGATCGCAGCGCGCCACGGACCACGTTGTTGACGGTGAGCTGGCCGACCAGCACGTCGTCGTAGGTGATCATGAACGGCAGCAGCGCGCCGGCCCGGGCCAGCCGCCGCAGCGAGCTGAGCGCCGACGGCCAGCTCGACACCGAGTGCCGCACTGCCCACGGCTCGCTGGAGGTCGGCTCCCACGGCGCCAGCCAGGCCTCGTTGCGCAGCCGCAGCGTGCTCCAGGCCGAGGCGTCCCGCAGCCGGGGCGGCCGCAACCCGACCCGGCCGTCCTGCAGTCGCGTCGGCCAGCCCGGATGCCGGTTCATCGGGTTCGCCGCCCGTTCGTCGTCCGCACCGCGGCGGTCAGGCGCTGGCGAGCAGCAGCGGGATCACCGTGACCCGGTCGCCTTCCGACACCTCGGTGACCTCCTCTTCGACCACGATCAGGCAGTTCGCCTGGGCCAGACCGGCGAGCAGGTGCGAACCGGACCCGCCCACCGGCTCGACGGAGTAGTGCCCGTCCGCCTCCCGGTGCAGCAGGCCGCGACGGTACTGCCTGCGGCCCGGTGGTGACGAGAGCTTTCGCACGGTGGTGGCGGTCACGCTCCGGCGGACCAGGTGGCGCTTGCCGAGCATCAGCCGCACCGCCGGCCGGACGAACACCTCGAAGCTGACCAGCGCGCTAACCGGGTTGCCGGGCAGGCAGAAGATCGGCGTGCCGTCGTCGCCGAGCGTGCCGAAGCCCTGCGGCTGGCCCGGCTGCATCGCGACCCGGACGAACTCGACCGTGCCGAGCTCGCTCAGCGCCTCCTTCACCACGTCGTACGCCCCCTGGCTGACGCCGCCGGAGGTGACGATGAGGTCGGCCCGCCCGACCTGGCCCTCCAGGACGCTGAGCAGCCGGGCGTGGTCGTCGGGCACGATGCCGGCCCGGTAGACCTCGGCCCCGGCGTCCCGGGCGGCGGCGGCCAGCGCGTAGCTGTTGGAGTCGAGGATCTCGCCCGAACCGGGCCGGCGGCCGACGTCGACCAGCTCGCTGCCCGTGGACAGCACGACCACCCGCGGCCGCGGGCGGACCAGCACCCGCTCCCGGCCGACGGCGGCGAGCAGGCCGACCTGGGCCGGACCGATCGGGGTGCCGGCCCGGACGGCCAGCTCCCCGGTGCGGATGTCCTCGCCGGTGCGGCGGACGTAGAGACCGGGTTCGGCCGGGCGGTCGATGCGGACCCGGGCGACGCCGCCGTCGGTCCACTCCACCGGCACCACCGCGTCGGCCCCGGACGGCATCGGCGCGCCGGTCATGATCCGCAGGCAGAGCCCCCTGGTGACGCCGCGCGGGTCCTTGGAGCCGGCCGGGATGTCGCCGACGACCGGCAGCTCGGCCGGCTCCCGCGCGGACGCGCCGGCGGTGTCCGCGGAGCGCACCGCGTACCCGTCCATCTGGGAGTTGTCGAAGCCCGGCAGCGGCGCCTCGGCCAGCACGTCCTCGGCGCAGAGCAGCCCCTGCGCGTCGAGCAGGGCCAGCTCGATCGGCTCCGGGACGCGGAGGTCGGCCAGCACCCGCCGCAGGTGGTCGTCGACCGACCGCAACCCGTTCACCGGTCCCGGTCCTCCCCGGCCGCGCCGGACCTCACGCCCGTCCCGCCACGAAGTCCTCCAGCCACTGCCGGAACTCCGGGCCCAGGTCGGGCCGCTCGCAGGCCAGCCGGACGATCGCCTTGAGGTAGTCGGCCTTGTCGCCGGTGTCGTAGCGGCGGCCGCGGAAGACGACCCCGTGCATCGGCTCACCCGCGGCGACCTGCTGCAGCAGCGCGTCGGTGATCTGGATCTCGCCGCCGCGCCCGGGCTCGGTCTCGCGCAGGGTGTCGAAGATGCTGGGCGCCAGCACGTACCGGCCGATGATGGCGAGATTGCTGGGCGCGTCTTCCGGGGCCGGCTTCTCGACCAGGTCGGTGACCTTGACCACACCGTCCTTGCCGGTGGGCTCCGCCGCGACGCACCCGTACATCGAGATCGAGTGCCGCGGGACCTCCATGAGCGCGACCACGCAGCCGCCGTGCTCGGCCTGGACGTCGAGCATCGGCTGCAACAACTCGTCCCGCTCGTCCACCAGGTCGTCGCCGAGGAGGACGGCGAAGACCTCGTCGCCGACGAACGCGTCGGCGCACAGGATCGCGTGCCCGAGACCGCGGGGATTGCCCTGCCGGACGAAGTGCATGGTGGCCAGCTCCGCCGACCGCCGGATGGCGGCCAGCCGCTCGCCGTCGCCCTTCTTCTCCAGCGCCGCCTCGAGCTCGGGAGCGCGGTCGAAGTGGTCGGCGATGGCCTCCTTGCCACGGGCGGTGATGACCAGGACGTCGGTGAGGCCGACACCGGCCGCCTCGGCCACGATGTATTCCAGCGCCGGCACGTCGACGACCGGCAGGAGTTCCTTCGGGATCGCCTTGGTGGCGGGGAGGAAGCGGGTGCCGAGGCCTGCGGCCGGAATGACGGCCTTGCTCGGCCGCCGCTGCTCAGACATGCCGCGAGACTAGTCGGCGTGAGCTGGGATAGCGGGAAAAGGGGGTGGCGGGCGCGTCTGCTCGCAGCCCGGGCCGAGCTGTCCGCGGACGAGCTCGACGCGGCGGCCGGAGCCCTGTGCCGGCACGTCCTGGACCGGCTGGGCGGGACGCCGCGGATCGCCGCGTACGTCCCCGTGAGGCGGGAACCGGGGTCGCTGCGGATGCTGGACGCGCTGCGGGACGGCGGCACGGAGATCCTCCTTCCGGTGGTGGTGGCGGACGGTCTGGACTGGGCCCGGTACGACGGGCCGGCGGGACTGGTCGCCGGGCCGCTCGGCACCCGGGTCCCGTCCACGCCGGGCCTGGGTCCGGGTGCGCTCGCGGCGGCGGACGCGGTGCTGCTGCCGGCCCTCGCCGTCGACCACGGCGGGGTCCGGCTGGGCCGGGGCGGCGGCTACTACGATCGGGCGCTGGCGGCGGTCCCGGCCGGCCGGCCGCTCATCGCGCTGCTGCACGACGGCGAGCTGGTCGCCCGGTTACCGGCCGATCCGTGGGACCGGACCGTGACCGCCGTCGTCTCTCCGGCGGCCGGGTGGACGAACCTGCCGATCGTGGAGCACCATGGCGGTTAGCAGTCCACCCATGAGAGTGCCAACAGGAGGTCGGCGTGCCGACGTACCAGTACGCCTGCAAGCAACCGGCGTGCGGTCACCGTTTCGAGGCGGTGCAGTCGTTCTCCGACGACCCGATCACCGTCTGCCCGGTGTGTGAGGGTCAGGTGCGGAAGGTCTTCTCCGCGGTCGGGGTCGTCTTCAAGGGCTCCGGCTTCTACCGGAACGACAGCCGGGAGCCGGCCAAGGCCAGGTCGTCGTCCGCGAAGGACGGCAGCTCCAAGGACAATGGGTCGGGCGAGAAGAAGACCGAGCCCTCCTCGTCGGCATCGTCGTCGTCCTCCTCGGACTCGTCGGGCTCGGGCTCGTCGTCCGGGTCCGCGTCGAAGACCTCGACGACGTCCGGCTCGTCCTCAGGGTCTACCAGTACGGCCGCCGCATCCTGAAACGGTCGTCCACAGGCTGGTCCGTCATCCACAGATCGCATCTGAGGCCTTCCGTCCGGTTTCCCGGGCCCTAGCGTCGTGCGGGTGAACGCCCCGTCCGATGCCAGCCGCCGCTCCCCCGATGCCACCTGGGCCGCGCCCGATACCGCTCCTGGGCCGGGTTCCGGCCTGGCCTGGCTGAGCCGCGCCCCGGCGCGCGCCGCTCCGCCCGACCCCGTCCTCCCGGACGGTGAGCCGCCGGTCGGTGTGATCGGCGCCGGCTCGACCGTCAGCGGCGCGACCGTCAGCGGCGCGACCATCGGCGGCTCGACCATGGGCAGCGGCTCCGCTCAAGGCGCCGCCCTGCCCGGGTTGGCGGGCGGGTTGCCGGCCGGGCAGGTGCTGACGTGGCTGCCGGACGGCCGCTGGGTTTCCGCCGACGCCGAGGACGACGTGGTGCTGTCAGAGCCCACGCCGGCGCCCGTGGATCCGGGTGCGGGAGCGCGACGTTGGGGGCAGCGGCGGATCGGGCTGGCCCGGGCCGGTGCGCGGCTGGCCCGGTGGCCACGCCGGGTGCTGGTCGGGCTGCTGTTGCTCGCGGCCGTGCTGCTCGCCGCGCGGCCGCGTCCGGTGGCGGTGACGGCGGCGCCCGCCCCACCGACCACTGACGTCGTGGTGGCAGCCCGGGACCTCGCGGCCGGGACCGTGCTGGCGGCGCCCGACCTGCGCACGGTGTCGCTGCCGGTCCCGGTCGTGCCGGCCGGCGCCACCGGGCGACCTGCGGGACTGGTCGGCCGGATGGCGGCAGGGGCGATCCGGCGCGGGGAGACGGTGACCGACACCCGAGTGGTCGGCCCCGGGCTGACCGCGGGACTAGGGCCGGGCGAGTCGGCGGCGGTGCCGGTGCGGCTGGCCGACCCGGACTCCGCCGCCCTGGTCCGCCCCGGCGACCGGGTCGACGTGCTCGGCACCCCGGTGACACCGGAGGGCGGGCAGCCGCCCGGCGGCGACGCGGTCGACGTGGCCACCGGCGTGCGGGTGCTGGCCGTGCTCGGCGGCCGGGACGCGGCCGACGGTGTCGTCCTGGTGGTCGCGGCGACCCAGCCGACCGCCCGTCGCCTGGTCGGGGCGGCCGCGCGGCATCGGCTGACCGTCAGCGTGCGGCCGCCGTGAACGCGGCTAATCTCCCCTCGATTCCGGTCGGCACAGTTCTCTGGAGGCACCGCACATGCTCAAGGGTTTCCGCGACTTCATCATGCGCGGCAACGTCCTGGAACTGGCCGTGGCCGTCGCCATCGGCACCGCGTTCACCGCGGTCGTCATGCAGTTCGGCGAGTCGTTCATCAAGCCGCTGGTCGCGGTCTTCGCCGGCGGCGGGGAAGCCGGTGGCACGTTCACGGTGCAGGGCCAGAAGTTCGACTACGGCGCGTTCGTCAACGCCGTGATCTTCTTCCTCATCACCGCCGCGGTGATCTACCTCTTCGTGGTGGTGCCGTACAACGCGTTCGAGGAGCGGCGCAAGCGCGGCCAGGGCCCGGTCGACCCGCCGGCTCCGTCGGACGACATCGTGCTGCTGACCGAGATCCGCGACCTGCTGCGCGAGCAGCAGCCGAACCGGGGACTCTGACGGAGCGGCCGTGCAGGGGCGACCGGGTCAGCCTCCGTGGTGGGGCGGCACCTCACGCAGGAGGCGCTCGTCGTCGTCCGGATCCGGCCGGTCGCCCCAGCCGACGTCCTGCTCGTCGCTGGTCACGTCCGGCAGCACCGGGCCGGTGCTCGGCCGGCGGCGGGCGATGCGCGGCGCCGACCGGGACGGCGTGTCAGCCGGCGGCGACACCGGCGCGCCGTCGGGCTGCGACCCGCTCACGTTGTCACCGTCCTCTGTCACGATGACGGCAGGATAGCGCCGCCGAGCCGGCGCGGCGCCCGGCGAGAGGAGAAGTCCGTGGGCTTCCTGGACAAGGCGAAGAAGATGGCGGAGAAGGCGGCGCCGCTTCTGGACAAGGCCGCGCCGCACGCCCGGGAAGCCGCGAACAAGGCTGGCAAGCAGATCGACAAGCGCACCGGCGGGAAGTACCACGACAAGCTCGAGCAGGTTGAGAGCAAGGTCGGCGAACTCGCCGACAAGCGGATGGCGGCCAGTGGTACGGCGCCGGCGACCACGGACTCCGCAACCACAGGGGACGGCGCCGCGGGCGACGGGTTCCCGGCGACCCCGCCGCCGGTGACGGCCCCGGCGGAGACCGACTCGGCCGGGACCACCGATCGGACGGGGACCACCGACGCCGCCGGTCCGGCCGAGCCGGGCTTCCCCACCGACACCCCCGAGCCCACCTTCCCGGCTGACACCGAGCCAGCCGACACCGAGCCGGCCGGAACCACCGACTCGGCCGAGACCACCGAGCCGGCCGGGACCACCGAGCCGGCCGGAACCACCGAGCCGGCCGGGACCACCGAGCGGACCGGGACCACCGACGCCGGTCCGGCCGAGCCGGGCTTCCCCACCGACAGCCCCGAGCCCACCTTCCCGGCCGACACCGCGGCACCGGTCGCGCCGACCGCGGACATGGGCAGCTCCGCCCCCACCCCCGACCCGGAGAGGCCCACCACCGGCACGTCCACCACCTGAGCCGACCGGCGCTCACCACCTGAGCCGGCGGGCGGGCCGGATCGGCGACTCCAGCGGGCCGCCGGTCCGGGTCGGCGCCTCACGACCTGCGCCGGGCGGTGGGCCGGATCGGCGACTCCAGCGGGCCGCCGGTTCGGGGACGGGCATGATGGTGGGGTGGTGACGGTGCGGTACTGGGCGGGCGCGCGGGCGGCGGCCGGGCGCGAGGAGCAGACGGTCGAGGCCGGGACGCTGGGCGAGCTGCTCGGGGCGATCCGTGGGCACGCGCCGCTCGACCGTGTCCTCGAGGCCTCCAGCCTGCTGGTGGACGGCACGGCGGTGCGGCGCGACGATGCCGCCCACCCGCTGCCCGCCGGCGCGGTCGTCGACGTGCTCCCACCCTTCGCCGGCGGCTGAGCCTGGCCGGGCGTCCAGGGTCAGTGAGCCCCGGCGCGACACCGGCACGGCTCAGGGGCAGTTGACCCACTCGTCAGTGCCGTCGGAGAAGATCTGGCGCTTCCAGATCGGCAGGCGCTCCTTGACGATGTCGACCAGCCGCGCGCAGGCCGCGAACGCCTCGGCCCGGTGCGCGGCCGAAACCGCCGCCACCAGCGCCGAGTCGCCGATCCGGAGCTCGCCGATCCGGTGGCTCACTGCCACCGCGTGCACCAGCGGGTCGGCGGCGATCTCGTCCCGGCAGGCACGCAGCACCTGGTCCGCCGACGGATGCCCGACGTACTCCAGCGAGACCACGTCCCGGCCGTGGTCGTGGTTGCGGACGACCCCGCTGAACACCACGACCGCCCCGGACGCATCGCCGCTCACCGCGGCCTCGTGCGCCGCCACCGATAGCGGCTCCGTCGAGACCGCGCACAGGGCCGGGTCCACCGCCGTCATCCCGGGCCCCCGCCCGGCTTGTGGTCGCCGCCGCGTAACTGACTCAGCACGTGTTCCAGTATGGGCGCCAGCACGGCCATGCCGTCCTTCACGCCGCCCGGCGACCCCGGCAGGTTGACCACCAGGGACGCACCGATGGTGCCGGCCAGCCCGCGGGACAGAATCGAGGTCGGCACCTTGTCCCGCGAAGTCTGCCGGATCGCCTCGGCGACGCCCGGCAGCTCCCGCTCCAGCAGCGGCCGGGTCGCCTCCGGGGTCACGTCGGTCGGCGTCACTCCGGTGCCGCCGGTGGTGATGACCACGTCCGACCCGGCCGCCAGCGCGGCCCGGATCGCGGCCTGGATCGCCGGGACCTCGTCGGGCACCACGGTCACGTCCACGTCGGCGCAGCCCAGCTCGCGTAGCCGCTCGGCCAGCAGGTGGCCGGAGCTGTCCTCCCGCCGGCCCTGGAAGCTGCGGTTGGACGCCGTGACGACGGACGCCCGGGTGCCGTCCGGGAGCGTCACGAGGACCGCCGCCAGGTGCCGGAGCGGCCGCCGCTCTTCGACTCGACCTGGATGTCGGTGATCGACGCGGCCCGGTCGACCGCCTTGACCATGTCCACCAGGGCCAGGCCGGCGGCGGCGACGGCGGTCAGCGCCTCCATCTCCACCCCGGTGCGGTCGGCGGTGCGGGTGGTCGCGGTGATCAGCACGCCGTCGTCGACCACGTCGAGGTCGACCGTCACCCCGTGCAGCGCGACCGGGTGGCACAGCGGCACCAGGTCGGGGGTGCGTTTCGCCCCGGCGATGCCGGCGATCCGGGCCACCGCCAGGGCGTCGCCCTTGGGCAGGCCGTCCTCCCGCAACAAGGCCACGACCTGCGCGGACATGCGTACCCTGCCGGTAGCGGTCGCTTCCCGGGCGGTCACCGTCTTGGCTGAGACGTCGACCATCCGGGCCGCGCCGCGCGAGTCGACGTGAGTCAGGTGCTGGGCCACACCGCCAGCCTAGGCATCCGCCGGCCGCCCGTCTCAGGCCGCCGCGGCTGGGTATGAGTACGGAGCCATGACGACGACACAACGGGGACGCGCAGGCACGCTGCTGGGGGGGCGCTACCGCCTCCTCGAGCCGCTGCCGGGCGCCGGTCGCAGCTGGCGCGCCCGGGACGAGATCGACGACCGGCTCCTGCTGGCCCGGGCCATCGAGCTGCCGGACGGGCTGCCCGAGGCCGAGCGCCAGGAGGCCCGGAAGCGGGCGTTGCGGGAAGCGGCCGTCGTGGCCCGGGTCCAGCACCCGGGTGTCGCACCCGTGGTCGACGCCGTGGTCGAGGAGGGCGCACCCTGGGTGATCAGCGTGCTCCCGCCCGGGCGGAGCCTGGGAGAGATCGTGGGCGACGAGGGGCCGGTGTCGCCGGTCGCGGCCGCGCTCATCGGCCTGCAGGTGCTGGACGCGCTCGCCGCGGCCGGGGTGCCGCACGGGGAGCTCACCCCGTACGACGTGGTCATCGCCGAGGACGGGCGCGTGCGGGTGACCGGCTTCGCGACGACGCCACTGGGTGCGGTGGGTACGCGCGGGTTCGGGCCGCCGGAGGGCGGTGTGGGTCCGGCCGCCGATCTGTGGGCGCTCGGGGTCACGCTGCACGTGGCGGTCGAGGGACGGATGCCGGGCGGGGCGCGACCGCGGGCCGGTGCGCTCGGGTCTGCTCTGGACGCGCTCCTCGCGCGGGACCCGCAGGACCGCGCGGATCCGGGCGCGATCCGGGCGTTGCTGGTCGAGGCGGCGGGCGAGCCGGAGACTCCGGCGCCGCCGCCGCTGGTCCAGGACGTCCACGACCCGGAGGTCATGGCCGCGCTGGCCGCCTTCGACGCCGCGCTCGCCACCCGCCCGGCGCCGCACCGCGACGCCGCCGCACCGGCCCTCCGGAGCGACGCCGCGCCGCCCGCGGCGACGCAGGCCGGCGGCACGACGCCGGTACGGACCCCGCCCACCGTCGCGGACGCACCCACCGCGCCGGACCAGACGCCGCAGGCCGTCACGGACGCACCCGCCGCGCCGGACCAGGCCCAGCAGAGCGAGCCCGCCGACCATGGCGCCGCACCGGACCAGACCCCGCAGGCCCAGACCGGCGCCGCACCGGACCAGACCCCGAAGACCGTCACGAACGCACCCACCGCACCGGACCACGCCCCGCAGAACGAGCCCGCCGACCATGGCGCTGCGCCGGACCAGGCCTCGCACGACCAGGCCCAACCGGACAAGACCCCGCAGGCCGAGACGACCGAGGACGCCAGGACCGACACGGCGTCACCTGCGCTGACGCCGGAGCACGTCGCCCCGGCGGCACTGATCGGAACCCGTCACCCGCCCGAGCCGCAACCCGAGGCCACCGCACCACAGCCCGAGGCCACCGCACCGCCCGCGGATCCCCCGACGCCGACCCCAGCCCCGGAAGCCGACCCCCAGTACGCGCCACCGAACGGTCGACGCCGCCTCGTCGTCGCCGGCATCGCCGTCGTCGCCGTCCTCGCCGCTCTCCTCATCCCCTTCCTGCTCACCCGCGGCGGCGACGACCAGGCCCCGGCGGCCCAGCCCACCGCCACCCCCCAGCCGACCGACACCGCCCCCACCCTGGACACCCCCATCCCGCCCCCGGCCGGCTACCAGCTCTACCGCGACCCGGCCGGCTGGTCGATCGCCCTGCCCGTCGGCTGGACGATCGCCCGCCGCGGCACCGCGGTCACCTTCGCCCAGGGCGACCGCACTCTGCGGGTGTCCGAGCGCGCCAACCCCCCGAAGGACACGTACGACGCGGCCCTGAAGCTGCAGCCGGTGCTCCAGGCCGCCACCCCCGGCTACGACCTGATCCGGATCGCCAACGTGACGTACCGGACCTGGCCGACGACGGACTACGAGTTCCGCGCCGGCACCGCCACCAGGACCCACAGCCTGATCCGCAGCACCGTCCCGAACCCGCGCCAGGTCTTCGACTTCACCTGGACCTGCCTGGACCGGACCTGGACCGAGGACCGGACGTTCTTCGACACCGCCGTCCGCACCTTCGACCCGGGGGCATGAAAGCGACCTGGGGGCATGAAAGCCGGCCGGAGGAGGTTGCCCCGGACGTGACGGACACCTTGCCGCTGGCTGTGCTGGACTTCGTCGGGATCGAGTACGGGGAGAGCGCGCACGACTCCCTGCTCGGCGCGATCGGCATCGCGCAGGCCGTGGAGCAGGCCGGCTACCGCCGCTACTGGGTCTCCGAGCACCACAACATGCGCAGCCTGGCCTGCAGCGCGCCCGAGATCCTCACCGCCGCCGTCGCCGCGCGGACCGAGAGCATCCGGGTCGGCGCGGCCGGGATCATGCTGCCGAACCACTCGGCGTTCAAGGTCGCCGAGACCTTCCGGACGCTGATGGCGCTGCACCCGGGCCGGATCGACCTCGGGCTGGGCCGCGCGCCCGGCACCGACCCGCTGACCGCACACGTGCTGCGGCGCGGCATCGACGTCGACCCGGCGGCGGAGTTCCCGGAGCAGGTCGCGGAGCTGCTGGCCTTCCTCGGCGACGGGGCCGCCTTCGCCGAGGGTCACCCGTACCGGCGGCTGGTGGCGGCGCCGGTGGTGGACCAGGTGCCGGAGCTGTTCGTGCTCGGCTCCAGCGGCTACGGCACCCAGTTCGCCGCGGTCAACGGGATGAGCGCCGTGTTCGCCCACCACATGAGTCCCGACCTGGCCGTCCCGGCGCTGACCCAGTATCGCGAGCGGTTCCAGCCCCGGCACGAGGGTGCCACCCCGTATTCGGCCATGTCGGTGCTGTCCTTCGCCAGCGACGACCCCGACGCGGTGGCCGAGTTCGAGGCCGGCTGGACGCTGACCATCGCCAACCTGCGCCGCAACGTGCGGGAGCCGCTGCGGCCGGAGCAGGTCCGCGACTACGCCCACTCGGAGGCGTTCCGGCGGGCCCGGCAGGAGGACGACGGCCGGATGGTCACCGGCGAGGCCAAGGTCGTGGTCGAGCGGCTGCAGGAGCTCAAGGCCCGGGCCCAGGCCGACGAGATCGTCGTCGTCACGCCCAACCTGGACCGGGGCCGGCGCACCGACAGCTTCCGGGCCATCGCCGACGCCTGGCGCGCTGCCGCATAGCCCGGCCCGCTCAGGTGGCCCGTACGGGCCGGGCCCGTACGTGGATCCGCTCGCCCTGGCTGCCGAACAGGGCCAGGATCTCGGCCGGCCGGTCGGTCGCGTTGCCGAACCCGTGCGGCACCCGGGTGTCGAACTCGGCCGCCTCCCCGGTGCTCAGCACCATGTCGTTGCTGCCCAGGATCAGCCGCACCCGCCCGGACAGCACGTAGAACCAGTCGTAGCCCTCGTGCGTGCGCGGCTCCCCGATCTCGTCCGGCCCCGGCGGCAGGATCAGCTTGTACGCCTGCAGCCCGCCGGGCTGGCGGCTGAGCGGGATCATCGTCCGCCCGTGCCGGGTGAACGGCCGCGGGTGGACCCGCGGGTCCCCGGTCGGCGGCGCCCCGACCAGCTCGTCCAGCGGCACCCGGTAGGCCCGGGCCAGCGGGAGCAGCAGCTCCAGGGTCGGCTTGCGCTGGCCCGACTCCAGCCGGGACAGCGTGCTGACCGAGATCCCGGTCGTCTCCGACAGCTGGGCCAGGGTGCCGCCGCGGTCGCGCCGCAACCCCCGCAGCCGGGCCCCGACCGCGTCCAGCACCGACTCCAGCTCTTGCGACTCCGGCAACATGCTTTGCCATTCTGCCCGGTCCGGAACGCGTCCGGAACTCGCCCGGCCCGATCGACCTGGCCCGATGGTTGAACGGGGCGCGCCGACCCGGCACTGTGATCGGGTGACCTCGGAGGCGACCCGGCGCGACCGGCTGGTCGACGCGCTGGTCAAGGCCGGCCGGATCCGGGAGGAGCGGATCGCGGCGGCGCTGCGGGCCGTGCCCCGGCACCTGTTCCTGCCCGGCGTCGATGCCGCTGTGGTCTACTCGGACGAGGCCGTGCCGACCCGCTGGTCCGCCGACGGCCGGCCGACCAGCTCGTCCTCGCAGCCGGCCGTGGTCGCGGCCATGCTGGAGCAGCTCGACGTGCGGCCCGGGCACCGGGTGCTGGAGATCGGCAGCGGCACCGGCTGGAACGCGGCCCTGCTGGCCCACCTGACCGGGCCCGGCGGTTCGGTGACCACGGTCGACATCGACCCCGAGGTCGCCGCCCAGGCCCGGGCCAACCTCCGCGCCGCCGGGGTCGACGGTGTCGAGGTCGTCTGCGGCGACGGCGCCGCCGGCCGGCCGGAGACCGCGCCGTACGACCGGATTATCATCACCGCGGCCGCGCGCGACCTGGCCCCGGCCTGGTGGGAGCAGCTCGGCCCGGGCGGCCGGCTGGTGCTGCCGCTGTCGCTGCGCGGCCCGCAGCGGTCGGTCGCGTTCCAGCGGGCCGGTGATCACCTGGAGAGCGTGTCGATCCTGGACTGCGGGTTCATGCCGCTGCAGGGCGCGCTGGCCGGCGTGGACCCGGTCCGCCCGCTCGGCCGGCCGGGCCTGTTCCTGCGCCTGGAGAACCCGCGGCCGCTGGACACCGCGGCCCTGCTGGCGGCCTGGGAGGGCGAGCCGGGCCCGGCCACGCCGGTCCCGCTGACGCCGCGCGAGGTGTTCGGCGGCCTGCGGTTGTGGCTGGCGCTGCGCGACCCAGACGCCGGCGACCTCCACTCGGTCACCGACGTCCGCCCGGCCCCGACCCCGGTGCTGGTCGGCGCCGACTCGCTCAGCGCCCTGCTGCCGCACGAGGGCGCCACGGCCGTCCGGGGCTTCGGACCGGGCGGGGACGCCCTGGCCGCCCGCCTGCTGGCCCACGTCGAGGACTGGATCGCGGCCGGCCGGCCGTCGTCGGACAGCCTGCGGATCCGGGCCTACCCGGCCGGGACGCCGCTGCCGCCGCCGACCCTGGACCTGCCGTACACGCGGCTCGCGGTCTACTTGGGGTCGTAGTCGAGGTTGGGCCGCAGCCAGCGCTCGACCTCGGCCATCGGCATCCCGCGCCGCTTGGCGTAGTCCTGGATCTGGTCGCGACCCAGCCGCCCGACGGTGAAGTAGCGCGAGGCCGGGTGGGCGAAGATCAACCCGCTGACAGCAGCCGCCGGCGTCATCGCGTACGACTCGGTCAGGCCCATGCCGATGTCCTGCGCCCCGAGCAGCTCGAACAGCGTCTTCTTCTCGCTGTGGTCGGGGCTGGCCGGGTAGCCCAGCGCCGGCCGGATGCCGCGGAACTTCTCGGCGTGCAGGTCGGCCAGCTCCGGCTGCGCGTCCGGCTCGAACCAGGCCCGCCGGACCTCCAGGTGGACCCACTCCGCGAACGCCTCGGCTAGCCGGTCGGCCAGCGCCTTGACCATGATCGCCTTGTAGTCGTCGTTGTCGGCCTCGTACTTCTCGGCCAGCTTGTCGGCGCCGTGGATGGACACCGCGAACCCGCCCAGGTGGTCGCCGGAGGGCGCGACGTAGTCGACCAGCGACCGGTTGGGCTGCTCGGCGTGCTTGGCCGTCTGCTGGCGCAGCATCGGGAAGCGGACGGGACCGTCCACCACGATGTCCTCGCCCTCGGAGTGGGCCGGCCAGATCGCGTACAGGCCGCGGGCCTGCAGCGACTCGTCGGCGACGATCTGGTCCAGCAGCTCCTGGCCCTCGTCGAACAGCTCGCGGGCGACCGGCTGGTCGAGGATCGCCGGATACTTGCCCTTCAGCTCCCAGGCCAGGAAGAAGAACTGCCAGTCGATCATCTTCCGCAGCTCGGTCAGCGACGGCGCGACCTCCCGGACGCCGGTGAAGGACGGCACCGGCAGGTCGTCGAACGACACGACCTCGCGGTTGGCCAGCGCCTTGCCCAGCGGCAGCAGCGGGCGCTGCTGGCGGTTGGCGTGCTGGTCGCGCAGCCGCTCCTGCTCGGCCCGGTTGGCGGTGTCCAGCTTCTCGGCCCGACCCGGGTTGAGCAGGTCGGAGACCACGCCGACGACCCGGGAGGCGTCCAGCACGTGGACGGTGGTGCCGTCGTAGTTGGGGGCGATCCGGACCGCGGTGTGCTGCCGGGAGGTGGTGGCCCCGCCGACCAGCAGCGGCAGCTTCAGGCCGCGCCGCTGCATCTCGGCCGCGACCGAGGCCATCTCGTCCAGCGACGGGGTGATCAGCCCGGACAGGCCGATGGCGTCGGCGTCCTCGGCCACCGCGGTGTCCAGGATCTTGGCCGCCGGCACCATCACACCGAGGTCGATGACCTCGTAGTTGTTGCAGCCGAGGACGACGCCGACGATGTTCTTGCCGATGTCGTGCACGTCGCCCTTGACCGTGGCCATGACGACCTTGCCCTGGCCGCGCTCGGACTGGATCCGACCCTCGGCCCGGGCCTGCTCCTTCTCCGCCTCCATGTACGGCTCCAGGTAGGCGACGGACCGCTTCATCGCCCGCGCGCTCTTCACCACCTGGGGCAGGAACATCTTGCCCGACCCGAACAGGTCGCCGACGACCTTCATGCCGTCCATCAGCGGGCCCTCGATCACGTCCAGCGGCCGCTCCATCTGCTGCCGGGCCTCCTCGGTGTCCTCCTCGATGAAGTCCACCACCCCGTGGACCAGCGCGTACGACAGGCGCTCGGCCACCGGGGCGTCCCGCCAGGCCAGGTCGACCACCCGCTGGGTGCCCTTGCCGGCGACGGTCTCGGCGAAGGACACCAGCCGGTCGGTCGCGTCCTCGCGCCGGTCGAACAGCACGTCCTCGACCAGCTCCAGCAGGTCGGCCGGGATGTCCTGGTAGACCGCGAGCTGGCCGGCGTTGACGATGCCCATGTCCAGCCCGGCCTTGACGGCGTGGAACAGGAAGGCCGAGTGCATGGCCTCGCGGACCACGTCGTTGCCGCGGAAGGAGAAGGACAGGTTGGAGATGCCGCCGCTGGTGCGGGCGCCCGGGCAGCGCTCCTTGATCCGCGGCAGCGCGTCCAGGAACGCCTTGGCGTAGCCGTTATGCTCGGCGATGCCGGTCGCGACGGCCAGCACGTTGGGGTCGAAGACGATGTCGGTCGGGTCGAAGCCGGCCTGCTCGACCAGCAGGTCGTACGCGCGGCCGCAGATGGCGACCTTGCGGTCGGCGGTGTCGGCCTGGCCCTGCTCGTCGAAGGCCATGACCACGACGCCGGCGCCGTACTCGCGGACCTTGCGGGCGTGGTCGAGGAAGGACTCCTCGCCCTCCTTGAGGCTGATCGAGTTGACCACGCCCTTGCCCTGCACGCACTTGAGCCCGGCCTCGAGGACCGTCCACTTCGAGCTGTCCACCATGATCGGGATCCGGGCCACCTCGGGCTCGGTCGCGATCAGGTTGAGGAACGTGGTCATCGCCTGCTCGCTGTCGAGCAGGTCGGCGTCCATATTGACGTCGAGCAGGTTGGCGCCCCCGCGGACCTGCTCCATCGCGACCTCGGTGGCGGCCTGGAAGTCGCCGGACTCGATGAGCCGGCGGAACTTTGCCGACCCGGTCACGTTGGTGCGCTCGCCGATCATGACGAAGCCAGTGTCCGGGCCGATCTCGAACGGCTCCAGGCCGGAGAAACGAGTGGCGGTGCTCTCCCGGACCGGCGTGCGCGGCGGCAGTCCCTTGACCGCGGCGGCGATCTGGGCGATGTGGTCGGGCGAGGTGCCGCAGCAGCCGCCGACGATGTTGACCATGCCCTCGCCGGCGAACTCGCCCAGCAGCCGGCCGGTCTCCTCCGGCGTCTGGTCGTAGCCGCCGAAGGAGTTGGGCAGGCCGGCGTTGGGGTGGCTGGCGACGTAGGTGCCGGCCAGCCGGGCCAGCTCGGCCACGTGCGGTCGCATCTCGGTCGCGCCGAGGGAGCAGTTCACGCCGACGACCAGCGGGTGGGCGTGCTCGACGGACCGCCAGAACGCCTCGACCGTCTGCCCGGACAGGGTCCGGCCGGACAGGTCCACGATGGTGACCGAGATCCACAGCGGCAGGTCGGGCGCGACCTCCTGGGCCGCGGCGATGGCGGCCTTGGCGTTGAGCGTGTCGAAGATCGTCTCGATGAGCAGCAGGTCGACGCCGCCCTCGGCCAGGGCCGCGATCTGCTCCGCGTACGCCGCCTTGACGTCGCCGAACGTCACCGCCCGGTACGCCGGGTCCTCGACCTTGGGCGACAGCGACAGGGTGACGTTGAGCGGGCCGACCGAGCCGGCCACGAACTTGCCGCCGGCCTCGTCCGCGGCCTGCCGGGCCAGCTCGGCCGCGGCCACGTTCATCTCCTTGACCAGGTCCTGCAGGCCGTAGTCGGCCTGGCCGATGCTGGTCGCGGTGAACGTATTGGTGGTGGTGATGTCGGCGCCGGCCTCGAGATAGCGCCGGTGCACGTCCAGCACCAGGTCGGGGCGGGTGATGTTGAGCAGGTCGGGGTCGCCGGTGACGTCCGGCTGGTGCTCGCCGAACCGGTCGCCGTGGTAGTCCTCCGGCGACAGCTTTGCGTCCTGGAACATCGTGCCCCAGGCTCCGTCGAGCACGACGATCCGCTCGTCCAGCAGCGCCTTGAGCTCGTCGGTCCTGATCATCCTGCCTCCGATGTCCTCGGAGGCGCCCTTCGAACTCATCAGCGGGTCGAGCGTGGCGGACCACCGTTGGTCCGTTGCAGCGCCTCTCGGCCTCGGGCACCAGACTACGGGGTGAGGCAAAACAGGTTCCACTTCCGTACTGCCTCCGCCTCTGTGCCGGCCTCTGCCGAGGCAACTGGCAGGGGAGCGGGCGGTGGTCAGGGGTGGGTCCACCAGCCTTCGCGGGAGTGGCGGAGGGTGACGCTCATGCGGGCGCCGGCGCCGCGGGGTTCCTTGGGGACGGTGTGCTGCCACTCGTGCTGGCAGGCGCCGCCCATGACCAGCAGGTCGCCGCCGCCGGGGCGGAAGGACCGGGTCGGCGATCCGGACGTGCCCGGGCGCAGCAGGAACCGCCGGTGCTCGCCCAGCGACACCGTCACGACCAGCGGGTTGGTCATGGTCTTGCGGTTGGTGTCGCCGTGCCAGGCCACCCCGTCCCGGCCGTCCCGGTAGAGGTTGACGTGCACGGAGTCGAACTCGACCCGGTAGTGCTCCGACACCGCCTGCCGCATCTCCTCCACGGACGCGGGGAGGCCGTCGAGCGCGCCGGTCGGCCAACTGGCCACCATCCGCGGCTCCAGCACGGTCCGGTCGTACATCCAGCGCTCCCGCTGCTGCCACGGCGCGACGGCGAGCAGCTCGTCGAAGATCGCGGCGTGGTCGGGCACCCAGCCCTGGACCTCGTCGATCCAGGACCGCTCGTCCAGCCGGTGGCGGACCAGCCGGGAGAAGTCCAGGGCCGGCCCGTCCTCGGCGTCGAAGAGGGAGCCCTGCCAGGACAGCGTCACCGTTCCATGGTGCACCGGGCCACATCGGTCAGGCCGATCGCTCGGTCAGCAGCGGCGTCCGCCAGCCGAAGTGCGGCGCCAGTTGCAGGCGGGCCAGCTCGTCGGTGACCCGGGCCGACCCGGTCTGGTCCGCCATCGCCGCCGCCTCGAACGCCGCCTCCCGGGCCCGATCCACGTCGTCGCAGGCCGCGTGGGCGGAGGCGAGCCGGGCCAGATGCAGCCCGCGGTCGCGGCGCTGCTCCAGCGGCCAGCCCGGCAGCGCCCCCTCGATGATCGACACCGCCCGGTGTGGCTGGCCCAGCAGCAGCCAGCAGTCGGCCGCCTCCATCTCCACGTACGCCGGGGTGCAGTAGCCGGCGAGCGAGCGCAGGTCCTCGTCCGGCCCGGTCGCGACCTCGGCCCGGGCCGCGTCGAGCGCCCGCTCGCACTCCCCGGCGTCGCCGTCCAGCGCGTGGCCGCGGGCGACCTGACGCAGCGCCAGCGCCCGCAGCAGCGGGTGGGGCGCCTGCCGAAGGGCGGCACCGGCCAGCGCCAGCGTGCGTACCGAGTCGCCCGCCCCGGAGGCCTGGTTGCTCTGCCGCATCAGCACGTACGACACGAGCGGGGTCGAGCCCGCGGCGTGGGCCAGCTCCAGCGCCTGCCGGGTCCAGTGGGTCGCCGCGCCCGGATCGCCGGCGTCCTGGTGCAGCCAGCCGGCGAACTCCGCGTAGCGCGAGCCGACCGTGAGCAGGTCGGCCCGGACGGCACCGCGGGCGATCCCCCACATCCGCTCGACCAGCGCGAACTGCGAGCCGACCGCGGTCAGCAGCGAGCGCGGGCCCAGCAGGTTGTCGGTCCGCGCGTATTGCGTGAGCAGGTCGAGGAGGGTCGCCGGCAGATGTGGGTCGACGGCGGGCACGTGGGCCGGCAGGTCCGCCGACCGTGCCGCCAGCTCGACCGGCAGCGGCCCGGAGTCGCCCGGGGCCAGGCCGACGGCGAGCCGGGCCGCGTCCGGCATGCCCAGCCCGGTGGCGATGCGCTCCCAGCGGTCGAGCGTCTGGACCGGGCTGACCGTCTTGCCGGACAGCCGCTTGCTGATCTCGCCCGGGTCGATGCCGGTCCAGTAGGCCAGCCGGTCGTTGGTCACGCCATGGCGGCGGGCGAGCCGCAGCAGCGCGTTGGCGTCGCGGGCTCGGCAGGCGCCGAGCACGTCGGCCCGCTCCCACAACTCGTCCGGCAGCCCGATCGGACCCGGCTCCTGTCTGCCCACGACTCGCACACCTCCTCCTTCTGCTCGCACACCGTACGGATGAACTGTCCGTTTTGCGCAGGTCGGCCGACCGCTGTGGACAGCCTCACAAATCCCGGGCGGGAGCGACATGGCGCGACACCATTGGTGTCACACCAACCCGCTGTACTGGGCCGATGGATCCGGGGCGAGGATGGGCGGGACGAGAGGAGCTCACATGCTGGTCGCGTTCTCGGTCAGTCCGGTCGGGACGGGTGATGCGGTCGGGGCGGCGGTGGCGGAGGCGGTCCGGGTCGTGCGGGAGTCCGGCCTGCCCAACCGGACCGACGCCATGTTCACCACGATCGAGGGCGAGTGGGACGAGGTGATGGCGGTGGTCAAGGCGGCCACCGACGCCGTCGCCGCGCACGCCGACCGGGTCAGCCTGGTGCTCAAGGCCGACATCCGCCCCGGCTTCACCGACATGATGACCGCGAAGATCGCCTCGGTGGAACGGCACCTGGGGGCATGACCTACGACTGGGTCTCGTTCACGACGGACTACGGGACCGCGGACGGGTTCGTCGCCGCCTGCAAGGGCGTGCTGGGCGTGCACGCCCCGGCGGTGCGGGTGATCGACGTGACCCACGAGGTGCCGGCCCAGGACGTCCGGCGCGGGGCGGCGGTGCTGGCCCAGACGGTGCCGTGGCTGCCGCCGGCGGTGCACCTGGCGGTCGTCGACCCCGGCGTCGGCACGGACCGGCGCGGGGTCGCCGTCGTCACCGGCCGCGGCATCCTGGTCGGTCCGGACAACGGGCTGCTGCCGCCGGCCGCGGACGCGCTCGGCGGCGTCACCGCGGCCTACGAGCTGGCCGACCCGGCCTTCCACCTGCCCCGGGTGTCGACGACGTTCCACGGCCGGGACGTGTTCGCGCCGGTCACCGCGCGGCTGTGCCGGGGGCTCGACCCCGCCGCGCTCGGTCCGCCGGTCGCCGACCTGGTCCGGCTGCCGGCCCCGGCCGTCCATGTCGGGCCGGGCTGGCTGCGGGCCGAGGTGCTGACCGTCGACAGGTTCGGCAACGTGCAGCTGGCCGCGGGCGCCGCCGACCTGGCCGCGGCCGGGCTCGGACCCGACGACTCGGGTTCCGCCGGGGCCCCTGTGGTCGAGGTGCTGGCCGGCGTCCGGTCGCACCCGGCCCGGGTCGCGCGCACGTTCGGGGACGTCGCGCCCGGCGCGCTGGTGGTGATCGTCGACTCCGAGGATCTGGTCGGGATCGCGGTCAACCGCGGTGCCGCCGCCGCCCGGCTCGCGATCGAACCGGGCGACGAGGTGACCGTGCGGGCGGGTGGCTAGCGCGTCGCCTGGGCGAGCAGGACGGTGGCCTGGTCCGGCTGGACCTCCGCGCCGTACACGGGCGTGCCCGGCTCCTGCCGCCAGCTGTCGGCGAGCGTGCCGGTGTCGACGGCGCTGAAGCCGATCTGGTCGATGAGGTCGGTGAGCGTGGCCTTGGCGGCGGCGTCGTCACCGGCGATCGGGATCGCCAACCGGTCGCGCGCCGGCGCCGCGGTGTCGCCCCGGTCGCGCAGGTGCTCGAAGTAGATCGTGTTGAACGCCTTGACCACCCGGGCCCGCTCCAGGTGCCGGGCCAGCAGCTCGGTCGAGGTCGCCGTCTTCGCGTCCAGCTCGGCGATCTGCCCGTCCCGCTGCGGGTAGTAGTTGTTGGCGTCGACCACGATCCGGCCCGCGAACGGCTCCGCCGGCAGCGCCGGGTACGCCTTGAGCGGGATCGCGACGACCACGACCTCGCCGAAGGACGCCGCCTCCGCGACCGTCGCCGCGCGCGCGGTCGGGCCGAGCTCGGCGACGGTGCCGGCCAGCGTCTCCGGACCGCGGGAGTTGGCCAGGGCCACCTCGTGGCCGGCGCGGGTGAACAGGGTCGCGAGCGTGCTGCCGATCATGCCGGCACCGACGATACCGATCTTCATGCCGCGTCAACCGGACGCCGGCCGGCGCTGTTCCCCGCGGCAGACTGGGGCCATGCGTCCCGCGCCCGGCGAGGTGCTGCACTTCTCCGAGGACCCCTCGATCACCCGGTTCGTGCCGCACGTCGCGGCGACGGCGCGCCGGCCGGAGGCGTACGTGTGGGCGGTCGACGCCGCCCGCGCGCCGGACTACTGGTTCCCGCGCGCCTGCCCGCGGGCGATGGCCTGGGTGGAGCCCGGCACCACCGGCGCCGACCGGGACCGGATCATCGGCGCCGGTTCGGGCGACCGCGTCCACGCCGTCGAGTACGGCTGGCTGGAGGCGATGCGCACGGTCCGGCTGTTCGCCTACCGGCTGCCGGCCGACCGGTTCCGCCCGTACGGGGAGCCGGTCCCGCACGCGCACGTCGCCGCCGAGCCGGTCGAGCCGCTGGGCCCGGCCGAGCCGGTCGGCGACCTGCTCGCGCTGCACGCGGCCGCGGGCATCCAGCTGCGGCTGCTGCCCACCCTGTGGCCGTTCTGGGCCGAGGTCGTGGACAGCACGCTCGGGTTCAGCGGGATCCGGCTCGGCAACGCCGTGCCCGGCTAGTGGGTGGCGACGAAGTCGGTCAGCGTGCCGATGGTGGCCAGCGCGTCCAGGTCGAGGTCGAGGTCGGCGACGTCCACTCCGGTCGCCGTCCGGATCGCGGCCAGCAGCCGGACCACGGTCACCGAGTCCAGCCCCAGCCCGCCGGACAGCAGCGGCGTCTCCGCGGGCAGGTCGAGCACGCCCGGGTCACCGACGACCTCAGCCAGGATCGACCGGACGCTCACCACTGCTCCCGGACGTCGATCCAGTCCGGATAGGACGGTGCCGCGGCCAGGTCCAGCTCGTACACGGCAGTGTCGCCGTCGCGGGACACGGCGGTGAACCCGGCCTGCTTGAGCCCGAGCCGGATGGGGACATTGCGCTCGGTCAGCCGGCACGGCACTAGCAGGCGCCGGGCGTCCTGGGACCGAGCCAGCCGGGCCAGCCCGGTCAGCAGCACCGGCACCGCGCCGCGGCCGCCGGCCCGGCAGGACACCGCGACCAGGTCCACCGTCCACTCCGGACCGTGCGGCACCGGGGCGACCCCGACCAGGCCGTCGTCGCCGAAGCGGTCGGCCAGCTCCAGCACCACGGCCGGCCCGTCCGGCAGCTCGGCGCCGGTGGAGTTGTACTGGGTGGTCCGTCGGGCCAGCTCGACCAGCCGGTCGCGGTCCTCCGCGGTCGCGGTCCGGACGGTGGCCCGCAGCTCGCACCAGCGCAGGAACTCCTCCTCCGACCCGGCGAACCCGGCCCGGGCCGAGCGCCGCCGCTCCCGCTGCCGGTAACTGTCCAACCGGGACAGTGCGGCCGCCGTCACGGGGCCGGCCCCGAACTCGGGCCAGTCCAGCGCGCCGGCGACCTCGTGCGGCGCCAGCACGGTGACCTCGGGCAGGGTGCGCTCGACGTCCGCCCGCTCCAGCGGGTCGTCGTCGACGAAGGCCAGGGTGTCCAGGCCGACGTCGATCTCGTCGGCGATCCGGCGCAGCGCATCGGCCTTGCGGCCCCAGCCGTACTGCGGGGCGACGAACCGGCCGGCCAGCGCCGAGCGCTCCACCAGCGCGCCGATCTCGGCCGGGTTGCGGCTGGCCACGCTGACCAGGATGCCCCGGCCGGCCAGGGTGTCCAGTGCCGCGACGGCGGACGGGTAGGGCTCCGGCAGCGCGCCGGACTCCAGCGCGACCCCGGGCCACACGGTGCCGTCCAGGTCCCACACCACGACCTTGACCGGACCACTCACCGTGCTGCCTTTCGTTCACCTCGTCGGTCGCTCCGCTCCTCGGACGACCGCGGGGCGCACCACGGCCGGGGCGCCCTGCGATGCCCACTCCCTCGGCGGCTCACAGCGCCTTCCGCATGGACAGGTGCTCGGCCTCGAAGCCGAACTTCGCGTACACCGCGCGCATGGCCACGTTGCGCATGTGGACCTTGCCCACCACCTCGGTCACCCCGCGGTCGCGGGCGGCGGCCAGCGCCGCGTCCAGCAGCGCCTCGGCCACCGCCGACCGGCCGGGGACGTCGCTGGTGGCCAGCGAGCGGAAGTTGCCGTAGCGGTCGCCGGTCAGCGAGTTGCGCCGCCCGGACAGCCAGACCCAGCCGACGACGGCGCCGTCCTGCTCGGCCACCAGCGTGACCTCGTCGGGCTTGCCGAGCGAACCGGTGATCCGCTTGCGGTGCAGCTCGGGGTCGGTCACCGCCTCGTCGCCGAAGGAGATCCGGGCGATGTCGACCTCGTACGCGATGAGCGCGTCCAGGTCGGCGGCGGTGGCCGGGCGGACCGTGGCCGGGCGCACCGTGGCCGGGGAAACCGGGTCAGCGGGCACCGGCCGGCTCCCGGGTGGTGCGCGGCCGGAAGGTGCGGCCGCCGCAGCGCGGGCAACCGGCCTCCTTGAGCTCGCCGACGGTGCGCCAGCGCCGGCCCTCGCCGACGGTCTGGGCGGTGGCGCAGTGGGTGCAGACGTAGCGGCGGCGGTTGCGGCCGGCGCCCGTGTAGACGGTGCCGAGCTCGCTCTCGACCGGCCCGGCGGCGACCAGCCGCCAGAACGCGCTGGTGCCGCCGAGCACGCCCGCCCCGACGTAGTCGTTGAACCCCGGCTGCATCGACCGGACGGCCAGCCCGAGCCGGGCCAGCACCAGCTGCAGCGCCACCGTCTCAGCCGGCCGCCGCACGCCCAGGGACAGGAAGACCTCGCCCCCGGCGCCGGCCCGCAGCGCACTGGCCGCCCGCTCCAGGAACAGCGACGCCCCCGCGACCGTGTACGGCGGGTCGGTCTGCACGGTGTCCATTGTGGACAGCAGCGGGACCGGTAGCGGCTCGGCCAGGTCGTGCTCGATCACCTCGACCGGGAAGGGCGCGTCGGCCAGCCGCTCGCGCAGGAACCCCACCAGGGCCGGGTCCAGCTCGACCACGGTGAGGGCGGCCGGACCGGAGCCGTGCTGCCGGGCGAACTCGGCGATGGCCAGCGAGATCAGGTCGTCGTCGCCGAGCACCAGCACGCGCCGGCCGGCCAGGGCGCCGGCGTCGTGCATGGCCAGGACCCGGCGGGTCTTGGTCTGCGGCGTGCAATGGGTCTGGTCCAGCTCGACCCGGACCGGCGGGATCGCGGCCGCGGCTGCCTCCAGGGCCGCGGTCACCGCGGCGGCGGCGGTGTCGAGCACGCCCCGCCCGGCGCAGGTGGGACAGCGGCCGGACAGCTCGGAGCCGCCGCCGAACGCGGCCCGGCCGGCCGGGGTCAGCGTGGCCGGGCGCTCCGCGGTGAGCACGCCACGGCTGCGCAGCTCGCCGCAGACGGCCGCGACCAAGGGCAGCGGAAGGCCGGTGGCCCGGCCCACGGCCCGGGTCGAGCCGGCCCCGCGCGCGATCTCCCGCACGACCGCCCGCACCCCGGCCGGCCCCTCGGCCAGCCCGGTCGCGGCGGTCACCTCGGCCGCCACCACCTCGGCGTCCAGCCCACCGGCCGGGCCGCCGGAGGGGGACGGGTCGGGCGGTGTCACGGGGTCGGGGGCAGGCCGCGGTCGACGCGCTGGACCCGGACCCGCTCCAGCCCGAGCCGGCGGACCAGCTCGTCCATCACCACCTGCCCGTCGATCGCGCCGCAGCTGAACAGGTCGACGGCGACGAGGCTCTCCTCCGGCCAGGTGTGCACGGACAGGTGCGACTCGGCCAGCACCAGCACCAGCGTGACCGCGCCGTTGGGGAAGACGACGGCCGTCTCGTCCAGCACGTGCCCGTTGCCGGCGGCGACCGCGGCCCGGACGGCGGCCGCGATGCCCTCGGGGTCGGTGGTGACGGACGGATCGCCGACCGCGCCGTCGACCGCGTAGAGCACCTTGGGGGTGAACGCCTCCAGCGGCCGCAGGTCGCTCAGCGGCCGCTGCGCGTGCTGCAGCCGCAGCGACGTCCCGGAGTCCACCGGACGAGGGTACTCGGGCCGGCGGCCGACCGAGGAAACCGGCGGTGCTGGCCCACGGGCGGACAACGGAGAAACTGGCTGTGCTGGCCAACCGGCGGACGACCAAAGAAACTGGCTGTGCTGCCCAACCGGCGGACGACCAAGAAACCGTCAGTGGCATCCGTTAGGAACGCGGCATGGATCTGCCCGTGGTGGAACTGCGCCGCTACACGCTCAAGCCCGGCCGCCGGGACGAGATGATCTCGGTGTTCGAGCGGCACCTGATGGAGTCGCAGGAGGACACCGGCATGGCGCTGCTCGGCACCTTCCGCGACCTCGACCGCCCCGACCACTTCGTCTGGCTGCGCGGCTTCACCGACATGGAGTCCCGGCGGGAGTCGCTGACCGCGTTCTACGCCGGACCGGTCTGGAAGGAGCACGGACCGGCGGTCCGGCCGACGATGATCGACACCGACGACGTGTTCCTGCTCCGCCCGGCCGGCCCGGGCACCGGCCTCGGTCCCGGCCCGCGCCCCCTGCCGCCGCCCGGCTCCCCCGAGCCCGGCGGCATCATCTACGTGACCTTCGCCGCGGCGGCGCCGGACCCGCTGGCCACCTTCGTCACCGAGCCGGCCGAGAACACGTACCCGGCGCTGCCGGTGCACGAGGGCGTCCAGGTCACCGTCACCCTGTCCCGGACGGACCCGGGCGGCGACGCCGCCCGGCTGACCCCGACGGCCCGCTCCCCGCTGCGCTGACGGTCGCCGACGGGCCGGTGGCAGGATCAGGCCCATGGCTGACGGGTTGATCGCGGTGACCGGCGCGACCGGTGCAGTGGGGCGCAGGGTGGCGGAGCTGCTGGCCGCACGGGGCGTCCCGCAGCGACTGGTGGTGCGGGACCCGGCCCGGGCGCCGGAGCTGCCGGACACCGAGGTCCGCCGGATCGCCGACTACGGCCACGCCGACGACGTGCGACGGGCCCTGGACGGAGTCGACACGCTGTTCCTGGTGCCGGCCCAGGAGTCGGCCGACCGGCTGCAGCGGCACTTCGCCGCGATCGACGCCGCCGCGGCCGCCGGCGTACGGAAGATCGTCTACCTGTCCTTCGTCGGCGCGACCGAGGACTCGATGTTCACCCTGGGCCGCGACCACTGGGCCACCGAGCAGCGGGTGCGGGCCACCGGTCTGCCCTGGACGTTCCCGCGGATGAACCTCTACCTGGACTTCCTGCCGCTGATGGTGACCGAGCGGGGGACCATCGAGGGGCCGGCCGGCGACGGTCGGGGCGCGTTCGTGACCCGGGACGACATCGCCGAGGTGGTCGCCCGGCTGCTGGCCGACGGCGGCCACGACGGCGAGACCCACGACATCACCGGCCCGGAGGCGATCACCCTGGCCGAGGCCGCGGCGACGATGTCGGCGGCCACCGGCAAACCGGTCACCTTCGTGGACCAGACCGTCGAGGAGGCGTACGCGTCCCGCGCGGTCTACGGCGCCCCGGACTGGCAGGTCGAGGCGTGGGTGACCACGTACACGGCCATCGCGAACGGCGACATCGCCACCGTCACCGACACCGTCCCGACCTTCACCGGCCACCCCGCCACCAGCCTCGCCGACTACCTGACCACCCACCCGGACGCGCTCGTCCACGTCCGCGCCGCCGCTCCCGACGGCGGCGGCGGGGTCATGGATTGACTTGCAGTTTGCGGCCGATGCCGTTCTTGAACTGCTCGATCGCCTTGGCGTAGTCCGACAGCGCGAACCGGTCGCTGACCGCGGGCGCGGCGACGTGCCCGCCGAGCAGCACCAGCACGAAGACCAGCACCAGCACGACCGCGGCCACGATGGCCGTGGCCCGCCCCAACCCGGCCACCTCGATGCCGGCCCCGATCCCGAACGCCAGCGCCGCGAAGCCGAGCAGGGCGACAGCAAGCCGCCCGAGGCTCACCGAACTCTCCCGACCCACCCATCCGACGGTACCCAGCCGAAGTCCCAGCCGTGACACCCACAATGCGGGGTGCAGGATGACGAGGTGAGCACAACCTGGGAGCAGGTGGACGAGTACGTCGCGGACCAGCTGATCGAGCCCGACCCGGCCCTGGCCGCGGCCCTGGCCGACAGCGTGGCGGCCGGCCTGCCGCCGATCGCGGTGTCGCCCCCGCAGGGCAAGTTCCTGCGGCTGCTGGCCCGGATCCACGGCGCCCGGTCGGTGCTGGAGATCGGCACGCTGGGCGGCTACAGCACGATCTGGCTGGCCGGGGCGCTGCCCGCGGACGGCCGGCTGGTGACCCTGGAGGTCAACCCGGAGCACGCCGAGGTGGCCCGCCGGAACGTGGCCCGGGCCGGCTTCGCGGATCTGGTCGACATCCGGGTCGGCCCGGCGCTGACCACGCTGCCCACCCTGACCGGCCCGTTCGACCTGGTCTTCGTCGACGCCGACAAGAAGAACAACCCCGCCTACGTACGGGAGGCGCTGCGGCTGACCCGGCCCGGCGGCGTGATCCTGGTCGACAACGTCGTCCGCGACGGCAAGGTCGTCGACCCGGCCGACACCAGCCCGGACCTGGTCGGCACCCGGGCCACGTACGACCTGCTGGCAGCGGAGCCGCGGCTGGACGCGACCGCCCTGCAGACCGTCGGGCTGAAGGGCTACGACGGCTTCGCGATCGCCGTCGTGTCGAACGAGTGATCCGCCCGTTCCGGGGGCAGGATCGGATCATGACGTCAGCTCCCCGACCGAGCGCGCTGGCCCGCCCGCTGCTGCTCGGCATCGTCACCGGCCTGCGCAGCCAGCTCGGCGTGGCCGTGCTGGCCTGGTCCGAGCCGGCCTCCTCCGGCGACACCCGAGCCCTGCGGCTGCTGCGCTCGACCCCGGGCCGGGCCGTCGCCGGGCTGGCCGCCGCGGGCGAGCTGGTCGGCGACAAGCTGCCGAGCACCCCGAGCCGGCTCGCGCCGCTGGCGCTGGGCTCCCGGCTGGCCACCGGGGCCGCGGTGGGAGCGCTGTCGGTCGCCAGCACGGACCGGCGCACGCTGGCCGTCGCCAGCGCGGTCGGCGTGGCCGGCGCCGCCGCCGGGTCGTACGCGGGAGCCGCCTACCGCAAGGCCCTGCCGGCCCGGACCCACACCCCCGACCTGCCCTGGGCCGTGGTCGAGGACGGGGTCGCGGCCGGGCTGGCCGCGACCGCGGTGAAGGTCTGGCCCGAGCCCCGCCCGTGGTGGCAGCGCGTGCCCGCGACCGTCGCACGGACGGTGACGCTCCGCCGACGCTGATCGCCCGCGCCGGTCCACCGGGAGACCCGGTGCGACCCAACGCGGTTGACGCCCGCCGTACGGGCTGCGACCGTTGAGGCCGTGAGCGGCCTCCTGGTGTCCCGGGTCTTCCTGGACCTGCGCCGGCATGCCTCTGCGGTATGTACGTCCGTCCGCTAGCAACGAGACGAGACCGCACCGCCACCCCGAAGCCGGCAGCAGAGCCGGCGACAGAAATCCTGGAGTAGAACGTGAGCCCCACTGCCCAGCTGCGTCCCGTGATGACCACGCAGGGTGACCGATATGCCGTCGCGGCCATCGTCGTGCAGGAGAGCACCGATGGCGCCGGGACCGCCGAGCTGACCGAGCTGGCCACCCGGCTGGCCGACGAGGCCCGCCGGCTGCTCCTGGAGGAGCGCCCGGGCACGAACGTCACCGCCGCCGTGGCCATCAGCACCGACGCGGCCGAGGCCCACCCGGTGGTGCTGGACCCCGGTCCAGCCGCTGGCATCGAGGTGGACCGGCACGCCTACCAGGCCCGGGTCGACGGGGACGTGCTCGGCCTGAGCTTCCGCGAGTTCGAGCTGCTGGCCTTCCTGACCGAGCACCCGGGCCGCGTCTTCAGCCGCCGCCAGCTGGTCAGCTCGGTCTGGGAGGGCGCCGCGGTCGGCGCCCGCACCGTCGACGTGCACGTCCGGCGGCTGCGGATGAAGCTCGGCCGGCACGCCGACCGGATCACCACCGTCCGCAACGTCGGCTACCGCTTCGAGCCCGGCCGGGCCGACCTCGAGACCGTCGCCTGAGAGCGAAATCGTCCCCGGACCGGCCCGGGGCCTGCTGAAGTGGCGGGGTGCTGATCCTCTTCGTCCACGGTGCCCTGGTCCGGGACGCCGACTGGTGGTGGCACCGGATGCCGGCCCCGCTGGCCCGGTACGGCTTCGGCACCGCCGCAGTCGAGCTGCCCAGCTGCGTCGGCCGGGGCGACCTGGCCGCGGACGCCGCCGCGGTGCGGGCCGCGATGGCTGCGGCCGGGGAGCCGGTCGCCCTGGTCGGCCACTCGTACGGCGGGACCGTGATCACCGAGGCCGGGGCGGGCGCGGCCCACCTGGTCTACGTGACGTCGGTGCTGGCCGAGGCCGGCCGATCGCACGCCGAGTCCGGCAGCGGTCGGCCGGCCCCGTGGGTGCGGCCGGGGCCGGACGGCACCCTGGAGCTGGCCGGCGACGACCTGCGGGAGCTGTTCTTCGCCGACTGCGACGACGCCACGTACGCCGCCGCCCTGACCCGCCGGGCCCGGCAGGACGCGGCCGCGCTGGCCGCCCCGGTGACCGCGCCGGCCTGGCGCACGGTGCCGTCCACGTACGTGGTCTGTGCCGGCGACCGGGCCGTGCCGGCCGCGGACCAGCGCGCGGCCGCGGCCCGCGCCGGACGGGTGCTGGAGGTGCCGTCCGGGCACCACCCGTTCCTGGCCGACCCGGAGCTCTTCGCGGAGACGCTGAGAACCGCCCTCGAGCGGGGGAATGCCGGATAACGGAGAAGCGCCTACTGTTCGGACATCGGGGGGCAACCGGGCAGTGGAGGTGCGTTGGACAGCGACGTGCTGGTGCTCGGCGCGGGCATCGCCGGCGCGACGGCGGCCTGGTTCCTGGCCGCCGGCGGTGCCCGGGTCACCGTGCTGGAGATGGAGGACGCCCCGGGCCGGCACTCCACCGGCCGGTCGGCCGCGCTGTTCTCCGAATACTTCGGGTCGCCGCCGGTGCGGGCGCTCACCGCGGCCAGCCGCCGGTTCCTCGCCGCGCCGCCGGCCGGGTTCGCCGACGGGCCGCTGCTCACCCCGCGCGGGGTGGTGACGGTGGCGCTGCCGGGCCAGGAGGCCGAGTTCGCCGATGCCCTGGCCACGGCCCGGACCGCGCCCGGCGGGGCCGAGGAGATCAGCCTGGCCGAGGCCCGGCGGCGGGTGCCGGTGCTGCGCGACGGGCGGTACGCCCGGGCCATGCACAAGCCGGCCGCGATGGACATCGACGTGGCCGCGCTGCACCAGGGCTTCCTGCGCGGCGCCCGGGTGGTGACCCGGGCCCGGGTGCGGGGGCTGCGCCGGGACGGCTCGGCCTGGACCGCCGTCACCACGGCCGGTGACCACTCCGCCCCGGTCGTGGTCGACGCGGCCGGGGCCTGGGCCGACGAGTTGGCCGGGCTGGCCGGCGCCGCCCCGGTCGGGCTGGTCCCCCACCGCCGGACCGCCTGCCTGATCGACCCCGGGACGGACGCGGCCGGCTGGCCACTGCTCAACGACGTGCCGGAGACGTTCTACTGCAAGCCGGAGTCGGGCGCGCTGCTGGTCTGCCCGTCCGACGCCGAGCCGGCCGCGCCCGGCGACGTCCGGGCCCGCGACCTCGACGTCGCCATCGGGATCGACCGGCTGGAGCAGGCCACCACCCTGTCCGTACGGGCGGTGCAGCACGCCTGGGCCGGCCTGCGGACCGCGGCGCCGGACGACGTGCCCGTGGTCGGGCCGGACCCGGCCGTGCCCGGCTTCCACTGGCTGGCCGGCGTCGGCGGGTACGGCGTGCAGCTGTCCCCCGCGGTCGGGCAGCTGCTCGCCGCGGCCGTTCTCGGCACCGACCTGGGCCGGCCCGAGCTGGCCGCCGCCGTCTCCCCGCACCGGTTCGCCGCCGCACATTCGTGACGAACCCGCAAAAGGACTGCGTTCGGCCTATTGCGGGCAGGAGATGGTCAACGGGTACGGTCCGTCCAGCAAGGGTGAACGAGGAGATACATGTCGTGACGGCGCAGCGGCAGGACAATGATCCCGGCACTGCCGATATCGCGGCCTACCGGCGGGACGTCGCCCCCGGCGCCGATCGCCGGACCGCGGCCCGGATGGCCGTGCTGGCCGTCGCCGAGACCCTGACCCGGCTGGGCCGGGAGCTGCCGATCCGTGTCCACGTGGCCGACCGGGCCGCCGACTTCGCCCGGCTGCCGGTGACGCTGCGCGACCTGCCCGCCGTCGCGGCCGGGGCCCGGCTGCCGGGCCTGCGCACCCACGCCATCGGCCGCCCGCCCGCCGGCGGCTTGGCCCTGCGGGTGGGCGGCGGCGGCGTCGACGCCGGCGCGGCCGCGGTCCGGATCCGCTGCCTGCTCGGGGCCGACCTGCAGGTCCTGGTCGACTGCACGCCCGGCGACAGCTGGCGCCGGTGCACCGCGGCGGTGGCCGAGATGGTGGCCGAGATCTTGGCCGGGCTGCTGGCCGACCCGGCCCTGCGGCCCGCCGACGCGACCGCCATCGGCCCGGTCTCCCGGCACCGGGCGCTGACCGAGCTGGCCGGGCGCCGGGTCGACCACGGCCCGTTCCGGTCGCTGGCCGCGCTGGTCGAGGAGCAGGTCGACGCCGACTCGGAGCGGCCGGCGGTCGTGCACGCCGCGGCCACTCTGACGTACGGGCGGCTGGACCGGCTGGCCAACGCGGTCGCGGGCCAGCTGGCGGCCGAGGGCGTCGGCAAGGGCGACGTGGTGCCGCTGCTGCTGGGCAACTCGCTGGAGCTTCCGGTCAGCTGCCTGGCCCTGCTCAAGCTGGGGGCGGCGTTCGTGCCGCTGGACCCGCAGTGGCCGGAGCTGCGGCTGGCCGCCGCGCTGGACGTGCTGCGGGCCCCGGTCACGGTGACCGCCGGCGAGCCGGTGCCGGCCGGCCGGGCGCTGACCGTCCGGGTCGCCGCGCTGGTGGAGGAGCCGGATCGGCCCGCGGTCGAGATCGGGCCGGCCGACCTGGCCTACGGCGTCTTCACCTCTGGCACCACCGGCACCCCGCGCTGCGCCCTCAACCACCACGGCGGCCTGGTCAACCGGCTGCACTTCATGACCCGCTGGTTCGGCCCGCCGCCCCTGGGCGGCGAGGTGGTGCTGCAGAACAGCAAGCACACCTTCGACTCGGCCGTCTGGCAGCTGTTCTGGCCGCTGACCACCGGCGGCCGCACGGTCGTGCCGGCCACCGGCGGCTTCCTGGACCTGCAGCAGACGGTCGAGACGCTGGCCCTGCACGGGGTGACGGTCACCGACTTCGTGCCGACCACGTTCAACCTGCTGGTCGGCCGGCTGGCCCGGGACCCGGAGGCGCTGCGCCGGGTGTCCTCGCTGCGGCACCTGGTCGTCGGCGGCGAGGAGATCAGCCCCCGGCAGGTGCACCGGCTGCGGGAGCTGCTGCCGGGCCTGCGCGTGTCCAACGCGTACGGGCCCAGCGAGACCGCGATCGGCATGGTCTTCCACCCGGTGGCGGCCGAGGACGGCGACGACGTGCCGCTGGGCCGGCCCATCGACAACTGCGCCGCGGTGGTGGTGGACGACGGGCTGCGGCCGCTGCCGCCCGGCGCCGTCGGCGAGATCGCGATCGGCGGGGTCTGCGTCGGCGCCGGTTACCTGGGGGCGCCGGAGTCGACGGCGGCCAAGTTCGTCCCCAGCCCGTTCCCCGAGGTCCTCGGCGACCGGCTCTACCGCAGCGGCGACCTGGGCTGGTACGACCCGGACGGCCGGCTGCACTTCGCCGGCCGGACCGACTTCCAGACCAAGGTCGGCGGCGTCCGGGTCGAGCTGGGCGAGATCCAGGCGGCCGCGCAGAGCCACCCCGGGATCCGGCAGGCGCTGGTGCTGGTGGCCGGCACCGACGCCGCCCAGGGCCTGGCCGTGTTCGCCGCCGCCGACGACGACGTGACCGAGCAGGACCTGCGCGACCACCTGCGGAGGCTGCTGCCGCGCACCTCGCTGCCCCGGCACGTGGTGCTGCTGCCGGAGCTGCCGCTGGCCGACTCGGCCAAGGTCGACCGGTCGGTCCTGGTCGACCTGCTCGAGGTCCGGCTGGCCGAGGCGGCCACGGTCGGCGCCGACGCCGGCCCGACCGACGCCGACGGGGTGCTCAGCGCGTTCCGGGTGGCGCTGGCCGACCCGGCGCTGCCGGCCGACGCCGACTTCCTGGCCGCCGGCGGCGACTCGCTGCGGGCGGTCTCGCTGGTCGGCGCGCTGCGGGCCGGCCTGGGCGTCGACGTCGGCGTGCAGGACCTGCTGGAGCACCCGACGGCCGAGGCGATGATCGGGTTCCTGGAGCGGCAGCGGACCGAGACCGACGTGCCGCCGGACGTGCAGGCGGCGATGGACGCCGACACGATGGCCCCGCTGCCGGCCCCGCTGGTGCCCGCGGCCGAGCAGGTGGCCCTGGAGCGGGTGCTGCTCACCGGGGCCACCGGGTTCGTCGGCGCGCAGCTGGCGTACGAGCTGCTGACCCGGACCGAGGCCGAGGTGCTGTGCCTGATCCGGGCCTTCGACGACCAGGACGCCCGGGACCGACTGGTGGCGACGCTGGCCGTGCGCGGGCTGTGGCGGGACGAGTGGTCGGGCCGGCTGGTCGCGGTAGCCGGCGCGCTGGACCGGCCCAGCCTCGGCCTGGACCCGGAGGCCTGGGACCGGCTGGCCGGGGCCGACGTCGTCCTGCACTCCGGGGCCCGGGTCAACTTCCTCTACGACTACCGGGCCCACCGCGGGCCCAACGTGCTCGCGGTCGACGCGCTGCTGCAGATCGCCCGCCACGGCGCGCCGGCGCCGCTGGTGCACCTGTCCACGCTGGGCGTGCTGGACCGGGACGCGGCGCTGCGGGAGGAGCCCACGCCCGAGGACGTCGACCTGGAGCGGATCCTGCCGCCGGAGAGCGGCTACAGCCAGTCCAAGTGGGTGGCCGAGCGGCGGCTGACCCGGGCCCGCGGCGCCGGCGCGACGGTGACCATGCTGCGGCTGGGCGAGGTCATGCCGGCGGCCGGGGGCACGGCCAACCCGCGGGCGCTCACCCACCTGCTGCTGACCGCGTTCGCCCGGCTGCGGGCCTGCCCGGACATCCAGCTCTGGACCGACTGCACGCCGGTCGACTGGGCGGCCCGGGTGACCGTGGCGGCGCTGACCGACCCGGCCGCCCGCGGCCGCGACCTGCACGTGTTCCACCCCAAGCCGGTGTCGCTGACCGACCTGCTGCCGCAGGCCGGGGTGCCGCTGGAACGGCTGCCGGTGGCCGAGTTCCGGCGCCGGGTCGAGGGCGGCACCGGCCCGGAGCTGACCACCCTGGCCGGCATGTTGCGCGGGCTGCCGGACGACGGCCTGGACCGGCTGGTGGTCGACAACCCCCGACTGTTCCGGGCCGACGCCGGGATGAGACTGGCCGAGCAGGCCGGGCTGCCGCCGGCGGACCTCGGTCCGGCGATCCGCGGCTACGTGCAGTGGCTGCTGGCCGAGGCGGCCGACGCGGAGGAGGCGGCGTGCGCGAACGGGTGATGGGACGGCTGGGCTGGCGGGTCGGTGAGGTCGGCTACGGCATGTGGGGCATCGCCGGCGGCAGCGGCGGTTTCGTCGACGCCGACCTGGCCGTGGCGCCCGACTGCCTGGACCTGGCCGTCGACCTCGGCTGCACGTTCTTCGACACCGCCGCCTCGTACGGGCGGGGCGTCAGCGAGCTGCTGCTGGGCCGGCTGCTGCGCACCACGGCCCGGCGGCACCCGGACCGTCGCGTGTGGACGGCCACCAAGGTGCCGCCGAAGAACCAGGAGTGGCCACCGGGGCCCGCCGACGAGCTGGCCGACGTCTTCCCGCCGGACCACGTCCGGGACTGGACCCGGCGCAGCCTCGACAACCTCGGCGTGGACCGCATCGACCTGCTGCAGTTCCACGTCTGGGAGGACCGGTGGGCCACCGACCCGTCCTGGCAGCAGGTCGTGGCCGAGCTCAAGGACGAGGGGCTCATCGGCGGCTTCGGGCTGTCGGTGAACCGCTGGGAGCCGGCCAACTGCCTGGCCGCGATCGACACCGGCCTGGTCGATGCCGTCCAGGTCATCTACAACATCTTCGACCAGGCCCCGGAGGACGAGTTGTTCCCCCGCTGCCAGGCCGACGGGATCGCCGTCATCGCCCGGGTCCCGTACGACGAGGGCTCGCTGACCGGCACCCTGACCCGGGACAGCCGCTGGCCCGAGGGCGACTTCCGCAACACCTACTTCGGCCCGGAGAACCTGGGCCCGACCGTGGACCGGGTCGAGGCCCTGCAGAAGGTCGCGCCGGACGGGATGACGCTGTCGGAGCTGGCGCTGCGGTTCGTGCTGCACCACCCGGCGGTCAGCGTGGTCATCCCGGGGATGCGCAGTCCCGGTCACGTAAGGAAGAACCTGGCCGCCTCCGACGCCCCGCCGCTGCCGGAGGCGCTGGTCGAGGAGCTGCGCGCGCACCGCTGGGACCGTACGCCCACGGCCTGGTCGGGATGAGCCTGATCTGGTTGTGGGCGCACCCGCGGTCCCGCTCGACCGCGCTGGAGCGGATGATGATGGAGCGCGGCGACGTCACCGTGCTGCACGAGCCGCTGGTGTCGGTGATCGACGACGGCCGGGTATCCATTCCGGACGGTCCGGTGCTGTCCTCGGTGGCCGAGGTGATCGGGTACGCCAAGTCCCTGCCGGACACGGTGTTCGTGAAGGACACCACCGAGCACCGCTACACCGACCACCTGACCCCGGCGCTGGCCGCCGGGATCACCCACACCTTCGTCGTCCGGGAGCCGTCGGCGGCGATCGCCTCGCACGTGGCGGTCAAGCCGGACGCGTCCCGCTCCGACATCGGCTACGAGAACCAGTTCCTGGTCTTCGAGTTCGTTCGCGAGCTGACCGGCCGCGCGCCGGTCGTGCTCGACTCCGACCTGCTGGTGCGGCAGCCGGAGGCGGCGGTGGAGGCCTACTGCGACGCGATCGGCCTGCCGTACAAGCCCGAGGCCATGCGGTGGCAGGCCGGCGAGCGGCCCGAGTGGGAGCGGACCGCGCGCTGGCACGTCACCGCCGGGCGCACCAGCGGCTTCCTCACCACGCCGCCGCGGGAGGTCCCGCTGACCGGCCATTTGCGCGACTACTACGACTTCCACCGGCCGTTCTACGACCGGATGCTGGCCCACGCCCTGACCCTTACCCCTCGTACGGAGGCGCCGCGATGACCGAGTCCCCAGGCCAGGCGTTCCACAAGGCCTACACGGACGACCCGGCCGGTGCTCGGGTGAGCTTCGACTACACCATCACCGAGGCGTTCATGCCGACCAAGGAGCGGCCGCGGGTGACCGTGCGCAACCTGCTCAAGGTCCGGCCGGCCGCCGACACCACGCACTTCTGGCAGGAGCGCCGGCCGCCGCGGTCCGAGGTCGCCGGGGTGAGCGAGGCCCAGCTCCGGCAGGAGGCCACGTTCGTGTCCGGGATGGCGTCGGCCGGGCTGCACCCGGTCCGGGCCTGGGTCCGGATCCCGGACGGGCTGGCCGACGACCCGGAGGCGTTCGCCGAGTTCATCGACTACCGGCTGCTGGTGCGGCTGGCGACGGCCGAGAACCAGGCCCTGACCCTGGGCGAGCACGGGATCCTCAGCCACCCCGACCTGACCCGGCTGCCGTACCGGGGCGACTTCGTGGCCGGGGTGCTTGCCGCCTGCAACGAGATCGAGCAGATCGGCGCGACGGCCCACGCCATGATCGTCAACCCGTACGACTGGTGGTATTCGATGGTGGGCAGAAGCGTGCTGGCCGAGCTGGCCGCCAACGGCACGCTGATCAGCCGGACCCGGATGATCGCGCCCGGGCACGCGCTGGTCGGGGACTTCGCGGTCGGGGCCCGGCTGCTGGACGGCGGCCGGTCCGAGATCCGGGTCGAGGAACCGCCGCCGGGGACGTTCGCGACGCCGGGGCCGGCCGTGGTGGCCGAGGTCTGGGAGGGGCTGGCGCTGCACCTGCCCACCCACTTCTTCTACATGACCCCGGTCGTGGACGAGGGGTGGACGCCGCGGTGAGCTCGACCGGCACCGCGCGGGAGACCGGCCTGGCCTTCTTCCGGCCGTTCCTGCCGCTGTTCGGCACGATCTTCTTCTGCCTGCTGTCGGTGGGCGCGTCGCTGGCGACGCTGCCGTTCTACGTCACCGAGGAGCTCGGCGGCGGCAACCTGGCCGTCGGGTTCGTGGTGGCGACGATCGCGGTGGCGGCGATCGTGGCCCGGCCGATCGCCGGGCGGCTGGCCGACAGCCGCGGCTACAAGCCGATCTTTCTGGCCGGCGCGCTGGCCTGCTCCGCCGCGGGCGTCCTCTCTTCCTGTCCCTGCACGTGGCCGTGCTGGTGCCGGTCCGGCTGGTGCACGGGATCGGCGAGGCCGCGGTCTACACGGCCGGGGCGGCCTGGCTGGTGGCGATCCGCCCGCCGGCCCGGCGCGGCCGGGTGGTCGGCCTCTACGGCACCGCGATGTGGCTCGGCATCACGCTCGGGGCGCTGGCCGGGGAGCTGCTGCGGGACGGGATCGGCTTCGGCGCGGTCTGGGTGTTCTGCATCCTGACGCCGCTGGTCGGGCTGGCGCTGGCGGCCTCGACGCCGGCGCCGGCCCAGGGCGGGGGCGCGGCCAAGCCGTGCTGGTGCCGCGGGGGGCCGTGGTGCCCGGGATCGCGCTGTCGCTGGCCTCGCTCGGGTACGGCGCGCTGGCCGCGTTCGTGGCCCTGCACCTGCAGGACAGGGGGATCTCGGGCGGGATCGCCGCCTTCAACGCGTACGGGGTGACGTACGTCGGGGTGCGGCTGGTGCTCGGCAACTGGCCGGACCGGTTCGGGCCGCGGCGGGTGGCGTTCTGGTCCGGGCTGGTCGAGGCGGTCGGGCTGCTGCTGGTGGCGCTGGCGCCGTCGCTGTGGGTCGCCGTGGCCGGCGGGGCGATCATGGGCGCCGGGTTGTCGCTGCTGTTCCCGGCGCTGGCGCTGATCGTGATCAACCAGACCGAGCCGTCCCAGCAGGGCGGCGCGATCGGCACGTTCACCTCGTTCTGGGACCTGGGGGTCGCGCTCGGCGGGCCGATCGGCGGGGTGATCGTCGGCCTCTCCGACTACCCGCAGATCTTCTACGTGATGCTGGTGGCCGCGGTCGCCTCGGCCGGCCTCGGCTCGCTGCCCATCCGCACCCCCACCCGCAGCTTGCCGCCCCCACCCCCCGGCGAGGTCGAGACTGCCGAGGAAGCCGCCACCTGACCCGCGCGCGGGCCGTCATCCACAGGCCGGAACCGGCTCGTGCGCCGGGCTCGATCCGTGCCAGTCTTGTTCCTCCAGAGGGTGGCACTGAAGTGCCACCCTAGTAGGATGGAGGTATGAAGTTGAGTGTGAGCCTGCCCGACGCGGACATCGCCACCCTGGACTCGTACGCCCGGGCGGCCGGCCTGTCGTCCCGGTCGGCGGCGGTCCACCACGCCATCCGGCTGCTGGAGCAGTCCGACCTCGAGCACGACTACGAGGCTGCCTGGGACGAGTGGGAATCCTCGGGCGAGCACGCGGCCTGGGCCGGCAGCACCGCCGACGGCCTGGTCGATGCGGCGCGGTGAGATCCGGCTCGTCGATCTGGATCCAGCCCGCGGCAACGAGGCCGGCAAGCTGCGCCCGGCCGTCGTGGTCAGCAACGACCGGGCCAACGCCCCAGCCGCCCGGACCGGCCGCGGCGTGGTCACCGTCGTGCCGGTGACCAGCAACGTCAGCCGGGTCCACCCGTTCCAGGTGTTGATCCCGGAGGGCGGCTCCGGGCTGCGGGCCGATTCCAAGGCGCAGGCCGAGCAGGTGCGCTCGGTCTCGGTCGACCGGCTCGGGCCTGCGCTCGGCCGCGTTCCCGCCGACGTCATGGAGCAGCTGGACGCGGCGTTGCGATTGCACCTCGGGCTCTAGCGCAGCTCGGGGAGGGCTCCCGCGGCCATCTCGACGGAGACCGGGGTGTCGGGGCCGACCTCGATGACCTCGCCGTCGACCTGCAGCGGGGTGGGGTCGACGGTGCGGAACCGGTACGCCGTGGCCGACGGCTGCGGGCCGAGGCCGCGGGTGGCGGCCCGCACCGCGGTGAGCAGGACCTTCCACTTCGACGCGTGCGGGATCGTGATGACCTCGAAGACGCCGTCGTCGGGGTCGCCGTCGCTCAGCGTCGCGAACTTGGCCATCTGGTCGATGTTGGCGAAGACCAGGCTGTCCAGCCGGACCCGGGTGCCGTCGTCGAGGTCGAGCGCGAACGGCCGGAACTTCGAGAACGTCCGGACCACCGAGACGATCTCCCGCAGCGAGCCCTTGCTGCCCTTCTCCAGGTCGATCGCGACCACCGGGGTCAGCCCCAGCCCGATGTAGGAGTGGGCCCACTGCACGTCGTCGCCGGTCGTCAGCCGCAGCAGGTCCATCCGGGCCACCGGCCCGCCGGACGCGATCGCGTCGGCCAGCGACCCCTCCCGGGTGGCCCGGCGGTGGTCGTTGGCGTTGCCGGCGGCCAGCACCGCCGCCACCACCCGGTCGCTGCCGGACCGCATCAGCCCGTCCACGACCTCGCTGTAGCCGCCGTCGCCGCTGACCGAGACGACCAGCGGCGCCCCGGTCCCGGCCGCGTCCCGGGCCAGCTCCCGCGCGTGCCCGGCCCGCTCGGTCGGCAGCAGCTCGACCGGCAGGTCCTTCACCCGCGAGGCCAGCTCGTCCCGCAACTGCGTCGCCTTCTCCTCGGCGTCGCCCGTGCTCTGCGGGTTGAAGATCAGTACGACCCGGTCGAAGTCCACGGCAGGACCGTACCCGAGCCGTCCCGGCGGTCCGGCCGCCCGGCGCGCGGCTCGCGACGTGCCCATCAGGGTCCTTCGACCCCTTGCCGGCCCGCCCGATACCGGCGACCGTGAACTGTCCGGCAACAGATTGCCCGCACGCCGACACCCGGGGTGATGTCCGATGTCCACCTTCCCGGCCCGCCTGACCGTGGCCCTCGCCGCGGTGCCCGTGCTGATCGCGGCGTTCGCCGGTCCGGCCGGCGCCGCCCCGGATCCGTCCCCGCCGCCCGGACCGCGGCTGTCGCTGCCCGAAGGACCGTGGCCGCCGCGGGAGATCCTCGCCGCCGACCCGGACTCGGTCGGCACCGCCACCGCCACCGCGGCCGCCGCGGCCACGACGCCGTGCCCGGCGCCGGCCTCGGGGGTGCAGCACTTCGCGCCCGGCGCCGGCCGGACCGTCGCCCTCACCTTCGACGACGGCCCCGGCGCGACCACCCCGGCGATCCTGACGATCCTGCAGCGGTACGGCGTCACCGCCACCTTCTTCAACCTCGGGATCAACTCCACGGTCCGCCCGAAGCTGGTCCGCTCGGAGGTCGTCGCCGGTTACGTGGTCGGCAACCACACCTGGGACCACCCGCGGCTGCCGACGCTGACCGCGGCCGGCCAGGCCACCGAGATGGACCGGGCGACGGCGGAGCAGAACAGCCTGGTGTCGGTCGGGTCGTGCGTGTTCCGCCCGCCGTACGGCGAGTACAACTCGACCACGCTGAGCCTGGCCCGCCAGCGCGGCATGTCGGTGTGGAACTGGTCGGTCGACACCGAGGACTGGAAGGCCGGCACGTCCACCGACCCCGCGTGGGTGGAACGGATCGTCTCCCGCGCGATCGCCGGCGGCAGCCAGTCGAACCCCGTGGTGCTCATGCACAACCCGCCGGGCGGCATCCCGGCCACGGTGACCGCGCTGCCGCGCATCATCGACTACTACCGGTCCCACGGCTACCGGTTCGTCGACCTGCGCGGCGGGGTCGGGTGGGCCTCCACCCCCGCCGCCGCCGGCACGTCGGGCGGGCTGCACCTGCTGGTCCGGAACTCGGCCGGCTACGTCGTCGAGCGGACCCTGCGCGGGTCGACCTGGAGCGGCTGGACCTCTCTCGGTGGTGGCCCGGTGATGGGTGGCCCGGCCGCCACTGCCCTCAGCGCCAGCGCCATCTTCGACGCGGTGATCGGCACGGACAACGCCGTCTACCGCCAGACCGTGCCCGACTCCGGGTCTCCCGGTGCCTGGTTGCTGCTCGGCGGGATCACGACGACGCGGCCCGGGGTGGCGGTCTCCCCGACCGGGGTGGCCACGGTAGTCGTCCGGGGCATCACCGGGTCGGCGTACCTGCAGCAACGCATCGGCGGGCAGTGGCGGGGGTGGCAGTCACTGGGCGGCCTGCTCGACCCGGCCGCGCCGTCGGTTGCCTACACCGCCAGCGGCATCCTCGCCGTCGGCTGCGTCGGCATCGACCACGCGTTCTACGTCAAGACCCGGTCCACGGCCGGTGTGTGGTCGAGTTGGCACCGCATCGGCGGCCTCGTCAACGCCGACGTCGCGCTCTCGCCGACGGCGGACGGCAGCCGGCTCGTCGCCGTGATCCGCGGCGGCACCCTCAACGGGTACGTCTCGGTGAGCAGCACGGACGCATCCTCCTGGAGCGCCTGGACGAACCTCGGCGGCCTCCTTGTCTCCGGTCCGGCCGTCACGGTCAACGGACACGCCCTGGAGGTGTTCGTGGTCGGGGCCGACCGTCGGCTCTACCGCAAGACCGCCACCGACGGGACCCACGTCACCGGCTGGACGTCCTGGCAGGCGCTCCCCTGACCGGTCCGGAGTGGCCCGGGCCGCGCCGGATCCCCGTCAGCGTTCCAGCGGGACGATCTCGGGGGCGCCCAGGCGGACGGCATCGGCGGCCTCGTCGTCGGGCTCACGCTGGGACCGTACCTCGGCGTCCACCCGGGCGTGGTAGGCCTCGATTTCCTTGCGGGTCTGGGCCTCGTCCCAGTCGAGCGGGCCGGCCATCAGCCCGGCCGCGGCCGTTGCAGCCCGCACTCCCCGGTCCCAGGTCTCGATGGAGATCCGGGTCCGTCGCGCCAGCACGTCGTCGAGGTGCCGCGCGCCCTCGTGGCTGCACGCGTACACGACCTCGACCCGCAGGTAGTCCTCCGCGCCCTCCAGCGGCTCCCCCAGCGACGGGTCGGCCTTGATCATCTCCAGCACCTCGTCCAGCAGCGTGCCGTACCGGCCGAGCAGGTGCTCGATCCGGGCCACGTGCAGCCGGGACGCGGACGCGATCAGGTGGCGCCGGTTCCAGGCCGCGGCGAAGCCCTCGGCGCCGACCAGCGGCACCCGGTCGGTGACGCACTCCGGGACCTTCTCGTCCAGCGCGTGCGCGACGGCGTCGACGGCGTCCTTGGCCATCACCCGGTACGTCGTGTACTTGCCGCCCGCGACCACGACCAGCCCCGGCGCCGCGTGCGCGACGACGTGCTCCCGGGACAGCTTCGAGGTCGATTCGGACTCGCCGGACAGCAGCGGCCGCAGCCCCGCGTACACGCCCTCGACGTCCTCGGTGGTCAGCGGGGTGGTGAGCACCGCGTTGACGTGGTCGAGGATGTAGTCGATGTCGGCCGCGGTCGCCGCCGGGTGGGCCTTGTCCAGCTCCCAGTCGGTGTCGGTGGTGCCGATGATCCAGTGCCGGCCCCACGGGATGACGAACAGCACGCTCTTCTCCGTACG
>DATDKW010000050.1:0-3824 GCA_036519715.1 Mycobacteriales bacterium
GCGCCGGCTCGGCCGGCCGTCCGAGGTCGCCGACGTGGTGCTGTGGCTGTGCTCGGACCGGTCCTCCTTCGTCACCGGCGCGGTCATCCCCATCGACGGCGGCCAGTCCGCCGGCACCAAGCCGCCCCGGATGTACCGCCAGGGCCAGCCGATGGAGGACTCCGGGCCGAGCGCGTGACCGGGTGACGACGCGGCCGCGCGACGCGGGTCTCAGCAACCGGGGAGGGGCAGCTCCACCGGCACGGCCGGCCCCATCTCCCGCAGCCGATCGGCCTCGCCGTGAAGGTCCTTGCCGAAGGTGTCCAGCACAACCGGACGGCCCGTCTCCATCGCGCTCTCCTATCCAGCGGACAACCGCTTCCACATGTGGTGCGACAGCCGCGCCGAACGCGGTTCGTCCCGAGCATCACAGCGGCGCCGGGGCCGCACATCCTTGTGGCTGCGGCTTCCCGGCCCCCGGCCACGGCCGCTCGGCCGGTGTCGGGGCCGGGCCGGCCGGGCTAGGGTCGTGTCATGGCCCCGGTGACGATCGTCGACCAGCCCGGGCCGGCCGGCGCCGCGATCCCGGACTCCCGGCCGTGACCACCCTGGCCGAGGCGCTGCCCGGCCTCACCCTCGTCACCGACCCCGACGTCCTCCGGACCCTCGGCCACGACGAGGCCGAGTGGGCCCCGGCCGGCGACGCGGTCGGGGCCGTACGGGCCCGGTCGGCCGAGGAGGTGGCCCGGATCGTGGCCGCCTGCGCCGAGCGCGCCGTCCCGGTCGTGCCCCGCGGCGCCGGCACCGGCCTGTCCGGCGGGGCCAACGCCGTCGACGGCGGCCTGGTCCTCGATCTGTCCACGATGGACCAGATCCTGGAGATCGACACCGACAACATGATCGCGGTGGTGCAGCCCGGGGTGGTCAACGACGACCTCAAGGCCGCGGTCGCCGCCCACGGGCTGTGGTATCCGCCCGACCCGGCCAGCGCGCCCTGGTCGACCATCGGCGGCAACGTGGCCACCAACGCCGGCGGCCTGTGCTGCCTGAAGTACGGCGTGACCCGCGACTACGTGCTCGGCCTGGAGGCCGTGGTCGGCGGCCCGGCCGGCGCGTACGGGACCCGGGTCCGGCTCGGGCGGCGGACCACCAAGGGCGTCAGCGGGTACGACCTGACCAGCCTGTTCGTGGGCTCCGAGGGCACGCTCGGGGTGATCACCGAGATCACCCTCAAGCTGCGCCCGGCCCGCGCCGGCGCGCCCCGGACCGTGGTCGGCGCGTTCGGCAGCGTGGTCGCGGCCGGTGAGGCGGTGGCCGCGGTCACCCGCCGCGGCCTGGTCCCGGCGGCGCTGGAGATGCTCGACCGGTTCACCCTGCGCGCGGTCGAGGACTGGAAGCACCTGGGCCTGGACGCCGACGCCGAGGTGCTGCTGCTGGCCCAGGTCGACACGCCGGGGCTGGCCGGCGACGAGGAGGCGGCCGCGGTGGCCGGGGCCTTCCGCGGCGCCGGGGCGCTGTGGGCCGAGCAGTCGACCGACGAGGTCGAGGCGGAGGCGCTGTTCGCGGCCCGGCGGCTGGCCTACCCGGCGCTGGAACGGCTCGGGCCGCTGCTGACCGAGGACGTCTGCGTGCCGCGGTCGAAGGTGCCGGCCATGCTGGCCGCCATCGAGGACATCGCCGGGCGGCACGGCACCAGCATCTCCACCATCGCCCACGCCGGCGACGGCAACCTGCACCCGCTGATCCGCACGCCGGTCGGCGACGACGCCGCCCGGGAGGCCGCCCAGGAGGCCTTCGAGGAGATGCTGACGGCCGCGATCGCGCTGGGCGGCACGGTCACCGGCGAGCACGGCGTCGGTCTGCTCAAGCGCGGCGGCATGCGCCAGGAGCTCTCGGCCGGGGTGCTGGCCATGCAGCAGGCGGTCAAGCAGACCCTCGACCCGCTGGGCCTGTTCAACCCGGGCAAGGTCGTCGGCATCCCCTGACCGCGCTCAGCGCAGGTCCTCCAGGGTGGCGACCGTGACCAGGTCCCGGACCGCACGGGCGAGCCGGTCGTCCAGGGTGACGAAGGCGTCGGCCTGGAGCTGGGTCAGGGCCACGTACTCGGCGTCGTACGTGTCGGGCCAGCCCAGCCGGTCGGCGACCGTCCAGGCCGTGCTCTGCAGGACCCGGTCGCCCAGCAGCCGGATCCGCAGCCCGCGCACGTAATCGAGCCGGCGCCCGGCCTCCTTCCTGGTCAGCTCGCCGCGGCCGACGGCCTGGTAGAGCCGGGACAGCAGCTGGGAGCGCAGCAGCGTCGGCGCCAGCAGTTGGTGTCCGCTCCCGACCCCGGTCCCGTCCTCGGCCAGCCGCAGCGCCACGTCCGCCGCGATCACATACTTCGCCATCCGGGGACCGTACCGGCCCTCGTCCGGCCGGGGTTCCGGTCAGCGGCGGCGATAGGCTGCCATCCGGCACCGCAGGGTGCGACCACGACGGAAGGGACCGACCGGTGACTGTCGTACGGCGCGGAAGGCGATCCGGCCGATCCCGGCCCGGCGCTGAACCGCACCGCCCGTGAAGCCGTGTGACCGGTGACCAACAATGGCTGACCCGACCGACGAGGCGTTGATCAGGGCGTTGTACGCCGACCACGGTCGGGCGCTGCTGGCCTACGTGCAACGGCTCACCGGCGACCGGGCCGCCGCCGAGGACGTGGTCCAGGAGACACTGGTGAGGGCATGGCGCAAGTCGGACGTGATGACCAACGGCCGCGGCTCGGTCCGCGGCTGGTTGTTCACCGTCGCCCGCAACATCGTCATCGACCAGGTCCGGGCCAAGGCCGTCCGCCCGCAGGAAGTGACCGACGAGGTCGACGCACCGGCCTCCGAGCGCGACCCGGCCGACCAGGTGGTCGACTCGATCGTCGTGCTGGAGGCGATGAACGGCTTGAGTGAGGAACACCGCAGGGTCATCGAGGAGATCTACTTCCGCGGCCGGCCGGTGGCCGAGGCCGCGGCCGTGCTCGACATCCCGCCCGGGACGGTGAAGTCCCGCTCGTACTACGCCCTGCGGGCCCTGCGGGAGAAGCTCGAGCCGCGGGCGACCAGGCAGGAGGCGGCGCGATGACCAGCGCGCAGCACGAGACTCCCGACCTCGGTGTGTACGCGCTGGGCGGGCTGAGCGAGGCCGAGAAGGCCGAGATCGACGCGCACGTGGCCGGCTGCGCCACCTGCCGGGACCAGCTGGCCGAGCTGACCGCGATCGCCGGCCGGCTGGGCGAGGTCCCGCCGGAGTTCTTCCTGGAGGGGCCGCCCGAGGGCGGCGACCTGCTGGTGCAGCGGGCCGTGAGCCGGGTCCGGGCCGAGCGCCGGTCCGCACTGACCCGGCGCCGGGTGCTCACGGCGGCCGCGGCCGCGGTCGTGGCGGTGGCGCTGCTCGGGGCCGGTGCGGTGGCCGGGCGGCAGTCCGCGCCGACGCCGGTGGCCAGCGGACCGACCAGCACGCCGACCAGCACGCCGGTGGCCGGCACCAGGACCGCCGCGGCCACCGACCCCGGCACCGGCGCCCGGTTGTCGGCCCAGGTCGTGCCGGCCGCGGGCTGGGTCCGGGTGTCCGCGACCGTGACCGGGATCCCGGCCGGGCAGCGGTGCCGGATCGTGGTGGTCGGGGCCGGCGGCGAACGGCAGACCGCGGGCAGCTGGGTGGTCTCGGCCAAGGGCGCCCAGGACGGCACCATGCTCAACGGGTCGGCCCTGGTCGACCCGGCCCGGGTCACCGCCGTCCTGGTGGAGAACTTCGAGGGCCGCCAGTTCGTCTCCGCCCCCCTGGCCTGAGGCCCCGGCCGACGGCCGGCGCCCCCCCCT
>DATDKW010000051.1:0-2769 GCA_036519715.1 Mycobacteriales bacterium
GCGCCGTCATGACGGCCCCCGACGGCCGTCACCAGCCCAGGACGCGCGACGGCCCCCCATTGTTGCCCGCGAGACCGACAATTTCGGGTAACGGTCCCGACACGCCGCGCCGTACGCCGTCCTCGACGTGTCCCATGGGGACGCCGTCGGGTTCGATCTTAGAGTGGACGGATGTCGACCGAGGCCCCAACGGCGCTCGCCGGCCCCACCACCGGTGTCGATGCGGTCACCTTCCGCTTCCGCGACCCGGACCACCGGCTGGCCGGCGTGCGGCTGGTGCAGGACGTCCGGGTGCCCGGCGACCGGCTGCACTTCGCCCGCACGCCCGGCGGCTGGGAGCTCACGCTGCCGCGCCCCCGGGTCTGGCGGATGGAGTACCGGTTGGAGCTCGGCCATCCCAATGGCAGCCGGGAGGAGGTCTGCGACCCGGACAACCCGTGGACCGCGCCGGGCGCCTTCGGCGACAAGTCGGTGGTCGAGTTCCCCGACTACCGGCCGCCGGCCTGGCTGTCCGACCCGGTGGTGGACAGCCGGACGACCGAGCTGCGCGTCCCGTCCCGCTACCTGCACGCGGAGGTGCGGGCCCGGCTCTGGGCGCCGGCCGACGCCCGCCCGGCCGAGCCGCTGCCGCTGCTGGTCGCGCACGACGGCCCGGAGTACGACGCGCTCTCCGGCCTGACGACGTACACGGGGGCGATGGTGGCGAGCGGCCGGCTGCCGCGGCACCGGGTGGCGCTGCTCGCGCCCGGCGAGCGCGACGAGTGGTACTCGGCGAGCGTCAGCTACGCCCGCGCGCTGGCCCTGGCGGTGCTGCCCGCGCTGCGCCGGGAGGTCGAGGTGGCCGGCGACGTGGTCGCCATGGGCGCCAGCCTCGGTGGGCTGGCCGCGCTGCACGCGCAGCGCCGGCATGCGGGCCTGTTCGGCGGGCTGTTCCTGCAGTCCGGCTCGTTCTTCAGCCGGCGGCTGGACCCGCAGGAGCGCGGCTTCGCGCGCTTCAGCCGGATCACCCGCTTCGTCGCGGACACCAAGCGGCGCACGCTCGCGGCCGAGCCGGTGCCGACCACGATGACGTGCGGCGCGCTGGAGGAAAACCTCGACAACAACTGGGCGATGGCCGACGCGCTGCACGCCCAGGGTTACCGGGTCGGCTTCGTCGAGCTGCCCGACGTGCACAACTATGTGGCCTGGCGGGACGCGTTCGACTCGCACCTGACCGGCCTGCTCGCCGAGGTCTGGACCTGACCGCCGCCCCCGAGGGTCCGGGGGCCGCCCTGGCACCACCGCGGCTGACCCGGCCACCGCGGCCGAGCCGGCCGGGGACCTCCGAGCCTGCGAGGAGGCATCCGGCACTCGGACGGCGACCGCGCCGACCAGCCGCGCCCAGCCGCCCCGACCGGTCGCCCCGGGGGTCCGGGGGCCGCTCCCCGGCTTTGCTGAGTACGGTTCGCACATGACCCGCCGCCACCATGTCGATGTGCCGGCGCCGGCCCTCGGCGGAGCCGGCGCCGTGATCGTTTACGGCCACTACGGCCGGCCGTTCCTGGTCTTCCCGTCCGAGCAGGGCCGGGCCTGGGACTTCGAGAACAACGGGATGGTGGAGGCGGTCCGGCCGCTGCTCGACGCCGGCCGGGCCAAGCTCTACTGCATCACCTCGCATGACGCGGTGTCCTGGTCCAACCGGTCGCTGTCGGTCGAGGACCGGGCCCGGGGGCACGACGAGTACGAGCGGTGGGTGGTTGACCAGGTGGTGCCGTTCATCTGGGCGGACTGCGGCGGCGGCGCCCAGGACATCGGCACCATCGGCTGCTCGATGGGGGCCTACCACGCGCTGACCTTCGCGCTGCGCCGGGCCGACCTCTTCCCGCTGTCGATGAGCTTCTCCGGCAACTACGACCCGTCCGCCTGGCACGGCTGGGGCGAGCAGGGCGAGGCGGCCTACTTCGCCAACCCGACCCACTTCGTGCCCGGGCTCAGCGGCGACCATCTCGAGTGGCTGCGCTCCCGGCTGTCGGTGCTGCTCGTGGTCGGCCAGGGCATGTGGGAGGACAGCACCGGCTCGCTGCCGTCCACCCGGCACATGGCCTGGCTGCTCAACGAGAAGGGCATCCGCTGCGAGCTGGACGAGTGGGGTCACGACGTGCCGCACGACTGGCCGTCCTGGCGGCGCCAGCTGGCCCACCACCTGCCGCGCTTCTGCTGAGCGGAGATCCGTCCAACCCGTCGAGGAGGGCCCGTGACCCACGGCGACCGCACCGAGCACTTGATCGGCCTGCTGCTCGGCACCGAGGAGGACTGGCCGCGCGCGTTCGAGGAGCTGGTCCGCCGGCTCGGCGCGGTCCGGGCCGGCGACGGCACGCCGCACACGCTGCGCACCGAGCGGATCACCATCGAGCCCTTCGACCTGCGCTCCACTCCCCGCTACGACCTGGTGATCGACCGGCTGGCGTACTGGTACTACCACCCCCGCGAGTGGCTGAAGAAGATCGCGCTGATGAACGACGTCTACTTGCTGAACAGCCCGTTCACGTTCCAGTCGATGGAGAAGCACGCCGCGTACTGCGCGATGCTCCGGCTCGGGCTGAAGGTGCCGCAGACCTGGCTGGTGCCGCCGAAGAAGCCGCTGGACAACTCCCGCTGGGCGTACACGTCGGCCAAGTACAACCGGTCCTTCGACCTGGACGCGATCGCCGAGCAGGTGGGCTACCCGCTGTTCATGAAGCCCTTCGACGGCGGCGCCTGGGTCGGGGTGTCCCGGGTGACCGGTCCGGA
>DATDKW010000052.1:0-11629 GCA_036519715.1 Mycobacteriales bacterium
TCCTCGGTGATGCGCGGGCTGCGCATCCGGTCGGCCTCCAGGAACAGGCCGCGGGACAGCGCGTTGCTCGGCAGCACCTCGAAGTAGTTGGTGTAGTCCAGGTGGGTGCTGCCGTTGAAGGTGCCCCCGGAGGACTGCACGTAGCGGAAGTGGGCCAGCTTCTCCAGGTTGGCCGAGCCCTGGAACATCAGGTGCTCGAACAGGTGGGCGAACCCGGTGCGCCCCTCCGGCTCGGACCGGATGCCGACGTCGTAGTAGACCGCGACCGCGACGACGGGCGAGCTGCGGTCGGGCGCGAGCAGGACCCGCAGGCCGTTGTCGAGCACCTTGCGGACCAGCGGATAGGACGGCGCGGGGAGTGACGCTCTCGGCACCCCACGACATTAACGTTCTTCTCCACCGGCGGCTCCGTTCGGGCCGGAAGCGCCGCCGTGCGGGGCGTCCATCTGGCGGTCGACGTCGGCGATGCAGACCACCTTGTCCGCCGCCGTCAGCCGCTGTACGGACGGGTGCGCGAAGTTGTGCAGCTGGCCGTCCCGCACCACCGCGGCGACGGGCTGGGCCAGGTCAGCGGGCGCCCGGCCGACCTCGTCGGCCTGCACCGGCCGTACGGTCAGGGCGATGCCGGTGGACGCGGTCAGCAGGTCCTCGACCACGGTGACGAGCTGCGGCGCGCTGGTGGACAGGCCCAGCAGCCGGCCGGCTGTGGCGGAGGACACCACGACCTGGTCGGCGCCGCTCTGCCGGACCAGCGCGATGTTCTCGGTCTCCCGGACGGCGGCGACGATCCAGGCCCGCGGGGCGAGGTCGCGGGCGGTGAGCACGGTCAGCACGGCGGCGTCGTCGGCATTGGTGGCGACCACGACCGCCTTGGCGTCCTGCACCCGGGCCTCACGCAGGACGGCCGAGCGGGAGCTGGAGCCCGGCACGACGGCCAGGCCGCGGGCGGTCGCCTCCTTCACTGCGGTCGCGTCCCGCTCGACGATGACGATCTGGCTCAGCGGCGTGCCGTCGTCGAGCAGGGAGTCGACGGCGCTGCGTCCCTTGGTGCCGTACCCGCACACCACGACGTGCTCCTGCACCTTCGACCTCCAGCGGCGGATCCGGAACTGCTCGCGAGACCGTTCGGTCAGCACCTCGAGCGTGGTGCCGACCAGGATGATGAGGAACAGCACCCGGGCCGGCGCGACGAACAGCACGTTGACCAGGCGGGCGGCCGCGCTGGCCGGGGCCACGTCGCCGTAGCCGGTGGTGGAGAGGGTGACGGTGGCGTAGTAGAAGGCGTCGATGACGCCGACCCCGTCGCCGTTGGCGTCCCGGTAGCCGTCCCGGTCGAGGAGCACGACGCCGACGACGGCCAGCAGGATCGCGCTCGCCAGCACCAGCCGCCGGGTGATCGCGAACACCGGACCGACGCTGCGGGCCGGGAGCCTGATGCCGGCCGTGCCGGTGTCCCCCCTGGCCGCCACGGGCCCATTATGCGGATGCGCGGGTGCTGTGGCGCGTCCTAGCCTTCGCGCCGTGCTGGTGTTCCTGCTGGCCTCGGTCGCGCTGGTCGCGATCCCGGGCCCCAACGTGTTGTTCGTGCTGGCCCGCGGGCTGGCCGGCGGCCGCCGGGCCGCGGTCGTCTCGGTGCTCGGCGTGGAGACGGCGACGGCCTGCTTCGCCGTCGCGGCCGCGTTCGGGCTGACCGCGCTGCTGGTGTCCTCGGAGCTCGCCTTCGCGGTGGTGCGCTGGCTCGGGGTGGCCTACCTGGTGCTGCTGGCGGTGCGGGCGCTGCGGTCGACCGGGTCCGTGCCGGTGGCCGCCGGGCGCTCGTTCCGGCAGGGGTTCCTGGTCGGCATCTCCAACCCGAAGGTGGCGCTGTTCTTCCTCGCCTTCCTGCCGCAGTTCGGGTCGTCGCCGGGCCGGCTGCTGCTGCTCGGCCTGGTCTTCCTGGCCGTCGCGTCCACAATGGACCTCGGCTGGGCCCTGTGCGCGGGCAGCGCCGGCCGCTGGCTGCGCCGGCACCCGTCCCTGCTGCGCCGGCAGCGCTTCGTCGTGGCCCCGCTCTACCTGGCCCTGGCCGGCTACGCCGGCACCTCGTAGCGGACCACGGTCAGCCGGACCAGGTGCGGCTTCGGGCCCGGCTCGACCCGGACCTCCCGGGCCCAGCACGCGGTGGCCAGGTCGGCGCCGGCCACGTCGGCGGCGTTGGTGCCGGGGCGGAGGAGGAGCAGCAGCTCCTCCCCCGCCGGGACCGGCCGGGTCCGGAGCACCATCGGCAGCCGGCCGGTCCGGGAGTGCACCCAGGCGTGCTTGAGCCCGGTCCGGACCCGGTGCGGGGTGACGACGCACCACACCCGCCGCCGGCCGTACGGGAGGGCGGCGGCGCCGGCCACCGTCAGTCCGGACAGGAATGTCCACAGTGCGCCGACGCGGGCCTCGTACACCCCGGCGGTGACCACCGCCCCGGCCTCGTACCGCCACCGCCAGGCGACGACGGCCGGGTTCGGGCGCGGGAACCGGACCAGCGCCCGGCCCAGGTCGGACGCCGTCACCGTCCGCTCCGGACGCTCCCCCGGACGACCCGCCCGGTGCCGTCGCAGACGTCGCAGCCGGCGCCCTCGCACCAGGCACAGCGGACGAACTGGGCGAACCGCGGGTCCCGGTAGGAGCGGTTCAGCCGGCCGGTCTCCAGGACCTGCCAGCCGCGGTGGCGGGCCCGCTGGTCGGACCGGGCGAACACGGTCCGCCCGAACCACTCGATCGCCCGGTAGAACCTGGTCAGTACTGATGATCTCGGCGTACTCTCACGCATGACATGCCTCTGTGCCTCGTGACGGGGTAGGGGTGGCGTGTCGAGTCGGACCGGGCGATGGCCGTCGCTCGTCCCGAGACGGAGGCGCCGCTCACGCGGCGCCTCTGTTCACCTACGGACGCTGTGCCGGGATGGCGGATTCATGTCCGACCTCCTCCCGCGGGCTGGGCGGGATCTCGATCACAAGATGATCACCTTGGGCGATCCGCTTGCGCCCCGCTGCGTCAGTGGGGTTAGGATCCGCCCCTGCACGTACCATTGGCAAGTGCCAAAAGCATGCGCCATAGGTGACTTGCCGATCTGATCCTCCGGGCAAGGGCACAAACCGGTCGTAAGGAGACCATCGTGGCCAGCGCGAGCCCGACCGTCCGTCGGCGTGAGCTCAGTGCTCGGCTCCGTGCGCTCCGGCTCGCGGCCGGGATGAAGATCGAGGACGTGGCCGACCAGATGGGGGTCTCGCCGGCGAAGATCAGCCGGATCGAGACCGCCGCCCGCGGCGCCAGCCTCGCCGACGTCCGCTTCCTCTGCGACCTCTACCAGGTGTCCGCGGAGGAACGTGACCGCCTGCTCGTCCTCACCCGGGACAGCAACAAGCGGTCGTGGTGGCAGCAGCACGGGCTGCCGGAGTCGGTGGCGACCTACACCGGCCTGGAGGACGCGGCCGTCGCCATCGGCCAGTACGAGACCAGCCTCATCCCCGGTCTCCTCCAGACCGAGCCGTACGCCCGGGCGGTCACCGCCGGGATCATGACCAACACCGAGTCGGCCGAGATCGACAAGATCGTCGAGGCGCGGCTCATCCGGCAGGGCCGGCTGTCCGAGGCTCACCCGCCCGAGTTCTGGGCCATCCTCGACGAGGCGGCTCTGCACCGCGTCGTCGGTAATCCCGGTGTCATGCGGCAGCAGCTCGAGCATCTGGCCGACCGCGGCCGCACGGCGCACGTGACCGTCCAGGTCATACCGTTCGCGGCGGGGCCGCACCCGGCCATGTCCAGTTCATTCGTCATCCTGCAGCTGGAAGAGGTCTCCGACGTGGTCTACGTCGAAGGCCTGCTCGGTCACTTCTTCCTGCAGAACCCCGCCGACCTGACCCGGTACCGGCGGGCGTTCGATCATCTGCGCGCGCTCGCCCTGAGTCCCCGCGCCTCCGAGGACCTCATCCGCGCCAGCGCCAGCAATCTCCCCACCTGAGAGCACCCGTCCACCCAGAGAAGGTAACGATGTCTCATCTCGACTCGCCTCGCCAGATGGCCTGGCGCAAGGCGACGGCCAGCGGCGGAAGCGGCTGCGTCGAAGTAGCACCGCTTCCGGACGGCGGTGTGGCCGTCCGCGACTCGAAGGATCAGGGCGGGCCGGTGCTGAGCTTCACCCGGCACGAGTGGGTGTCGTTCCTGGACGGGATGACCAAGGGGGAGTTCGACCACCTGGTGTGAGGGTCAGTGGGTGAGGGCGGTGGCGGCGCCGGCGCCGATGAGGGCCACGGCCCAGATCCGGTCGACGTTGATCCAGGCGCGGCGGAGGACGCCGAGGCCGAGGACGCGCAGGACCAGGACGGCGACGATGCCGGCGGTCAGCAGCATGGTCGCGGTGTGCACCAGCGTCGCCGCCGCGGACCAGCCCAGGGAGGTCGGGACGGCGGAGTGGTGGTGGGTCGCCAGGACGGGGACGAGCATGAGCCCGGCACCGTGGACCGAGGACATCAGGAAGCTCCACGTCCCCAGCTCCCACGCTGTCAGCTTCATGCCGACCCAGCGGAAGTGACGCTGCGACAGCAGCCGCCACAGTCCCATCCCGGCCAGCACCACCCCGGCCCCGATGGTGACCGCCCGGGACGTCACGGCCGAGGCGGGGACGGCGAAGACCGCCGCCACCGCCCCGACCGAGAGCAGGTGCCCGGCCGCGATCGGCGGCAGCGCCTTGAGGGCGGCCGCCCGCCGGGTCGACGGCGAGCGGGACGCCTGCAGGCCCAGCGCGACCGCGAACAGCCAGCCCATCGCCGGGTTGAGGCCGTGGAAGATCCCCAGCCCGGCGACGGTCAGGACGGCGCCGGTGCTCACGGGTAGCAGTACGAGTCCGAGGACGCGTCGCCGCCCTGCAGCCGGACCTGGTGCGGCCGCAGTCCCCGCCAGGCCGTGTCCCCGTGCGGGAAGAACCGCTGGTCGAAGGCGAAGCCGTCCGGGGTGGAGTCGATCTTGGCCATCCAGGACCCGACGCCGCCGGTGTAGAACTGGTCGTCCCAGGCCCCGTAGAGCGAGTTGGTGACGTAGACCCGCCTGCCGTCCCGGGACACCTCCACCATCTGCGGGCCGCCGAACAGCGGCGTGTCCGGATCGGACGGATGCCCGACCTTGCCCACGATGCCGCCGATCCGCACCGACCCGGCCTCGCGCGGGTGGAACGGGTCGGACACGTCGTAGCGCTTCAGCTCGCCCGTCCCCCAGCAGGAGACGTAGAGCCACTGGTCGTCGACGGACAGGTCGATGTCCGTCACCAGCGGCGGCACGGCGCCGAACGGCGCGATCACCGGCGGCAGCAGCGACGGGTCGGCCGGCTCGGCCGGAATCGTGATGACCTTCCGCACCGCCCACCGGTCGCCGTCACGGTGCCAGATCCACACCGAGGCCGACAGGTCCTCGACCGAGACGACCACGCCGGCGAAGCCCCAGGACCTGGTCGGGTCGTGGGCCGGCCGCAGCTCCAGCACCATCTGCTGCTCGTCGCCGAGGTCGACCTCCTGCACGTGCCGGCGCCGGCGCAGATCCCAGAAGTGCAGCTTGTGGCCGTACTTGCGGCCCAGCAGGAGCTGGTCGTTGATCCCGTTCTCGATCATCGACGGGGTGCCCCACTCGCTGGTGACCGCGACGTCCTGGGCGATGTGCCACCACAGGTCGTACGCCAGGTGCTGCGGGCCGCGGTCGACCTCCCACCGGCCCAGGACCTCGAAGGAGGTGTGGTCGATCAGCGCCACCCCGCCCGGACCCTCCTGGCCGTTGGCGCCGCCGAGGCAAGTCAGGTAGACGCCCTCCGGTCCACAGTGGACGGTGTGGGGGCGGGAGTAGCCGGCCCGCTTGGCCAGCTCCTCGGCCTCCAGCACCTTGACCACCGAAGGCTGGCGCGGGTTCTCCTTGGTGTCCAGGATCATCAGCCGGGACGAGCGCAGGCCCGGCACCACCAGGTAGCGGCGCTCGGTGTGCGGATGCGGCGCGTACGGGCACAGCGCGCTGGAGCACATCGACCAGCCGAAGTGGTGCAGCTCGTCGCCGGTGTACGGCATGTCGGTCCAGCCGATCACCTGGCCGTAGGACGACGAGTCCGGGTCGAGGTCGACCACGGTCAGGGCGTCGGGCTTCTCGGCCGTCCGGTCGAACGCGGCGACGTACGCCAGCGTCTCGACCGGGCCGGCCGCGGCGTCACGCGGGGACGGGTAGAAGGTCGGGTCGGGGGTCCAGAGGCTCAACGCTGCTCCTCGGGTCGTCGGTACGGGCGGCAGTACCCGGACAGGCGGCGCTGGTCACGCGGAGCAGGTCGACGTGCCGCCGGGAGGTCAGGAGCCGGACGTACCGCGGCACCGGGGGCATGCCCGCCATCGTGACACCCCCGCGGCCCGGACGACAGCCTCCAGCCTGATCCCAGGCCCCGGCCCCGGCCGGATGAGACCATGCCCGGAGGTACCCGAGGCGAGGAGGCACGCGATGGTCGAGCGCACGGTGGCGATCGGCTCGGACAGCGGGCTGCACGCCCGGCCGGCCGCCGTGTTCGTCAAGGCGGCCGCGGCGGTGCCGGTGCCGGTGACGATCCGGGTCGGCGAGGGCAAGGCGGTGCCGGCCCGCAGCATGCTGTCCGTGCTCGCGCTCGGGGCCAGGAAGGGCACCGAGGTCACCCTGGCGGCCGAGGGCGACGACGCCGCGGCCGCGGTGGACGAGCTGGCCGCGCTGCTCGCCCGCAACCTCGATGTCGATGACTGAACCGCTGACCGGCCTGGGCGTCTCCCCCGGCGTCGCGGTCGGGCCGGTGGCCCGGATGGGCGGCCGGCCGGCCCTGCCGGCGCCGACCACACCCTCCGATGTGGACGGTGAGGTGGCCCGGGCCGCGGCCGCGCTGGACACGGTGGCGAAGGACCTGGCCGGCCGGGCCGACGGCGCGCCCGCGGACGCCGCCGCCATCCTGGAGGCGCAGTCGCTGATGGCGGCCGACCCGGCGCTGGCCGACTCGGTGGCCGAGCTGGTGGCCGGCGGCGCCGATGCCGCACACGCGCTGCACCAGGCCTTCGGGACCTACCGGGAGCTGCTGGCCGGGGCCGGCGGCTACCTGGCCGAGCGGGTCGCCGACCTCGACGACGTCCGGGACCGGGCGGTGGCCAGCGTGCTGGGCCGGCCGATGCCGGGCGTGCCGGCCCCGGGCCACCCGTACGTGCTGGTGGCCGACGACCTGGCCCCGGCCGACACGGTCGGGCTGGACCCGGTGGCCGTGCTGGCGCTGGTGACCGAGCGCGGCAGCCCCACCAGCCACACCGCGATCCTGGCCCGCTCGCTCGGGCTGCCGGCCGTGGTCGGGCTGGCCGCGGCCGCGACGCTGACCGACGGGACCGTGGTCCGGGTCGACGGGTCGGCCGGCACGGTCGAGGTCGGCGTGGACCCGGCGCTGGCGACCGAGACGGTCACCGAGCTGCCGGCGTACGAGGGGCCGGGGCGGACCGCGGACGGGCACCCGGTGCAGCTGCTGCTCAACGTGGGCTCGGCCGCCGACCTGGTCACCGGCGGCCGCGGCGGGAGCGCGGTGCTGCGCGACGCCGGGATCGCCGCGGCCGAGGGCATCGGGCTGTTCCGGACCGAGCTGCTGTTCCTGGACCGGAAGGACATGCCGGGTCCGGACGAGCAGCAGCAGGCGTACGAGGCGGTGTTCCGGGCCGTCGGGCCGCGCAAGGTGGTGCTGCGGACGCTGGACGCCGGCGCGGACAAGCCGCTGCCGTTCCTGGCGCTGCGGCCGGAGCCCAACCCGGCCCTGGGCGTCCGGGGGCTGCGGGTGGCGCGGTCGCAGCCGGAGGTGCTGACCGCGCAGCTGGCCGCGGTGGCCCGGGCCGCCGCCGCGACCGGGGCCGAGGTGCAGGTGATGGCGCCGATGGTGTCGACCGCGGAGGAAGCGGCGTTCGTCGCCGCGGCGGTGCGGGAGGCGGGGCTGCCGGCGGCCGGGGTCATGGTGGAGGTGCCGGCCGCGGCCCTGCAGGCCGACCGGCTGCTGGCGGAGGTCGACTTCCTCAGCATCGGCACCAACGACCTGGCCCAGTACACGATGGCGGCCGACCGGCAGGGCCCGGAGCTGGCCGAGCTGCTGGACCCGTGGCAGCCGGCCGTGCTGACCCTGGTCGCCGCGTGCGCGGCGGCCGGGAAGCGGGCCGGCAAGCCGGTCGGAGTGTGTGGCGAGGCCGCCGCGGACCCGCTGCTGGCCCTGGTGCTGGCCGGGCTGGGCCTGACCAGCCTGTCCATGTCGGCCCGGTCGGTGCCGCTGGTGGGGGCGGCGCTGGCCGCGCACACGCTGGCCGAGTGCGAGTCGCTGGCCCGGCTGGCGCTGGACGCGGAGTCGGCCGGGGCGGCCCGGGAGGCGGTGCGCGCCGCAACCGTCCACTGAGGACAGCTGGCCGGCGGCCCCGCCCTGCCCGTCCACACGGGACGGTCAGCGAACGATGCGGACGCCGCCGACCAGGCCGTCGATGGACGGCCACAGGTCGCGCACGGTGTCGGGCAGGGACACGTACAGCGCGGACGGCTGGGCCTGGCCGGTATCCACCACCAGGACCACGATCTGCTCCGACTTGGCCGAGTAGCCGGCGGCCGCGGCGGGGTCGAAGACCGCCCGGTAGCTGACCAGCGCGGCGTCGGCCCCGTCGACGGTGACCGACCGCTGGGTCAGGCCCTCCCGGGTGTGGGCCGGGTAGTAGTCGGCGGCCAGGGTGCGGATCAGCCGCAGCGCCGTCCCGGGCAGGTCGCCGTCGACCGCGACGGTCGGCGTGACCAGGCCGGAGTTGACGTTGGCCCAGTACGTCTGGTCGTCCGGGGCGTTCTGCTGGGTGATCCGGTAGTAGCCCAGGGTGGACTGCAGGCCGTGGAACGAGTCCCGGTCCCACTCCCGCCAGTCGCCCGGCAGCACGTCGTAGGACAGCCGGGCCACCCGGTCGGTGTAGCGCCCGGTCACCGGGGTGGCCGTCGTCGGCGCCGGCTCGGACGGCTCGATCGTCGCCACCCCCGGACCCGGCCCCCGGCCGGCCAGGCCGTCGCCGACCGGCTGCCGACCCGGCACGCCCAGGGTGACCAGGGCCAGCACGATCGCGGCGGCGACACCGGCGCCCAGCCAGGCCCGCCGGCTGACCGGCGGCCGCTCCGGGCGGCTGTCGAGCACGTCGGGAGGGGAGGCCGGCGGCGGCAGCTCCTCGCCCGGCGACCGGGTCCGGGTCACGTTGGTCCAGGCCCGGCCGTCCCACCAGCGCAGCGAGTCACGGTCGCCACCGGGCTCGTCGTACCAGCCTGGTGCGGTCACCGCCCCAGGCTACGACCCGGGCTGGTGAGCCCCCGGTGAAGCGAGCTCCGACCACAGGTAGGCCGCGGCCTCGGCCCCGCGCTCCAGCATCGGCAGCACCCCCCGCTCGTTGGGCGAGTGGATGGCGTCGTCGGGCAGGCCGACGCCGAGGAACACGACCGGGGCGCCCAGCACCTCGGCCAGGTCGGCCTCGGGCCCGCTGCCGCCCTCCCGGGAGAATCCGACCGGCTGCCCGAACGACTTCTCCATCGCCCGGACCAGCGCCGCCAGCGCCGGCGCGTCCATCGGGGTCCGGACCGGGGCGACGCCGTCGCCCTCGCCCCAGGACACGGTGGCGGTGATGCCGGGCGGCGTGTGGTCCTCCACGAACTTCTCGATCAGCGGCCGCAGCTGGGCCCCGCGCTGGTCCGGGACCAGCCGGAACGACAGCTTCGCGGACGCGTCGGTGGGCACGATGGTCTTGTGGCCGGGGCCGGTGTAGCCGCCCCACATGCCGTTGACCTCGGCCGTCGGCCGGGCCCAGATCCGCTCCAGGGTGGTGTAGCCGGCCTCGCCGACGGCGGCCCGGGACCGGGCCGGCCCGGCCAGCCAGGCCTGTTCGTCGAACGGCAGCTCGGCGTACTTCTTCCGCTCGTCGTCGCCGACCGGCACGACCGCGTCGTAGAAGCCGGGGATGGCGATGTGGCCGTCGTCGTCGTGCACGGCCGCGAGCAGCCGGGCCAGCGCGGTCAGCGGGTTGGCGACCGCGCCGCCGAAGGAGCCGGAGTGCAGGTCGACGTCCGGGCCGTGGAAGTCGATCTGGCAGCCGGTCAGGCCGCGCATGCCGACCGTGGTGGTCGGGAAGTCGCGGGCGAACACGCCGGTGTCGGTCACCACGGTCACGTCGGAGGCGACGCGGTCGCGACGGGCCCGCAGCAGGTCGGCGAAGTGCGGCGAGCCGGACTCCTCCTCGCCCTCGATGAGGAACCGCAGCGTCACCGCCGGCGTGTCCCGGCCGGTCGCGGCCAGGTGGGCGCGCAGGCCGAGCAGGTGGAACAGCAGCTGGCCCTTGTCGTCGGCCGCGCCCCGGGCGAACAGCTCCGCACCCCGGATGGTCGGCTCGAACGGCGGGGTGACCCACTTCTCCAGCGGGTCGACCGGCTGGACGTCGTGGTGCCCGTAGACCAGGGCGGTCGGGGCGCCGGGCTCGGCCGCCGGCCACTCCGCGAAGACGGCCGGGGCGCCCGGGGTGTCCCAGATCTCGACCGTCGGGAAGCCGTCCCGGCGGAACGCGGCGGCCAGCCACTCGGCGCTGGCCCGGACGTCGGCCGCGTGCTCCGGGTCCGCGCTGATCGACGGGATCCGCAGCCACGCGTCCAGATCGGCGTGCAGCGACTCCCGGTTGGCCTCGACGTACTCCCGCTCCCTGGTCACGCCGGCAGCGTAATCCGGGCTCCGGCCCGACCCGGGCGCCGGGTCGCGGGTCCGGGGTGGTCACCTAGGGTTCGGGGATGCGGCTGGTGACCTTCAACATCCTCAACGGCAGGGCGCTGTCCGACGGCGAGGTCGACATCGGGCGGCTGCGCGACGCGGTCAAGGTGCTCGACGCGGACGTGCTCGGGCTGCAGGAGGTCGACCGCGGCCAGCCCCGGTCGCACGGGCTGGACCTGACCGCGGAGGCGGCGACGGCGATGGGCGGCGAGGGCCGGTTCGCCCCGGCCATCGTGGGCACGCCGGGCGAGCAGTGGCGGCCGGCCAGGGAGGGGGACACCGCCGGCACCGGTCCGGCGTACGGGATCGGGCTGGTCAGCCGCTATCCGGTCCGCCGCTGGCTGATCACCCGGCTGCCGTCGGCCCCGGTCCGCTCGCCCATCCTCATCCCCGGCCCGAAGCGGAAGGTGCTGTGGCTGCGGGACGAGCCCCGGGTGCTGGTCGCGGCCGTGCTGGAGACGCCGGCCGGTCCGCTGACGGTGGCCAACACGCACCTGTCGTTCGTGCCGGGGTGGAACGGGGCGCAGCTGCGCCGGGCCGTCCGGGCCGTCCGGCAGCTGCCCGGGCCGCGCATCCTGCTCGGCGACCTCAACCTGCCCGGCTCGCTGCCGCGCTGGCTGACCGGCTGGACGGCGCTGGCCACGGTGCCGACGTACCCGGCCCCGGACGCGCGGGTGCAGCTGGACCACATCCTGTCCCACGGCGGCGGGCTGCCCCGGCTGGCCGGGGCCGGGGCCCGGGAGATGGCGCTGTCGGACCACCGGGCGCTCATCGTCGACCTCGGCGAGTCCCGCGGCGACGGGATGACCGACTGAGGCTCAGCGGGCG
>DATDKW010000053.1:0-21747 GCA_036519715.1 Mycobacteriales bacterium
GCTGCGGCACCACGCTGTATTCGGCGGCGGTGCCCCACGGGCGGCCCTGCGCGGCCTCCCAGAGCCAGACCCGCTGACCCAGCACGGCCGGATCGACCCCGTTGCCGGCCGCGTCGACGACCCCGGAGCCGTCCTGGTCGGGGACCTGGAAGCCGGCCTCGCCGACCGGGCGGCTGCGCCGGGACTTCCAGTCCGTCGGGTTGACCCCGGACCGCGCGATCCGGACCCGGACCTCGCCCGGACCCGGTTCGGGTGTGTCCCGCTCGACCAGCTCGAGCACGTCCGGGTCACCGTTGCGGGTGTAGACAATGGCCTGCATAGGCACCTGCCTACCCGGCCGCGAATCGGCTCAGACCATGAACTGGTCGTGCCGCCGGAGGAACTCCGTCATCTCCTCCGGGCTCGGCTGCCGTCCGGAGGCGGCCAGCTCGGCCAGCCCCTCGAAGTAGGCCTCCCGGGGCGCGCCCGGGGTGAACAGCAGCAGCATCGAGGCCGGCGCGCCGGACTCGTTCCGGAACGCGTGGGTGCCGCCGGGCGGGACGAAGTGGAAGTCGCCGGCCGTGGCGTCGGTCCAGGCGTTGCCGTCGTACAGCCGGACGGTGCCGTCGAGCACGTAGAACGACTCGGTGATGGAGCGGTGGAAGTGCGGCGCGGGGCCGGTCGGGGCGCCGGTCATCTCCCAGCGGTAGAGGCCGAAGTCGCCGCCGGTGCTGGTCCCGGTGGCCAGGTAGTGCACGTCGGTGGCCGGCAGGATCAGGTCCGGCGCGGCGTCGCCGGGCCGGACCGTGGCCGAGATCTCGCCGCCGTCGCCGTGGTAACGGGGTTCGGGATAGGACATGCCGGCACCCTAGCCACTACCTGGCAGGTAATCGCGCGACGGCGCCCGTCCGTCCACAGTGGTCTGCGTCAGCACACGACGACGACGGAGGAGTACGGGATGAGCGACGTGACCACGACCGTGGACACCTACCTGTCGGCCTGGAACGAGACCGACCCGGACCGGCGGGCCGGCCTGGTCGAGCAGGTCTGGGCGCCGGACGGCACGCTGACCGACCCGCCCATGGCGGCGGCCGGGCGGGCCGGGATCAGCGAGCTGCACGCGGCCCTGCAGCAGCAGTTCCCGGGCCACGCGTTCCGCCGGTCCAGCGCGGTGGACGCGCACCACGACCGGTTCCGGGTCGGCTGGGAGCTGGTCGGCCCGGACGGGACGGTCGCCCTGGCCGGGATGGACGTCGGCGAGCTGACCGAGGACGGCCGGCTGCGCGCGGTCACCGGCTTCTTCGGCGACCTGCCGGCGGCATGACCGCCACCCACCCGGCCGCGGCTAGCCTGCGGCGGGTGGACGACGACAGGGACCGGCCGGTCTTCGGGTCACTGCTGCGGCAGTGGCGGCAGCGCCGCCGGGTCAGCCAGCTCGACCTGGCCCTCGCCGCGGACGTGTCCGCCCGGCACGTCAGCTTCCTGGAGACCGGCCGGTCCCGGCCCAGCCGGGAGATGGTGCTGCGGCTGGCCGAGCGGCTGGAGGTGCCGCTGCGGGACCGCAACCCGTTGCTGCTGGCGGCCGGGTTCGCGCCGTCCTACCCGCAGCGGGACCTGGCGGACCCGGCCCTGACGCCGGTACGGGACGCGGTGGCCGCGATCCTGACCGGCTACGAGCCGTACCCGGCGCTGGCCGTCGACCGCGGCTGGAACCTGGTCGCGGCCAACGCCGGCGTCGCCGCCCTCACCGCGTCGGCGGCGCCGCCGCTGCTGGCGCCGCCGGTCAACGTGCTGCGGCTGTCGCTGCACCCGGACGGGATGGCGCCGCGGATCGTCAACCTGGCCCAGTGGCGGCACCACGTGCTGGGCCGGCTGGCCCGGGAGGCCGCCGCCGGTGCCGACGACGCGCTGGCCGCGCTGCACCGGGAGCTGTCCGGCTACCCCGGCGGCACCGAGGCCGGCAGCGCCGAGCAGTCGGTCGCGGTCCCGCTGCGAATCCTCGTGGACGGACGCGAGCTGAGCTTCCTCAGCACGGTCACCACGTTCGGCACGGCCCTGGACATCACCGCGGCCGAGCTCAGCATCGAGGCCTTCCTGCCCGCCGACGAGGCCACCGCCGCCGCCCTGCGCCGTTCCTAGGGGTCCAGCGGCAGCTGCGGGGCCAGTCGTCGCAGCGACCGGTACGTCGGCACCAGCGCGTCGTACAGCTCGGCGAAGACGGGTCGCAGCGACGCGTACACCCCGGCCGCGCCGGCGTCCGGCCGGACCGTGTCCTCGATCTCGACCAGGTCGGCGGCGACGTCGATCGAGTCGACCAGCCCCAGCGCCTGCATGCCGAGCAGGGCCGCGCCGAACCCGGAACCCTCGTGCCCAGCCGGGAACTGCACGTCCATGCCGAGCGTGTCGGCCAGGATCTGCCTCCACAGTGGACTGCGGGCGAAGCCGCCGGTGGCCCGGATGGACCGCACCTCGTTGCCGGCCGCCCGCATTGACTGCAGCACCAGCGCCAGCTGCTGGCAGACCCCCTCGATCGCGGCCCGGATCAGGTGCTCGCGCCGGTGCTCCCGGGTCAGCCCGATGTACGCGCCGCGCGGCAGGGCGCTCCAGTGCGGCGCCCGCTCGCTGAGCAGGTACGGCAGCATGATCAGGCCGCCGCAGCCGGCCGGCACCTGCCCGGCCAGCTCCAGCAGGGCCTCCGGATCGGTGCCGATGTCCGGCGCCAGCGCCGATCCGGCCCAGTCCAGCACGATGCCGCCGTTGTTGATGGCGCCGCCGACGGCCCAGTGGTCCTCGGTCAGCGCGTAGCAGAACACCCCGCCGAGCGGGTCGACGGCCGGTTTCTCCACCATCACCCGCAGCGCGCCGCTGGTGCCGATCGAGCAGGCGGCGACGCCCGGGGCGACCGCGCCCAGGCCGAGGTTGGCCAGCGGGCCGTCGCCGGCCCCGACCACCACCGGCGTGTCCGCCGGCAGCCCCAGCCGCTCCGCGACCGCGGCCGACAGTCCCGGCAGGACGGTCATGGTCGGGACCAGCTCCGGCAGCTGCTCGCCGGTGATCCCGGCCAGCTGCAGCGACTCGGAGTCCCAGGACAGCGTGGCCAGGGTCATCAGCCCGGTCCCGGACGCCAGCGAGTGGTCGGTCACCAGCGCGTCGCACATCCGGGACAGCACGAAGTCCTTGATCCCGACCCAGTGCCCGACCCGCTCGTGCAGCTTCGGCTCCTGCTCGCGGAACCACATCAGCTTCGGCAGCGGCGCCATCGGGTGCACCGGCGTACCGGTCCGGCGGTGCAGGGCCAGCCCGCCCGGCGTGGCCCGCAGCCGCTCGGCCTGGGCCGCCGCCCGGGAGTCGGCCCAGGACAGCGACGGCGTCAGCGGCGTGCCGTCGGCGTCCAGCCCGATCAGCGTGTGCATGGCCGAGCTGAACGACAGCCCGGCCACCGGACCGTCCACTTCGGACACCACCTGGCCCACCGAGGTGAGCACGGCCTCGAGGATCAGGGCCGGGTCCTGCTCGGCCCAGCCCGGGTGGGGCTCGTCCAGCGGGTAGCCGGACGAGGCGCTGGCGAGCTCGGTGCCGGCCGTGTCGAAGGCGACCGCCTTGGTGCTGGTGGTCCCGAGATCCACCCCGATGACGACGTCGGTCATATGACCAGGTTGAGCAGCAGGACGCAGATCAGGCCGACGACCGAGATCAGCGTCTCCATCACCGACCAGGTCTTGATGGTCTGGCCCACGGTCAGCCCGAAGTATTCCTTGACCAGCCAGAAGCCGGCGTCGTTGACGTGGGAGAAGAACAGCGAGCCGGCCCCGATCGCCAGCACCAGCAGCGCGACCTCGGGCCTGTCCATGCCCGCGGCCAGCGGGGTGACGATGCCGGCGGCGGTGATGGTGGCGACCGTGGCCGAGCCGGTGGCGAGCCGGATCCCGACCGCGACCAGCCAGGCCAGTAGCAGGGCGGAGATGTTGGCGTTCTCGGCCCAGTCGGCGATCACGTTGCCGACCCCGGCGTCGATCAGGGTCTGCTTGAACCCGCCGCCCGCGGCCACGATGAGCAGGATGCCGGCGATGGCGGGCAGCGCCCCGCCGACGGTGCCGGAGATCCGCTCCTTGTTCATGCCGGAGCCGAGGCCCAGGGTGACCATCCCGACCAGCACGCCGGCCAGCAGCGCGACCACCGGGTTGCCGATGACCTCCAGGAACTGCCGCGGCCTGGTGCCCTCGTCCAGGAAGATCTCGCCGATCGCGCGCAGCAGCATGAGCAGCACCGGCAGCAGCACGGTCGCCACCGTGGCGCCGAACTTGGGCTGCCGGCGGGGACCGCCGGCGTCGGTCGTGTCCGGACCGCCGGTGCCCGCGGCCGTCGCGGTCGCGTCGGCGTCGGGATGGGTGATGTCACCGCCGATCCGGGAGCCGCCGTCCCGGGAGCCGCCGTCGCGGGAGCCGCCGTCCCGGGAACCGACGGCCCGGGAGCCGATGTCGCGGGAGGTGATGTCGCGGGAGCCGGCGTCGCGGGAGCCCTCGCGGGAGCCGACCGCCACCGTCTCCCGGTCGCCCGCGTCCAGCAGGGCCGGCGCCTGCACCGGCACGTACCTGGTGATGAACGTGCCGAACAGCGGCCCGGCCACGATCACGCACGGGATGGCGATGAGCAGGCCCAGGGCCAGGGTGATGCCGAGGTCGGCGTTGAGCACGCCGATCGCGGCCAGCGGCCCCGGGTGCGGCGGGACGAACCCGTGCAGCACGGACAGCCCGGCCAGCGCCGGGATGCCCACCCGCATCAGCGGCTGGTTGGTCCGCCGCGCGACCAGGAGCACGATCGGGATCAGCAGCACCACGCCGACCTCGAAGAACAGCGGGATGCCGATGAGCGCGGCGGCACCGGCCATCGCCCACGGCAGCGTCCGGCCCGAGACCTTGCTGGTGATCGTCTGCACGATCCGCTCGGCTCCGCCGGAGTCGGCCAGCAGGCCGCCGACCATGGCCCCGAGCGCGATCAGCAGCCCGACGCTGCCGACGGTGGAGCCGAGCCCGGCCACGAAGCTGGTGACGGTGGGCGTCGGGCCCAGCCCGGCCACCAGGCCGAGCACCGCGGACCCGAGGATCAGGGCCAGGAACGGGTGGACCTTGAGCCAGGTGATCAGCACGACCACCGTCGCGATCCCGAGCAGGGCCGCCAGGAGCAGCACGGTGTTGTTGTCGGAATGGGCCGCAGCCGCCGCAAGTGTCATCGGACCTCCTCTGACTAGGGCACGAAATGACCTTCCCGCCTCCGCGCCCGCGGCACAACCATTCAGCCCAGCCGGTCGGCCTTGCGCACGACCCACCAGGCGCCGGGCAGCGCCACCCCGGCGATCGCCGCCTTGACCAGGCCGCCCACGATGAACGGCGTGAACCCGGCGTCGATGGCCGCGGCCGGGCTCAGGTCGGCCGCGACGGCCAGCCAGGGCACGCCGACGGCGAAGATGACCAGCTGGCCCAGCGCGAACAGCGGCAGCGCCCGGGTGACCCGCCGGTCCTGGCCCTGCCGCGCCGCCAGCCCGATCAGGTACGCCGCGGGCAGGAAGCCGATGATGTAGCCGCCGGTGGCGCCGAAGACCACGTCGAACCCGCTGGCGGCGTCGGAGTAGAACGGCAGCCCGACCGCACCGAGCAGCAGGTAGAGCGCCTGCCCGGCGAACCCGCGGGCCGGCCCGAGCGCGGCCGCGGTGAGCACCACGGCCAGCGTCTGCCCGGTGATCGGCACCGGCGACCCGGCGACCGGGATCGACACCTGGGCCAGCAGCGCGGTCAGCAGGGCCGCCCCGGTGACCAGGACGCCGTCGCGCACGCGCGCCCCCGGGATGACGTCGGCCAGCACGGGCGTGCGGGCGGGTCCGCGGGCAGGCAGGGACGCGGCGGTCGCCATGGAAGTCCTCCGGTACGTGGGGAGCGGGGGCGGCTCAGAGCATGCCCGATCAAGGCCGGCGCGGGATGCCCGGGCCCGGTGGCGTTCGTCCCACCGCCGGCCTACCCGCCCGGCCGCACCAGGCCTGTCTCGTACGCATGGACGACGGCCTGGGCCCGGTCGCGCAGGCCGAGCTTGGTCAGGACGTGGCTCACGTGGGTCTTCACGGTCTGGTCGGCCAGCACCAGCTCGGCCGCGATCTCGGCGTTGGACCGCCCGCGGGCCAGCAGGATCAGCACCTCGCGCTCGCGCGGGGTCAGCTCCGGGGTGCCACGCGGCGCCATCGACGGCGCCAGCCCGGCCGACACGACCTGCTCGATCAGCCGCCGGGTCACCGACGGGGCCAGCAGCGCCTCACCGGCGGCCACGATCCGTACCGCCTCGGCCAGCTCGGCCGGGCGGGCCCCCTTGAGCAGGAAGCCGCTCGCGCCCGCCTGCAGGGCCCGGTAGACGTACTCGTCGGCGTCGAAGGTGGTGAGGACGAGCACCTTCGGCCCGCCGGCGAGCTTGCGGGTGGCGGTCAGCCCGTCCATGCCGGGCATCCGGATGTCCATGACCACGACATCGGGTTGGGTCCGGGCCGCCTCGGCCAGCGCGGCCGCGCCGTCGGCGGCCTCGCCGACGACCTCGATCCCGTCCTGGGCGCCGAGCAGGGCCGCGATCCCGGCCCGCACCATCTCCTGGTCGTCGACCACGACCACCCGGATGCTCATCCGTCCTCCGGCCGCAGCGGCAACATGGCCTCCACCTTCCAGCCTCCGTCCGGGGTCGGGCCGGCCTCCAGGCTGCCGTCGCGCAGGGCGGCGCGCTCGCGCATGCCGGCCAGGCCGTAGCCGGGTCCGGCGGCGGCGACGGGCCGGGCCGGCGGCGTGTTGACGACCGTGACCCGCAGCGCCCCGTCCACGGCGGCGACCGTCACCGCGGCGTCGGTCCCCGGGGCGTGCCGGCGGACGTTGCTCAGCGCCTCCTGCACCACCGGTACGCGGTCAGCTGCACGGACGGCGGCACGTCCGGCGGGGCCGAGACGACCACCGGCACCGGCCCGGCCAGCGCCGGCAGGTCGGCCAGGCCGGGGAGCGGCGCCGTCCCGGACGCCGCGGCCGGGTCCCGCAGCACCCCCAGCACCTGCCGCAGCTCGGCCAGCGACCCGCGGGCCGCCTCCGCGATCGCGTCGAACTCGGCCGCGATCGCCGGGGTCACCCCGGCCAGCCGGTGCGGCGCGCTGTCGGCCCGCACCGTCACCACGGACAGGCCGTGCGCGATGACGTCGTGCAGCTCGCGGGCCAGCCGGGCCCGCTCCCGCAGCATCTCCCGGCCGGCCCGCTCGGCCTGGACCCGGACCACCTCCTGGGCCAGCCGGCGCCGGGCCTCGGCCCGGCCGGTGGCCAGCCAGCCCCCGGCCAGCGCGGCCGCGGTCAGCGCGCCCACCGGCAGCAGGCCGGCCCAGCCGCCCCGGTCCGGCGCGACCAGCAACGGCACCGCCCCGGCCGCCACCGCCGACAGCCAGGCCGCGACCAGCACCGGCACCGGCCGCCGGGAGCCGAGCACGGCCAGCACCGGCAGCGCCGCCAGCACGCTGGTCACCACCCACGGCCAGGGCTCCTCCGGGCTGACCCGCTCGGCCGGCACCGCGGTGAGCACGGTCGCGGCCAGCGTGCCGGCCCAGGCCGCCACCGGCCGGGTCCGGACCAGCGCCAGCGGGGCCGCCCGCAGCAGGCTGAGCCCGGCCGCGGCGGCGATCCCGAGCTGGTAGTGCTGGTGCAGGTCCAGGGTCCCGAGCCCCAGCACCGCGGCGCCCAGCACCGCCAGCAGCACGACCGGGTTGCGCACGGTGGACACCGTCTCAGATCGGATGGACCCAGGCATGACCCGACGCTAGAGAGCGCGGCCGGCCCGCGCGTCAGCCCTTGGAGCCGTCCGGGCCCGCTACCGCGGGAGCGGGCAGCCGGACGGTGAAGGTGGTGCCGGCCGGGGAGCTGTCGACCGCGACGGTGCCGCCGTGCGCGTCGGCCACCGCGGCCACGATGGCCAGTCCCAGCCCGGTGCTGCCGGCGGCCCGGGACCGGGAGCCGTCGCCGCGGACGAACCGCTCGAACACCCGAGGCCGCAGCGCGGCCGGGATCCCGGGCCCGTCGTCGGCGACCCGCAGCAGGACGGATCCGTCCTCTTGCGACAGTCCCACCGTGACGGTGGTGCCGGGCGGGGTGTGGGTGCGGGCGTTGCCGAGCAGGTTGGCGACGACCTGGTGCAGCCGGTCGGCGTCGCCCGGCACGGTGATCGGCTCCGGCGGCAGTTCCAGGGCCCACTGGTGGCCGGGGCCGGCGACCTGGGCGTCGCTGACCGCGTCGACGACCAGCCGGGTCAGGTCGACCGGCTCGTGCGCGACCGCGCCGGCGGTCCCCGGTCCGTCGCCGGCCTTGTCGCCGGCCCTGTCGCCGGCCTTGTCGCCGGCGTTGTCCAGCCGGGCCAGCAGCAGCAGGTCCTCGACCAGCCCGGTCATCCGGGTGCTCTCGGACTCGACCCGGCCCAGCGCGTACGCGACGTCGGCCGGGACCGGCTCCCGCCCGCGCCGGGTCAGCTCGGCGTAGCCGCGGATCGAGGCCAGCGGCGTGCGCAGCTCGTGGCTGGCGTCGGCCACGAACTGCCGGACCCGGGTCTCGCTGGCCTGCCGGGCGGTCAGCGCCTGCGAGACGTGCCCGAGCATCCGGTTGAGGGCGGCGCCGACCTGGCCGACCTCGGTCCGCGGGTCGGTGTCGGCGGCCGGCACCCGTTCGGACAGGTCGACGGCGCCGCGGTCCAGCGGCAGCTCCGAGACCCGGGTCGCGGTCGCGGCGACCCGGCGCAGCGGCCGCAGCGCGAGCCGGACGATCAGCGCGCCGGCGATCCCGGTCAGCAGCAGCCCGGCCGCGGCCACCGCGGCGATCACGACCGCCAGCCGGGTCACCGTGTCCCGCACGCCCGACAGCGGCAGCCCGGCGACGGATGTGCCGCCGTCCGGCCCGGTCGCGGCCCGCAGCCGATACCGCCCGAGCGTGCCGCCCAGGTCCCGGCTGTACGCCCGCCCGTCCACCGGCAGCGCCAGCACCACCGCCTCCTGCGCGGCGGTCAGCGGGGTCGGCGCGGTCGTGGACCGGGCCGTGTCCAGGACGCCGGCCGCGACGACGGTGCCGGAGACGATGCGGGCGCCGAGCGTGCCGTCGGTCTGCCCCGGCGCGAACAGCCCGGGCAGGGCGCCGCCCGGCGCCGGTGGCCGGTGCGGGTCGCCGTCCTGGAACCGCCCGCCGGCCGCGCTGAGCTGGCTGTCGAGCCGGCCGACCAGGAACGAGTCCAGCGACAGCACGCTGACCACGCCCACGATGACGCTGACCGCCGCCAGCAGCGCGAGCATGGCGGCCAGCAGCCGGGTCCGCAGAGTCACCCCTGCATGGTCGCGTCAGCCGGCCGGGCGGAGCACGTAGCCCACGCCGCGGACGGTGTGGATCATCGGCTCGCGCCCGGCGTCGATCTTCTTGCGCAGGTACGACACGTACAGCTCGACCACGTTGGCCTGCCCGCCGAAGTCGTAGGACCAGACCCGGTCCAGGATCTGGGCCTTGGACAGCACCCGGCGCGGGTTGCGCAGAAGGAACCGCAGCAGCTCGAACTCCGTCGCGGTCAGCTGCACCGGCACCCCGGCCCGGGTCACCTCGCGGCCGTCCTCGTCCATGACCAGGTCGCCGACCACCAGCTGGCCGGACGAGCGGACCGCGGTGGCGCCGGAGCGGCGCAGCAGCGCCCGCAGCCGGGCCACCACCTCCTCCAGGCTGAACGGCTTGACCACGTAGTCGTCCGCGCCCACGGTCAGCCCGGTGATCCGGTCGTCGACCGCGTCCTTGGCGGTGAGGAACACCACCGGCACATCGTGGTCGTCGGCCCGGATCCGGCGCAGCACGGCCAGGCCGTCCAGGTCCGGCAGCATCACGTCCAGCAGCACCACGTCCGGCTGGAACTGCCGAGCCAGCGTGACCGCGGTGGAGCCGTCGGCGGCGGTGCGCACGTCCCAGCCCTCGTAGCGCAGGGCCATCGAGAGCAGGTCGGTCAGGGCCGGCTCGTCGTCCACGACGAGCGCGCGGATGGGCGTCCCGTCCGGGCGGCGCAGGGCCGGACGCTCGGCGCTCGCGGAGTCGCTGGTCATCGTCATGACCGTCACCCTCGGGCCCGGCCCTGTACGCCCCCTGTACGGCGCCTGTGCGCTGCCTGTGCGGGGATCTCGTGGCTCGCTCCCAGGCCCGGCACAGGCCGTTGACAGGGAGGGCCGCGACCGTCACTGGCACGCCCAGCGACACACCGAGGAGATCACGATGGAACGGCAGGACCACCCCACCGGCACCGTGCCGCCCGGCGAGCAGCCGTACCCGGCCCAGCAACCGTGGGTCGCCACGCCGCCCCCGTACGGGCCGGAGCACGGCACGCAACCGGCGGCCGAGCCGGAGCGGCCGAAGTGGTCGACCCGCAGGACCGGCGCGGTCACCGCCGTCGCCGCCGCGGCCGTGCTGGCCATCGGCGGCGTGGCCGTCGCCCACGGCGGCGACTCCGGCAGCACCGGCACGACCCAGGACGGCGGGCCGGGAGGCGCCGGCCGGGGCGCGTTCCCGGGAGCCGGCACCCAGGCCGGGCTGGCCGGCGCGCTGCACGGCACGTTCGTGACCGAGTCCGGCGGCACGTACGTCACCCAGCTGCTGCAGACCGGCACCGTGTCCGCGGTGAGCGCGACCAGCATCTCGGTGAGGAGCGCAGACGACTACGCGAAGACGTACACGATCTCGAGCGCGACCACCGTCAACGGCGGCCAGTCCACGGTCGGCGCCATTCAGACCGGCCACACGGTCACGGTGATCGCCTCCGAGGCCGGCGCCGCGGCCACGGTCCTGGACCAGTCACTGACGGCCGGGCAGGGCGGCCCCGGCGGCTTCCCAGGCGGCGCCCCCGGCGGCACCACCGGCCAGGACGGGACCACCGGCCAGGGGACCACCACCTGAGCCGACCCGAGGCGGCCCGACCCCCGGGCCGGGCCGCCCGGGGGCATACCTGGCAGGGTGGGCGCATGGCCGACACCGCCGCCCGATTCCGTGCACTGGCCGAGGATGCGGTCACGGACCTGCTGGAGCTGGATCCCGAGCAGGCGACCGACCTCGGCGACCACCGGTACGACGACCGGCTGACCGATCTGTCGGAGACCGGTCTGGCCCACGCGGCCGCCCGGTACGCCGACCACCGCGACGAGCTCGACAGCCTGGACGCCGACGAGCTCGACCCGGCCGACGCCGTGGACGCCGAGATCCTGCGGGCCGGCCTGGACCGCCGGGTGTTCGCCATCGAGCAGCTGCGCGAGCACACCTGGAACCCGCTGCTGTGGCTGCCCATCGACGCCCTCTACCTGCTGGTGTCCCGGGACACGCTGCCGCTGGAGGACCGGCTGCAGGCGCTCGGCGGCCGGCTCCGGGCCGTGCCGGAACGGCTGGCCGCCGCCCGCTCGACCCTGCAGAACATGCCGCGGGTGCCCGTGGAGACCGCGCTGACCCAGATCTCCGGCCTGATCACCATGCTCCGGGACGAGATCCCGCCACTGGCCGGCACGGCCGCGCGCACCTTCATGCGGGTCGAGCCGATGCGCACCGCGGCCGAGGACGCGCTGGTCGAGCACCGGGACTGGCTGCTGGACCAGCTCGAGGACGCCGAGGGGGACCCCCGCCTCGGCCCCGGCCTGTACGCGGCCAAGCTGCACCTGACCCTGGACGCCGACCTGTCGGCCGAGCGGATCGCCGCCGCCGCCCGCGAGCACCTGGACGCGATCACCGAGGAGCTGACCGAGCTGGCCGCCGGCTGGGTCGGGCCGGGGGAGGACGCGGTGCGCCGGGCCTTCGACCGGGTCGCGGCCGAGGCGCCGGACAACGCCACCATCGTCGGGCTGGCCGGGCGGGCCCTGGCCGAGGCGACCGAGCTGGTCACCGGCAGCGGCATCCTGCGGGTACCGGGCGACCCGGTCGAGATCGAGGTGATGCCGGAGCTGCGCCGCGGCGTCGCCATCGCCTACTGCGACGCGCCCGGGCCGCTGGAGGCCGGCGGCGTCACCCGGTTCGCGATCAGCCCGACCCCGTCGGGCTGGCCGGCCGAGCGGGTGGCGTCGTTCTACCGGGAGTACAACACCGCGCTGGTGAAGAACCTGACCGTGCACGAGGCCATGCCCGGGCACGTCGCGCAGCTCGCGCTGGCCCGTCGCTACCAGGGCACCACCCCGGTCCGGCAGGTGCTGGCCAGCGGCTCGTTCATCGAGGGCTGGGCCGTGCACGCCGAGGAGATCATGTCCCGGCTCGGCTTCGGCGGGGTCCCGGTCCGCCTGCAGCAGCTGAAGATGCAGCTCCGGACGACGATCAACGCGATGCTGGACGCCGGCGTGCACGCGGACGGGATGACCGAGGCGCAGGCGCTGGAGCTGATGACCGGGCGCGGCTTCCAGGAGGAGGGCGAGGCCGTGGGCAAGTGGCGGCGGGCGCTGCTGACCAGCACCCAGCTGTCCACCTACTTCGTCGGCTACACCGAGCTGGCCCCGGCGCTGGCCGGCCGGAGCACGTACGACGAGGTGCTCGCGCACGGCAGCCCGCCGCCGCGACACCTGCCGGCCCTGCTGCACGCCGCCGGGAACCCGGAGTAGCGCGGATGCGTCGCACGGTCATGCGCCGCCGCCTCGCTGCCGCAGTCCTGTTCGCCGCCCTCCCGCTGGCCGGGTGCAGCGGCTCGGCCGGGTCGGGCCCGGACTCCCCGCCGGAACCGACGGCGACCACGGCGGCGACGGCGGCGGCCCGGCCGGTCGCGCTGCAGCGGGGCGGCGGGATCGCCGGCGTCCGGGACGCGGTGACGGTGCAGCCCGACGGCAGCTGGCGCCGTACCGGGAAGACCGGGCCGGCCCGCACCGGGACGCTGTCGCCCGATCAGCGGGCCCGGCTGGCCCGGATGGCGGCCGATCCGGCGCTGCGGGCCGAGGCCACCCGGACGGTGCCGGAGAGCGACTGCGCGGACGGCTTCGACTACCGGCTGACCGCCGGCGACACCACGGTCGCGTGGCGCGAGTGCGGTTCGGCCGCCACCCCGCCCCCGGTGGCCGGTCGCATCGCCGCGTTCCTCCTCAACGGCACGAAATAGCCAACGCATCGTCCGTCCTGGCCAAGGGTTCGCAAAGAATCCGGTGACTGCCTGAAGCACGGTGTTGCCCGGCGTCACCCACACAGCGTCTTTTCCTGCCCAACTGATGACGGACGTCCGCCTTACTGCCACATTGACGCCACCGCATCCTCCGAGCTCGGCCGAAAGGCCGAGCTGGCTCCCGGGAAGGGAGTACCGCAGTGAGACGTGCCATCACCCTGGGCGCAGTGGCCGCGGTGACCATCGCCGTATCCGCCGGCGTGGCCACCGGAACAGCGCAGGCCGCACCCGCGCCTGCCGCCGCCAATCCAGCCACCCTCGCGGTCAACGGCGCCGCGGCGCTGGTCGCCGCCCGCCCCGCGAAGCTGCACGCCGCCACCGGCGACAGCTTCGCGGCCCGCCCGGTCATCACCTCCAAGCAGGGCCTGCAGTACGTGCCGTACCAGCGGACGTACCAGGGCCTGCGCACCTACGGCGGCGACTTCGTGGTCGTGACCAACCAGGCCGGCCAGGTGCTGTCCACCGAGGTGGCGCAGACGAAGACGATCGCGCTGACCAGCCTGACCCCGGCCGTCTCGCCCGCGACCGCCGCCGCCACCGCCCGCGCGGCCTCCACGGCGGCCAGGATCGAGGGCGTCACCGCCAACGAGAAGATCGTGTACGCCCTGGACACCCCGCGGCTGGCGTACGAGACCGTGGTCGCCGGGCACACCGGCCTGCGCCCGAGCAAGCTGCACGTCTTCGTGGACGCGACCACCGGCGCGGTGATCAACTCCTACGACGAGGTCGCCGACGGCTCCGGCACCGGCGCCATCTACGGCGCGGTGTCGATCGCGACCAGCGGCTCGGGCACGTCGTTCTCGATGACCGACCCGACCCGGTCCGGCATCCGCTGCCGCAACTACACCACCGGCGCCACCCTCACCGGCACCGACGACGTGTGGGGCAACGGCGTCGGCACCAACATCGAGACCGGCTGCGTGGACGCGTACTTCAGCGTGCAGCGCGAGTGGGACATGTTCGGCACCTGGTTCGGCCGCAACGGCATCAACGGCGCCGGCGGTGGCTTCCCGCTCGACGTCGGCCTCAACGACCTGAACGCGTTCTGGGACGGCTCCCGCGTCGCCATCGGCCACAACCAGGCCGGTGCCTGGATCGGCTCCATCGACGTGGTCGCGCACGAGTTCGGGCACGCGCTGGACTCCAACACCCCGGGCGGCCAGTCCGCCAACGGCGTGTCCGAGGCGACCGGCGACATCATGGGCACGTCGACCGAGTTCTTCGTCAACAACCCCAACGACCCGCCGGACTACAGCATCGGCGAGGAGGTCAACCTGGTCGGCTCCGGCCCGATCCGGCAGATGTACAACCCGTCGCTGGTCGGCGACCCCAACTGCTACTCGGCCTCGATCCCGACCGCCGAGACGCACGCCGCCGCCGGTCCGTTCGACCACTGGTTCGTGCTCGCCGCCAAGGGCAGCGCCGCCGCCGGCGGCCAGCCGGCCAGCCCGACCTGCAACGGCGCCACGGTGACCGGCGTCGGCGTCCAGACCGTCGCGACGATCTTCTACAACGCGATGCTGTCGAAGACCGCGGGCATGACCTACCTGCGCTACCGCACCGCCACCCTGAACGCGGCCAAGAACCTGACCCCGGGCAGCTGCACCAACTTCAACGCGGTCAAGGCGGCCTGGGACGCGGTCTCCGTGCCGGCCCAGGCGGCCGACCCGACCTGCGCCACCGGCGGTGCCGTGACCGTCACCAACCCGGGCGCGAAGTCCGGCACGGTCGGCACCGCGATCGCGCCGTTCACCCTGACGGCCTCGCCGGCCGCGACCTACACCTGGTCCGCGACCGGGCTGCCGGCCGGCCTGACCATCGGCTCCACCACCGGCACCGTGTCGGGGACCCCGACCACCGCCGGCACCTTCACCGTGACCGCCACCGCCACCAGCGCGGCGGGCTCGGGCAGCACGTCGTTCACGTTCACCATCTCGCCGGCGGGCGGCGGGGCCTGCACCAGCCCGGGCCAGAAGTTCGGCAACCCGGGCTTCGAGACGGCCTCGGCCCCGTGGACGGCGACCGCGGGCGTCATCGGCGCCAACACCGGCACCGGGGCCCCGCGCACCGGCACCCGGGACGCGTGGCTGGACGGCTACGGCACCACCCACACCGACACGCTGGCCCAGACGGTGACCGTCCCGGCCGGCTGCACGGCCTCCACGCTGACCTTCTGGCTGAAGGTCGTCAGCTCCGAGACCACGACCACGACCCAGTTCGACAGGCTGACCGTCCAGGTCAACACGACGACGGTGGGCACGTTCTCCAACCTCAACAAGGGGACGACGTACGTGCAGCGGTCGTTCAACGTCGGCTCGTTCGCCGGGCAGTCGGTGACGGTGAAGTTCACCGGCACCGAGGACGCCAGCCTGCAGACGTCCTTCGTGATCGACGACACCGGGCTCAACGCGGCCTAGCCGCCGGACCCCGTACGGGGAGGGGCGCCGGTCCACTGTGGACCGGCGCCCCTTCGGGTCGCTCAGTGCCAGCCGGCCGGGTTGACCGCGACCGCGGTCCGGTCCAGGGTCTCGATCGCCGGCCGGCCGGCCAGCAGCATGCACTCCTCCAGCTGGTCGCGCAGCAGCGCCAGCACCGCGGTCGCGCCGGCCCGGCCGCCCGCCGCCAGCCCCCACAGCACCGGCCGGCCGACCAGCACCGCCCGCGCCCCCAGGGCCAGCGCCGCGAACACGTCCGAGCCCCGCCGGACGCCCCCGTCCACCAGCACCGGCACCGACGCCGGGACCGCGTCGACGATGGCCGGCAGCGCGTCCAGGCTCGGCATGGCCGCGTCCAGCTGCCGGCCGCCGTGGTTGGACACGATCAGCCCGTCGACGCCGTGCTCCACCGCCAGCCGGGCGTCCTCCTCGGTCAGCACGCCCTTCAGCACCAGCGGCAGGCCGGTCCGGGCCCGCAGCCAGGGCAGGTCGGCCCAGGTGATCGACGGGTCGAAGCGCTCGGCCGAGTGCCGCTGGATGGCCGACGTGCCGGCCGCGACCGCGTGGGTGGAGCCCATCACGGCCGGGTCCACGTTGACCGCCTGGATGTCATCCGGCAGCACGAAGGAGGAGGCCGTGTCCCGGGGCCGGACCGCGACCCGGGGCGCGTCCACGGTCAGCACCAGCGCGCCGGCCCCGCTCTCCTCGGCCCGGGCGACCACATCGGCCAGGGCGGCCCGGTTGCGCAGCCAGTAGAGCTGCTGCCAGCGCGGGCCGGCGGTGGCCGCGGCCATGTCGGCGAACGTCCGGCTGGCGAAGATGCTCGACACGAAGGCCGCGCCGACCGCGCCGGCCGCGCCGGCCGAGGCGACCTCGCCGTCCGGGTGCGCCAGCCGGTGGTACGCCATCGGTGCCACCCCGAACGGCACCCCCCACTCCACCCCGAACACGCTCGTCCGCAGCGAGATCTCGGCCACGTCGACCAGCACCCGCGGCCGCAGCGCGACCCGGTCGAACGCGGCCCGGTTGGACCGCAGGGTGCGCTCCGCGCCCGACCCGCCCTGGAAGTAGCCCCACACGTCCGGTGGCAGCGCCGCCCGGGCCGCGGCCGCGACGCCGCCGAGGTCGCCCTCGTCCGGTCCGCCCGGCTCCGTCGCGACCCCGTCGCGCTCGACCCACACCACCGCCATGCCCGGCCTCCCCCCGACTCGTCCACCCGGTCCGGCCCCATCATCGCCGCTGCCCGCGGATCCGGCCGCCGGGACGAGGCGCGGGGTGCCGGGCGGCGGGTGATTTGGGACAATGGTGGGGATGACGATGCCATCCCAGTTCCGGTCGGTGGTCGACGCGCAGATCCGCGCGGCCGAGGAGCGCGGCGCCTTCGACAACCTCAAGGGCGCCGGCGAGCCGATCCCCGGCCTGATGGAGCCGGATGACCCGATGTGGTGGATCAAGGGGTTCGTGCGGCGCGAGGGCGTGCCGGCCGGGGCGATGCTGCCGCCGTCGCTGGCCATGCGCCGGGAGATCGAGCACCTGCCGGAGACGCTGGCCCGGATGCGCTCGGAGAAGGCGGTCCGGGAGCACGTCGAGGATCTGAACCACCGGGTCCGGCGCTGGATCCAGATCCCGGTCGGTCCGCAGGTGCCGCTGCGCCCGGTCGACGTCGACGCGGTGGTGGCCGACTGGCAGGCGGCCCGGGCGCCCGCACCGGCGCTGCTCCCGGCCCCGCCCGCGCCGGCCCGCCCGGTCCGTCGCCGCTGGTGGCGGCGCCGCCCGGTGGCCTAGGGCTGGTCCTCGGCCCGGGCCTGGTCCTCGGCCCGCTGGCAGGTCATGCAGAGGGCCACGGCGGGCAGGATCTCCAGCCGCTCCAGCGGGATCGGGGCGGCGCAGTGCACGCACGACCCGTAACGCCCGTGGTCCATCCGGTGCAGCGCGGCCTCGATGCCGGCCAGCGCGATCCGGGCGCCGCGGCGCAGCGTCTCGACCACCTCCTCCTGGGCCGGCGCTGCCGGCACGGCCGTCCGCAGGGCCGCCAGCTGCTCGATGCGGAAGCGGCGCTGCTGGATCAACGCCGACCGCAGGGCCGGGAGGTGCTCACGCAGGTCGGCGGCCGGATCGGAATCCGGGGCGGACTCGGCGGGTGTGGGGGAGCGCACATCTTCCTCAACGCGGTGGGGACGCGGTCAGGTTCCACCCGACCGGGTGTTCACAGGACAGCACATCGATTCAGCGCCCGACCGCGGCATCCGACTCGTACGTGAACTCGAACCGGTCGGTCCGGTAGAGCTCCCGGGTCACCTCGATCAGCTCGCCGGCGTCGGTCCGCATCCGGCTGCGGATGCACACGAACGAGGTCCCCTCCGGCACCTCCAGCAGGACGCTCTCCTGGGCCGTGGCGAAGGTGACGGTCAGCACCACGTCGGCCCGGTACGGCGCCCGGCCGTGGTCGGCCAGCGTCTGGTGCACCCCGGTGGTGAGGATCGCCCGCCGGTTGAGCACCCGCGACATCGAGGCCGGGTAGACCCCGGTCAGCATCGCCACCGGCTCGCCGTCCAGCCGGCCGACGCCGCGGACCCGGTGCACCCGGGGATGGCTGCGGCGGGCGGCCAGCGCCGCCTCCTCCTGGTCCAGCGCCGGGCCCGGACCCACGTCGAGCAGCTCGACCGAGAACGGCTCGCCGGTCGCGGCCAGGTCGGCGCTGAGGCTGGAGACCACGGGCAGGTGCTTGAACACCCGGCGCCGGTTGACGAAGTAGCCCGCGCCCTTGCGTACGGTCAGCCGGCCCTCCAGCACGAGCTGGTTGAGGGCCTGCCGGACCACGTGCCGGCTGACCCCGTAGTGCCGCATGAGCTGGCTCTCGGACCAGATTCGGGTGCCGTGGGCCAGCCCGGCCGAGTCGACCGCGCCGTCCAGGGCGCTGCGCAGCTGCAGGTGCAGCGGGCCGGCGGCCGCGGCCGACAGGGCGGTGAGGGAGTCGAGCGAGTCGGCCCGGCGCGGCGACGGCAGGTCGATCGAGGCCGCCGGGCGGGTCGCCGGCGGGGTCTGCATCGCGGTCATCGACGCGGGCACCTCTCTCGCTCGGGCGTACGGACGGGCTGTGGGACACCACGGGCGGTCCGCCGTTTCCGTTCACCGACCCGCGGTCGGCTGAGGGGCGTGGGCGCGGGTCAGCGTCCGGAGGCGGCCCAGTCGGCGAACCAGGACAGCATGTCGTAGCCGGACACGGCGCCGGGGGAGGCGACCGCGGCCGGGTCGGCGCCCTGCAGGATCCGCTTGACCGGCACCTCCAACTTCTTGCCGGTCAGCGTGCGCGGCACCGCGCCGACGCCGACGATCTCGTCCGGCACGTGCCGCGGGGACAGCTCCGAGCGCAGCGCGGCCGTGATCTTGGCCTTGAGCGCGTCGTCCACCGCCGCCCCCTCGGCCGGCACCACGAACAGCGGCATCAGGTACGTCCCGTCCTGGCGCTCGACCCCGATCACCAGGCTGTCGGCGACCTCGGGCAGCCGCTCGACCACCGCGTAGATCTCGGCCGAGCCCATCCGCACGCCCATCCGGTTGAGGGTCGAGTCCGACCGGCCGGAGATCGAGATCGACCGGTCACTGTGGACGGTGATCCAGTCCCCGTGCCGCCACACGCCGGGGAAGGTGTCGAAGTAGCTGTCGTGGTAGCGCGAGCCGTCCGGGTCGTTGAGGAAGTAGAGCGGCATGGACGGCAGCGGCCGGGTCACCACCAGCTCGCCCTCCTGCTCGATCACCGGCTTGCCGTCGGAGTCCCAGGCCTCCAGCGCGACGCCCAGCTCCGCGGCCGGGATCCGGCCCGGGTAGACCGGCTGCAGCGGGTTGGCGCCGACCAGGGCCGAGCAGACGTCGGTGCCGCCGGAGATGGAGTTGAGCTGGGCCGTCCGGGACACGTGCTCGCTGGTCCAGATCCAGGCGTGCTCGGGCAGGGTCGAGCCGGTCTGCAGGATCGACCGCACCCGGGACAGGTCCAGCGTGCGGCCGGGGGAGGAGCCGGCGTTGCTGCCGGCCATCAGGTAGCCGGCGCCGCAGCCGACCGAGTCGGCCCTGGTCATCTCGGCCACCCGCCAGGCCCCGTCCACGTCCGGCCAGGTCGGGCTGCCGTCGTGCAGGACCGGGGCGGCGCCGACCAGCAGCCCGCCGACCAGGAAGTTCCAGACCATCCAGCTGGTCGAGGTGACGAAGAAGAACCGGTCACCCCGGCGGACGTCGGAGTGCAGCCCGACCGCCTTGAGCAGCTCCAGCACGATGCCGCCGTGCGAGTGCACGATGCCCTTCGGCGCCCCGGTGGTGCCGGAGGACCACAGGATCCACAGCGGGTCGGCGAACGCGGTGTCGGCGAACTCGGGCTCCCCGGCCGCCCCCGCGACGATCCCGTTCCAGTCCACAGTGGACACCGGCAGGTCCCATTGGGCCGGCGCGGCCAGGTTGTCCACGGTGAGCACGGTCCGCACCGACGGCAGCCCGGCGACCAGCTCGGCCACCGTGTCGCGGCGGTCGTAGGCCTTGCCGCCGAACCGGTAGCCGTCGGCGGCCATCAGCACCACCGGCTCGGCCTGGCCCAGCCGGGCCAGCACGCTCGGGGTGCCGAAGTCGGGCGAGGCCACCGTCCACACCGCACCGACCGCGGCCGTGGCCAGCAGGCCGACCACGGACGCGGCGACGTTGGGCAGGTAGGCCGCGACCCGGTCGCCGGGGCCCACGCCCAGCTCGCGCAGGGTCGCGGCCACGGCGGCGACCTGGCCGCGCAGCTCGCCGTAGGTCATCTCGACCGGGGGGTTGAGCCCGTCCGGGCCCTCGCCCACCAGCACCAGGGCGGTGTCGCCGGCCTCGCCCGAGGCCAGGCAGCGCTCGGCGAAGTTGAGCCGGGCGCCGGGGAACCAGACCGCGCCCGGCATCCGGTCGTCGGCGAGCACCGCGTCGTAGGAGGAGACCCGGTCCAGGCCGTAGTGGTGCCAGACGGCGGCCCAGAAGCCGTCCAGGTCCTCGATGCTCCACTGCCACAGCTCGTCGTACGTGTCGAAGGTGCGGCCCGTCCGCTCGGCCACGGTCCGCAGGAAGCGGGTCATCTCGGCCTGCTCGAGGGTCTCCGGGGTGGGCTGCCAGAGCGGCTGCGCGTCGGCGGGCATGGTCCCTTTCTACCGCCTGCACTCCCGGACGCGAACCGCCCCGGGTCCCGTACGGGACCCGGGGCGGTGACGGGGTCGGCGTCAGCCGGCGGACGGGCGGCCCCGGGCGGGCTCGCCGTCCAAGGTGTAGCCGTCGGCCTCGTGCTTGCCGCCGCCGGCCTGCCCGTCGACCGGCACCCGGAGCTCGTCCGGCCGCCCCTCGGCGTTGTGCCGCCCGCGCCCGTCGGCGTCGGGGTCGATCCGGACGCCGTCCTCGGTCCCGACCCCGGTCGCCGCCGCGCCGTCCTCGCTCCGGGCCCCGGTCGCCGCCGCGCGGTCCTCGCTCCGGGCCTCGGGGCTCCGGGCCTCGGGCTCGGCCGCGCCGAGCCCGGCCGGCACCGCGCCGGTGGCCTGGCCGTCGCCGTGCACGTCGGCCACGGCGGCCTCGCCGCTCTGGCCCGCGGTCGCGTCCTCGGCCGCCCGGGCCTGGGCCGCCGACCGCTCCGACAGCGCCACCTCGGGCAGGAACAGCACCACGATCAGGCCCACGATCATGATCGCCGCGCCGAGCAGGAACACGATGGTCATCGAGTCGGAGAACCCGACCTTGAACGGGTGCGCGATCACCGGGTCGAGCCGGGAGATGAACGACGTGTCGTTGAGGTCGGCGTTGCCGCTGGTCGCGCCCTGCAGGGTCGCGGCCTGCTCCGGGTTCGCGGCCAGCGCGGCCCGGAAGTCCGGCGTGCCCTGCACCTTCGAGAAGGCGCCGGCGATCTTGCCGGGCAGGTTGGTCAGCAGCACCGACAGGAAGACGGCGGTGCCGAGCGTGCCGCCCATCTGCCGGAAGAACGTCACCGAGGAGGTGGCCACGCCGATCTCCCGCGGCGACACCGCGTTCTGGGTGGCCAGGATGATCGGCTGCATGTTGCCGCCGAGGCCGAGGCCGACGACCGGCATGATCAGGCAGGTCTGCCAGAGCGGGGTGTCCGCGCCGATCAGCGAGAACAGGAACAGCCCGA
>DATDKW010000054.1:0-11891 GCA_036519715.1 Mycobacteriales bacterium
GTCTACGGTTCGATTCCGTAAGGGGGCTCTGCGCGGTGGCCTGCCGCTGCCGCGGGGCGGGGTAGCTCAGTCTGGCAGAGCAAACGGCTCATAATCGTTGTGTCGCCGGTTCAAGTCCGGCCCCCGCTACCATCTGTCGTATCCCCGGCAACACCGAGAGAGGCACACCCCGTGGCCGCCACCGACGTCCGTCCGAAGATCACGCTGGCCTGCCAGGAGTGCAAGCGCCGCAACTACATCACCCGCAAGAACCGGCGCAACGACCCCGATCGGCTCGAGATCAAGAAGTACTGCCCCAACGACAACCGGCACACGGTGCACCGCGAGACCCGGTAGTCCGCAGGTGGCGCTCGACCCGTCGTTCATCGGCCGCACCTATCCGCCGACCCCGCCGTACGAGGTGGGCCGGGAGAAGATCCGGGAGTTCGCCGACGCGATCGGCGACCACAACCCGGCCTACCGGGACCCCGAGGCCGCCCGCGCCCTCGGCCACCCCGACGTGATCGCGCCGCCGACCTTCGGGATCGTGCTGTCGATGCGCGCGGGCGGGCAGGTCGTCGGCGACCCCGAGCTGGGCCTGGACTACACCCGGGTCGTGCACGGCGAGCAGCGCTTCGTCCACACCCGCCCCATCCACGCCGGCGACCGGCTCACCGTCACGGTCACGGTGGAGAACATCCGGGCCGCGGCCGGGAACGACATGGTCACCACCCGCGGGGACGTGTCGACGGTGGAGGGCGAGCCGGTGTTCACCGCGTACTCCACGCTGGTCGCCCGGGGCACGGCGGCAGGAGACTGACATGGTCCGCTACGACGAGGTCGAGGTCGGCACCGAGCTGCCGGCGCAGAGCTTCCCGATCCAGCGCGTCAACCTCGTGCAGTACGCGGGGGCCTCCGGGGACTTCAACCCGATCCACTGGAACGAGCGCTTCGCCACGTCCGTCGGCCTGCCCGACGTCATCGCGCACGGCATGTTCACCATGGCCGAGGCCATCCGGGTGGTGACCGACTGGGTCGGAGACCCGGGCGCGGTCGAGGACTACGGCGTCCGCTTCACCCGGCCGGTCGTCGTCCCCGACGACGGGCAGGGCGCGACGCTGGAGGTCACGGCCAAGGTCACCGAGAAGCTGGACGGCAACCGGGTCCAGGTCGACCTGTCCGCCCGCTCCGGTGGCCAGACCGTGCTGGCCCGCTCCCGCGCCGTCGTCCGCCTGGCCTGAGCCGCCCGCGGCCGAGCTGGTCCGGCCCGGCCGGGGAACCCTTTCCGGCGCTCGGCTCGTTCGTCGGGGGATGACCTCGACCGCCCGCCGGCCCGGGGTGCGTGTCCGCCGGTCCCGCGCCGCCCGCCTGGGTGCCGCGCTGGCCGGGCTCGCGCTCGCCGCCGGCTGCTCCTCGCCCGCCGGCGGCCCGCTGCTGGCGACCCACCGGTCCTCGGCCGTCGCCGGGTCGGGCAGCCCGGCCGCGTCCGGCAGCCCCGGCGCGCCGGGTGCCCGCGACGCCTGTCCCACCTCGTACGCGGCCCCGGACCCGGACCGGCCCAGGATCACGCTGGCCTTCGACCTGGCCGACGACCTGCGGTCCGTACGGGGCACCGAGGACGTGGTCTTCACCCCCGACCTGCCGGTCCGCGAGGTCGTCTTCCGGCTCACCGCCAACACCGCGCCTTCGGTCGCCAAGGGCAACCGGATCCAGGTCACCGCGGCCTCTGCCGGCCCGGGCGGGGCGCCGTTCCGGTTCGACCGGGCCGGCGCGGGCGCCGGCACCCAGGGCGGCCTGCTGGTCGTGCCGCTGGCCGCCGAGGTGCCGGCCGGGCAGCAGGTGACCGCGCACGTCGAGTACACCCTGACCCTGGGCGACGGCGCGTTCGACCGCTTCGGCCGGACCGCGGACTACGCCTGGTGGGGGACCGGGCAGCCGCTGCTGGCCTGGGAGCGCGGCGTGGGCTGGCACCGGGAGCCGATGCTGCAGTACACGGCCGAGAGCGCGACCAGCGAGGCGGCCCGGATCGACCTGACCGTGACCGCGCCGGCGAAGCTCACGGTCCTGTCCAGCGGCACTCAGGACGACCCCGCGGCGGCCGGCGACGGCCGGCGCCGCTGGCACGCGCTGGCCGACCGGGCCCGGGACGTCAGCGTCGCCGCCGGTCCCTTCACCACCGCGTCGGGCATGGTCGGCGGCACGAAGCTGGTCGTCGGCACCGCCCCCGGCAAGTCGCCGGGGATGCTGCTGATCGAGGCGTCGCGGGGCGTCCGGGAGCTGTCGGCCCGGTTGGGCCCGGCGCCGTTCCCGGTGATCAACCTGGCCCGGCTGCCGATCGGCGGCGGCGGCATCGAGTATCCGGGCTCGATCCTCCTGCTCGACGACAGCCGCACGGTCACCGTGCACGAGCTGGCCCACCAGTGGTTCTACGCGATGGTCGGCAACTCCCAGGCCCGCGACCCGTGGCTGGACGAGGCGTTCGCCAGCTTCGCCGAGGAGGAGGTCGACGGCACGACCGACGTGGGGGCGCTGAAGCTGCCGGGCAAGGTCGGCGCCTCGACCGCGTCCTACGGCCCGGACGAGAACGCCTACTACCGGACCACGTACGCGAAGGGCTCGGCCGCGCTGGCCGCCGCCCGCGCGGCCGGGCCGCCGGCCGCGTTCGACGCCGCCCTGCGCTGCTACGTCAACGCCAACGCCTGGCGGATCGCCACGCCGTCCGACCTGGCCGCCGCGCTGGCGCAGCTGCCGGCCTCGGTCACAGTGCTCCGGGAGGCCGGCGCCCTGCCGGGCTAGCGCGCCTCGGCGACCAGCTTCTGGATCCGGGCCACGCCCTCGGCCAGGTCGTCGTCGCCCAGCGCGTACGACAACCGCAGGTAGCCGGGGGTGCCGAAGGCCTCGCCCGGGACCACCGCGACCTCGGCCTCGTCCAGGATCAGCTCGGCCAGCTCGGCACTGCTGGCCGGGGTGCGGCCGCGCAGCTCCCGGCCGAGCAGTCCGCGGACCGAGGGGTAGGCGTAGAACGCGCCCAGCGGCTCCGGGCACTCGACCCCGGGGATCTCCCGCAGCATCCGCACGATCGTCTGCCGGCGCCGGTCGAACGCCGCGCGCATCTCGTGCACCGCGGTCAGGTCGCCGGTCACCGCGGCCAGCGCCGCCCGCTGCGAGACGTTGGCGACGTTGCTGGTCAGGTGGGACTGCAGGTTGGTGGCGGCCTTGATCACGTCGGCCGGGCCGATCATCCAGCCGACCCGCCAGCCGGTCATCGCGTACGTCTTGGCCACGCCGTTGAGCACCACGCAGCGGTCGGCCAGCTCCGGCACCATGACCGGCATCGAGACGTGCTGCGCGTCCCCGTACGTCAGGTGCTCGTAGATCTCGTCCGTGACGACCCAGATCCCGGCCTCGGCCGCCCACCGGCCGATCGCCTCGACCTGCTCCGGCGGGTAGACCGCGCCGGTCGGGTTGGACGGCGAGCAGAACAGCAGGATCTTCGTCCGCGGCGTGCGCGCCGCCTCCAGCTGCTCGACGGTGACCAGGTAGCCGGCCGACTCGTCGGCGACCACGTCCACCGGCACGCCCCCGGCCAGCGCGATCGCCTCCGGGTAGGTCGTCCAGTAGGGCGCCGGCAGCAGGACCTCGTCGCCCGGGTCGAGCAGCGCCGCGAAGGCCTGGTAGACCGCCTGCTTGCCGCCGTTGGTGACGAGCACCTGGGCGGCCGGCACCTCGAGGCCGGAGTCGCGCCGGGTCTTGGCCGCGACCGCGGCCCGCAGCTCGGGCAGCCCGGCGGCCGGCGTGTAGCGGTGGTTGCGGGGGTCGCGGCAGGCGTCGGCGGCCGCGGCCACGATCGGGTCCGGCGTCGGGAAGTCCGGCTCGCCGGCGCCGAAGCCGATGACCGGCCGCCCCGCCGCCTTCAGCGCCTTGGCCTTGGCGTCGACGGCGAGCGTCGCCGACTCCGCGATGGCCCCGATACGGTCGGACACCCGTGTTCCCATGCCCCCATCCTCTCAGCCGGCGGAACTTGGTGAGGTGGGGGGAGGTGCGTACACTGCTTGTTCGGGGTGACAGGCCCCTGCGCCAGCATGGGCAGGAGCGGTCGTTCCGTAGGGGCGTAGCTCAATTGGAAGAGTCCCGGTCTCCAAAACCGGTTGTTGCAGGTTCGAGTCCTGTCGCCCCTGCGCTAGACGGCGGCCCCCGGGTCGCCCGCCAGGATGTACGCCGACCGAGGAGACCCTCGTGAGCAGCTCGACCAGGACGGACGCTTCGGACGCCAGGCCGCCGAGGTCGTCGAAGACGACCGCGCGCCGCGGTGGTCCGGTGGCGCGGCTGTCCCGGTTCTTCCGCGAGGTCGTCGCCGAGCTGGCCAAGGTGATCTGGCCGACGCGCAAGGAGCTGGTGACGTACACGGCCGTCGTGATCGTCTTCGTGTCGGTCATGTGCGCGCTGGTGACGGGGCTCGACATCGGCTTCGGCAAGCTCGTCACATTCGTGTTCGCCTGACCTCGGCGATCCGCGCAGCATCTGACCCGGCCCGTGCCCACGGGCCTGCCCGAACGGAAAGTGAGTTACCGCGTGTCCCAGTTGGACGAGACCGGCCTCCCCAGGGAGGACGAGCGACTCGATGACCCCGAGGCGGCCCTGCCGACCGAGGACGTCGAGGCCGCCGCGGTGCCAGCCGACCGGCGGGACGACCAGGAAGCCGAGGCGGCGACCGACGCCGACGGGGACGAGATCCCGCTCGACGCCGAGCCGTCCGACGGCGCGGTCAGCGACGAGCCGGTGACCGACGCCGACGGGGACGACATCCCGCTCGACGCCGAGCCGTCCGACGGCGAGGTGACGGCCGAGCCGGTCACCGACGACGCCGGGACCGAGGCCGAGCCGGTCGAGGACGAGGACCCGGCCGAGGAGCTGCGCCGCGCGCTGCGGACCTCCGTCGGCGACTGGTACGTCGTGCACTCCTACGCCGGCTACGAGAACAAGGTGAAGACCAACCTCGAGAGCCGGATCGCGTCCCTGGACATGGAGGACTACATCTTCCAGGTCGAGGTGCCGACCGAGGAGGTCACCGAGGTCAAGAACGGCAAGCGCCAGCAGGTCCAGCGCAAGGTCTTCCCGGGCTACATCCTGGTCCGGATGGACCTCAACGACGAGTCCTGGGGCGCGGTGCGCAACACCCCGGGCGTAACCGGCTTCGTCGGCGCCACCTCGCGGCCGTCGCCGCTGACCGTGGACGAGGTCGTCAAGATCCTCGCCCCGGCGACGCAGAAGAAGGAAGCGCGCCCGGCGGTCAAGGTCGTGGACTTCGAGGTCGGCGAGTCGGTGACGGTCATGGACGGGCCGTTCGCCACGCTGCCGGCCACCATCAGCGAGATCAGCCCGGACGCCCAGAAGGTCAAGGTGCTGGTCTCGATCTTCGGGCGCGAGACGCCCGTCGAGCTGTCCTTCAGCCAGGTTTCCAAGATCTAGAGAAGAGAAAGACGTGCCCCCGAAGAGGAAGCTCACTGCAGTCATCAAGCTGCAGATCAAGGCCGGCGTCGCGACGCCCGCCCCGCCGGTCGGCCCTGCCCTGGGTCAGCACGGCGTCAACATCATGGAGTTCTGCAAGCAGTACAACGCCGCGACCGAGTCGCAGCGGGGCCAGGTCGTGCCGGTCGAGATCTCGGTGTACGAGGACCGCTCGTTCACCTTCGTCACCAAGACCCCGCCGGCGGCGCGGCTGCTCCTGGCGGCCGCGGGTGTCGAGAAGGGCTCCGGCGAGCCCCACAAGACCAAGGTCGCGACCGTGAGCAAGGCCCAGGTCCGGGAGATCGCGCAGACCAAGCTGCCCGACCTCAACGCCAACGACCTGGACCACGCCGAGCGGATCATCGCCGGCACCGCGCGGTCGATGGGCATCACCGTCGCCGACTGAGCGTTGTACGACCTGCAGGACCGGAACCACGTGGGAGGGCCGTAGCCGGCCCGCCACCACCACACCCAGAGAGTGAGCAGCAGTGAAGCGCAGCAAGGCGTACACCAAGGCGGCCGAGCAGGTCGACAAGACCCAGCTCTACGCGCCCGCCGAGGCGGCCCGGCTGGCCAAGGAGACCTCGACCACCAAGTACGACGCGACCGTCGAGGTCGCGATGCGGCTCGGTGTCGACCCCCGCAAGGCCGACCAGATGGTCCGCGGCACGGTCAACCTGCCGCACGGCACCGGCAAGACGGCCCGGGTGATCGTGTTCGCGTCCGGCCCGAAGGCAGCCGAGGCCGAGGCCGCCGGCGCCGACGTGGTCGGGGCCGAGGACCTCATCGCCCGGATCCAGGAGGGCTGGCTCGACTTCGACGCCGCCATCGCGACGCCGGACCAGATGAGCAAGGTCGGCCGGATCGCCCGGATCCTCGGGCCCCGCGGCCTCATGCCCAACCCGAAGACCGGCACCGTGACCATGGACGTCGCCAAGGCCGTGTCCGACATCAAGGGCGGCAAGATCACCTTCAAGGTGGACAAGCAGTCCAACCTGCACCTGGTGATCGGCAAGGCCAGTTTCCCGGTCGAGCAGCTGGTGGAGAACTACGCCGCCGCCCTCGACGAGGTGCAGCGGGCCAAGCCGTCGGCGTCGAAGGGCAAGTACCTGCGGAAGGTCACCTTCGCCACCACCATGGGCCCCGGCATCCCGGTCGACCCGAGCCAGACCCGCAACCTGCTCGCGGACACCGCCTCCGCCGGCTGACCCGTCCCGTCCCGCAGCGCCCTCGGCCTCCCCGCCGAGGGCGCTGCCGCATGTTGCGGCCCCAGTGGCGGCGGCTCTGCGGCACTGACGGCTCCCTATGTCGGCGGGGCTGCCGCATTGACGGCTCCCTGTGTCGGCGGGGCCGCGGCATGGACGTGCCCTGCGGCGGGGAGGGACGGCCGGACGTACCGGGCGCCCGGTGCGGCGCGCCGGTGGTGCGGGACGGGGTTAGCGCGGGGTGTCGTAGCCGGTCAGCCGGGCGAAGGCCCGCCGCAGGGCCCGTACGTCGGAGTCGGGCAGCCGGTCCACGACCACCTCCCGGACCACGGCGTCGGCGTGGCGGCGCCCGGCCGTGACCGCGGCCAGCCCGGCCTCGGTCGCCGACACCGCGTGGACCCGCGCGTCCGGGCCGCCCCGGGCCCGCTCCACCAGCCCCCGGGCGGCCAGCGAGTCGACCAGCCGGGAGACCTGGCTGCGCGAGACCAGCCCGACCAGCGGGGCCAGCGTGCTGACCGCCATCGGCCCCGGGTGCTTGGACAGCGCCACCAGCACCGCGAAGGCGGACAGCGGCAGGTCCTGCTCCGAGCGCAGCCGGGCGTCGAGCGCGGTCACGAGCTGCTCCCGCACGGCCAGCAGGCCGAACCAGAGCTCCTCCTCGGGAGTCGCCTCGAAGTCCACGCGGGGAGCGTACGCCGCCCCTAGACACGTGCACGTGCACAGATATACCGTGCACATGCACACATCCTCTCAGGGAAAGGCCAGGTCATGGGTTGGACGGCGCAGGACATCCCCGATCAGAGTGGCCGGGTGGCGGTGGTGACGGGAGCGACCAGCGGGCTCGGCACCGAGACCGCGATCGAGCTCGCCCGCCGCGGCGCGCACGTGGTGCTCACCGCCCGGGACGCGGCCCGGGGTGCGGCGGTGCTGACCCGGCTGCGGACCGAGGTGCCGGCGGCGTCGGCGGAGGTGGCCGAGCTGGACCTGACCCGGTTGGCCTCGGTGCGCGAGTTCGCCGACCGCGCCGCCGACCGGCTGCCGCGGCTCGACCTCCTGGTCAACAACGCCGGGGTCATGGCGACCGAGTTCGAGCGCACCGCCGACGGCTTCGAGCTGCAGATCGGCACCAACCACCTGGGTCACGTCGCGCTCACCGCCCGGCTGCTGCCGCTGCTGCTCGACGCCCCCGGCTCCCGGGTCGTCACCGTGTCCAGCATCGGCCACCGCGCCGGGCGTCTCGACCTGACCGACCTCAACTGGGAACGCCGGCGCTACCGCCGCTGGCCGGCCTACTTCGCCAGCAAGCTGGCCAACCTCCTGTTCGCGTTCGAGCTGGACCGCCGGCTCCTCGCTGTCGGCGCCGGCACCGCCTCCCTGGCCGCCCATCCCGGCGGCGCCCGCACCCACCTCGGCCGGGGCCACGGCGGGCTCGCCGGCCGGGTCCAGTCGATCGTCTTCCCGGCCACCGACCGGCTGATGCAGCCGCCCGGGCAGGGCGCTCTGCCGCAGCTGCGGGCGGCCACCGACCCCGGCCTGACCGGCGGCACCTACCTCGGCCCGGGCGGCCCCGGCGAGGTGCGCGGCCTGCCGGTCGTCGTCACGGCCAAGCGCAGCGCGTACGACGAGGAGCTGGCCGGCCGGCTGTGGGACCTGTCGGCCGAGCTGACCGGGGCCGAGTTCGCCCGCATCTGACATGCTCGCGGGCGTGCCGGCCCGCGCGTTGTCTCCGAGCCGGAGCGCGGTCGCCGTGCTGGCCGCGCTGGCGGTCACCGCCGCCGCCTGCTCGGCCGGATCCGACCCCGCGTCCGTCACCGGGCCGGCGCCCGGCACGGGGTCGGCGACCGGCACCGGGTCCGCGACCGGCACGGCGAGTCCGGGTCCGTCGACCGGCTCCGCCCCGGGCCGGTCGGGCGGGGTCGACAAGCCCGCCCCGGCGGCGACGGTCACGGTCGGCTGGTCCGGGGACGCCGTCCCGGCCAGCATCGACCGCGGCCTGCCCCCCGACCCGGGCCGGCTGCTCGGCGCGGTCACCCCGCTGACCCGGGCCCCGGACGTCATGATCGGCAACCTGGAGGGCACCCTCACCGACGTCGCCAGCAGCTCCAAGTGCGGCCCGGACCGGACCGACTGCGTCGCCTTCCGCAGCCCGCCCGCGTACGGCCGGCTGTTCGCCGCGGCCGGCTACGACGTGCTCAGCCTGGCCAACAACCACGCCCACGACCACGGCCCGGCCGGGCTGGCCCAGACCCGGCAGGTGGTGCGGGCGGCCGGCATGGCCACCACCGGCGGCCCGGACGAGATCGCGGTCCGGACCGTCCGCGGGATCCGGGTCGCGGTCGTCGGCTTCGCCCCGTACGGCTGGGCCGCCCCGCTGAACGATCCCGCGGCGGTGCGCAAGCTGGTGGGCCAGGCGGCACAGAAAGCGGACGTGGTCATCGTGGTGTTCCACGGCGGCGCCGAGGGCAGCGGTGCGCTGCACGTGCCGGCCGGGCGGGAGACCGCGTTCGGCGAGGACCGCGGCGACCTGCGGGCCTTCGCCCGGACCGCGGTCGCGGCCGGGGCCGACGCGGTGCTGGGCGCCGGTCCGCACGTGGTCCGCGGGGCCGAGGTCGTCGCCGGCCGCCCGGTGGCCTACTCGATGGGCAACCTGGTCGGCTACCGCGTCCTGTCCCTGGCCGGCGTGCTCGGCACCACCGCGATCGTCCAGCTCACCTTCCGGGCCGACGGTGGCTGGGCCGGCGGCCGGCTGCACGCCACCCGCCACGTCGCCCCCGGGTACGCCCAGCCCGACCCCGCCCGGACCGCGATCGCCCTGATCGCCCGGCTGTCCCGGGAGGACTTCGGCCCCACGGCGATGCGCGTCGCCCCCGACGGGACCCTGACCCCCTGACCGGGCCACCCGCCGGACCCTGGTCCCCTGACCGCGGTGCGGACCACCCGCCGGCTGCCTGTACGATGGACCACGAAATCCACCGATGACCGCCGGCCGCTGGGCGTGCCCAGCCGAAGGTCCCGTCGCGAGACGGGCGACCCGCGCAGGATGGACGGTGTCGCCGCGGCGAGTGTGCCGCGCCCGCCCCGTGCGCCCTGCGCCGGGGCGTCTCTCGTATCCGGGCCCGGATGCCGGCCCGAGCACGAGAGAGGAGGCACGTGGCGAACCAGGAGAAGACCGCGGCGGTCGACGAGATCACCGAGCGGTTCCAGGGCTCGTCCGCGGCGGTGCTCACCGAGTACCGCGGGCTCACGATGGCCCAGATGACGCAGCTGCGCCGTTCGCTCGGCAGCGACACGACGTACGCGGTCGTGAAGAACACGCTGACCAAGCGGGCCGCGACCGAGGCCGGGTTCCCGGTGCCGGACGAGCTGCTCACCGGCCCGACCGCGATCGCCTTCATCAGCGGCGACCCGGTCGAGGCGGCCCGGGGCCTGCGCGACTTCTCGCGGACCAACCCGCTGCTGGTCATCAAGGGCGGTGTGCTCGACGGCAAGTCGCTCACCCCGGCCGAGGTGCGCCAGCTCGCGGACGTCGAGCCGCGCGAGGTGCTGCTGGCCAAGCTGGCCGGCGCGATGAACGGCTCGCTGGCCAAGGCGGCCGGCCTGTTCCAGGCCCCGCTGTCGCAGGTTGCGCGGCTCGCCGCCGCCCTGCAGGCGAAGAAGAGCGCCGACGAGCCCGCCGCGGCTGCTGCCGACGCCCCCACCAGCACCGACACCACCACCGACACCACCGCCGACTCGGCGACCGATGAAGAAGAGAGGACCGCCGACCATGGCGAAGATGAGCACTGACGATCTGCTCGACGCGTTCAAGGAGATGACGCTGCTCGAGCTGTCGGACTTCGTGAAGCAGTTCGAGGACACCTTCGGCGTCACCGCGGCCGCCCCGGTCGCCGTCGCCGGCCCGGCCCAGGGTGGCGGCGCCACCGACACCCCGGCCGTGGAGGAGCAGGACGAGTTCGACGTCGTCCTCGAGGCCGCCGGTGACAAGAAGATCCAGGTCATCAAGGAGGTGCGCGCGCTGACCAGCCTCGGCCTGAAGGAGGCCAAGGACCTGGTCGACGGTGCGCCCAAGGCCGTCCTGGAGAAGGCCAACAAGGAGACCGCCGACAAGGCCAAGGCGCAGCTGGAGAGCGCCGGCGCCACGGTGACCCTCAAGTAGTCCCTGCACAACCCTGCACGTCCCAGCGCCCCGCCCGGTCGACCGGGCGGGGCGCTGTGCTGTCCGCGGTCGCAATTCGTACCGGTGCCGTAACCCTCTGTACGAACCGTCACTGATGGGGTGCGGGGGTGATGGCCCGGTGCCCCTACCGCGCCGACGGGGGTGGCGCGGTGCGGGCGCCGGCTCCCCTCCGCTGCGGATCCGGGTCGTGAGGGGACGACCCGGCCCCGCCGCCCGGCTCGGGCGGTCGGCGAGGCGTGGCCCGACCCACACCTCCCGACTGCCCGCCCACGGCGATCGCCCTTCCGGGTGACGGAGACCCGAATCCAGGCATGTGGTCGACCGGGCACAGGGCGTGCCGGCCGGTCGGAGACGGCCGCGGAACACTCGAGACGGCCTCGCTCGATCCTGGTCGCACTCCGTGACGAGGCGTCTGACCTGGGCAAATAGACGAGGACAGGTCCCGCCCGGATCGGCCCGCGACTCGCCGGACCGCGTGCTCTTGACGTCGCGCGTGCGGCGAGTCACGCTGACGCACGAAGTGGACGTCAGGAGAAGGGCGGCGGCCTCGACAGCAGTGTGCGTTTCGCCTACACTGCCAGTTTGCGCTGCCCTCTGACCTTCCACTCGTCCCCAGGGTTCGACCCCGGCCGGGTTCCGGGAGGTCCGAGGCTGTGCGCGCACTGACGGCGCCTGTCCTTGGAAGGACGCATCTTGGCAGTCTCCCGCTCCGACACTGGCACGACGACCACCCCTGAGCGCAAGAGGATCCCCGGTTCCCCGGACCGGATCTCTTTCGCCAAGATCCGGGAACCTCTCGAGGTCCCGAATCTGCTGGCCCTGCAGACCGACTCGTTCGACTGGCTGGTCGGCAACGACAAGTGGCGGGCCCGGGTGGCCACCGAGACGGACCCGCGTTCGGGCCTGGACGAGATCCTCGGCGAGATCTCGCCGATCGAGGACTTCTCCGGCTCGATGTCGCTGTCCTTCTCCAACCCGCGGTTCGAGGACGTGAAGGCGTCCGAGGAGGAGTGCAAGGACAA